>DAOTUS010000063.1:0-12706 GCA_034437415.1 Herpetosiphonaceae bacterium
GCGATCGAGTTGTTGTTGAATGATCAAGCCTAGCGTGTTCCGCCCACTCCTGCCCACCACCCGCCGCGGTCGCCTGGCGCTGGCCGGGATTCTCCTGCTGGCGCTGGCCGTCCGACTGGCGCTCTGGAGCCTGCCAACCCATCTGCCGGGCAACGACGAGAACGAATATCTGGCGGTCGCCCGCGATCTGCTGGCCGGGCGCGGGTGGCGTTTTTATGCTGCCTATCCGTGGCTCCGGGCGCCGCTCTACTCGCTGTACCTGGCCGGGTGTCTGTGGCTGGCCGGCGGCGATGCCCAGCTGGCGCTGCTGCCAAACGTTATGTTAAGTGTCCTGCACGTGTATCTGCTCTGGCTGCTCGGGCGGGCCTTCAGCTCCAGCGACCGCGCCGAGCGGGCCGGGCTGTGGACGGCCGCCGCTGGCGGGACGCTGCTCACCCTGGCGACCTTCGCCAACCTGTGGATGAGCGAAACCCTCTGGAATGTGCTCTGGGCACTGGCGCTGCTGCTGCTCCTGCGCTGGTGGCGGGCGCCGCGCTGGTCGGCGGCCGCGCTGGCTGGCGGCGTGATCGGCCTGGCCATTCTGACCCGCTCGCTGCCCTGGCTATTTCTGCCGATTCTGACCGCCTGGATGCTCTGGCGCCTGCGCGGGCGGCGCGGCCTGGGCCACATTGCCGGGCTGCTGCTGGCCTGTCTGCTGGTGATCGCGCCCTGGACGCTGCGCAACTGGCGGGCCTACGGCGCCCCGATTCTGGTCGAGACCGGCTTCGCCTACAACCTCTGGGCTTTCAGCGAGCCGCCGCTGGACCTGGGGCAGATCAACGCTACGCTTGCGGCGATCCCCAACCCGGTCGCGCGGGCCGACTACGCCTCGGCCCAGGGGCGGGCGCTGCTGAGCGCCGACCCGACGATTTTGCTCCGCAAGCCCTGGCCAAACACCATCTATCTCTGGCGGATCAAGCCGATTCAGGACCGCTTTATTCAGCAGAACTACTACAGCGATGTGCCGCTGCCCTACTTCATCAGCGCGCTGATCCTCGACGATCTCTGGTACGTCGGCCTGCTCGTGCTGACGGCGGTCGGGATCGGGCGGGCGCAGCGCGATGGACGGCTGGCGCTGGCCCTGCTGTGGCTGGGCTACGTGGCGGGCAGCACAATGTGGACCCACGGCGAGGCCCGCTATCGCCATTTCTTCTGGCCGATTCTGCTGATCTACGCCGGAGAGTCCTTGGCGCGGGCCGGATCAGCCACCCCGCGACTCCAGCGTTTCGCCGCCGCCGCTGTGGGCGCCGGTCTGCTGGCGCTGATCGTGGCCAACTATCCCCTGGACTGGGCCGCGCAAAATCTTGCCCGTGGCTGGCATCGTTCCCAGGCCAGCCGGGCGCTGGCGGCGGGCGAGTATCAGCGGGCCGACGCGCTGCTCGGGCAAGCCCTTGAGATCGCCCCCTCGCCGGACGGCTGGATCGCCCTCGGCCGCAGCCAGGCCGCGCAGGGTAAAAACGCCAGCGCCAGCGCGGCGTTTCTGGCGGCGGTCAACGACAAGCAGGACTACCCGCCGGCGACCCTGGCCCTCGGCGCTCATCTGCTGGCGGTCGGCCAGCCCGCCACCGCCCGCGACGCCTGGGCCAACCCCTACGCCGATCAGCAGACGCTGCTCGACTGGGGCTGGCGCGATCAGGTGCAGCCTGTGACCACAACCATTGCGGTTGGCGACGGCCTGGATCTGGGGCTGGTCGCCAATATGTATCCCGCCGAGGAGCTGCTGGGGGCGCAGGTGCGCTGGACCAACGGCGCTGGCAGGCTGCGGCTCCCCGGCGGCCCGGCCCGCATCCTCCGCCTGCGGCTGGCCGACCCACGCCCAGCCAGCGCCCCGCCCGGCGCGACCGAGGTCTGTATCGCCGCCGACCAGTGTACGCAGGTGGAGCTTGATGCAACCTGGCGCATCATCCAGATCTCACTCCCAGCCCGCGCCGCCGAGTGGCTGATTACGCTGCGCTCAACCCCGTGGCAGCCCGCTGGAACCGCCGCCGACCGGCGGCAGCTAGGGGTGCTGGTGGACTGGGCGCAGGCGGCGCCGTAGCCGGGGCAGGCGAGATTTAGCCAAAATCGCCATATTCTTAACAGATTTTCACCATTCAGGACCACCGGGAGGATTGTGTACGAGCCTAAGTAGGATATAATCCGCTCAGCAGTTATTTAACGCAGGCTGCGCTTGCGCTTTTAGGTAAAGGAGAGTGGCATGCATATTCTACTCGTCGACGATAACCCTGACATAGTTCGGCTCGTCGAGCAGGTCTTAGTGCTGGAGGGGCATCATGTCTCGACCGCTCGTGATGGAATGGAAGCGCTCCAGCAGGCGGCCTCGAAGCACCCCGACGCGGTTGTGCTCGACATCAATATGCCGGGAATGGAGGGCTGGGAGGTTTGCCGTCGGCTCAAGCAGCAGTATCATATTCCGGTAATGCTGCTGACCGTGCGCGCCGAAAAGGCCGACTACCAGCAGGGCGCGGCCGTTGGCGCCGATGTGTATCTCGCCAAGCCGTTCGACATTCCAGTATTTCTCGATCATCTCAACAGTATGTTGGGGCTAGCCTATGGAAAAACCCGATGACCCAGCGCCGCTACGATCCCGCCACTCAGTTCACCAACGCCAACGGCTCGACGGTCTGGGAGGCCTTTGGGCGTGTCTCGACCGCTGAGTCGGCGGTCAGTGTCGCCCGCATTTTTATGCCGCCGGGCATCGATCAGGCGCTGCGCCGCAATCAGTTTGATGAGATGCTGATTGTGGTCGAGGGCGGCTGCGTGGTCGAGATGGCCGGCCAGACCTACACCCTGAACGCCAACGATGTCCTGCGGATTCCCACCAACACACCCTACCGCGAGCGCGTCATCGGCGGGCAGCCCTGCACCGCCTGGGCGATCTGCACCCCGGCCTACAGCATCGATCTCGTCACCTACGAATAGCCAGCGCAGCCAAGGAACGTTATGCCAACCTACCACGTCGCCATCGCCATCGCCGCCCCGCCAGAAACCGTCTTTGCCGCCATCGCCGACCTGACCCGCCACAGCGACTGGGCCGCCGATCCGCTTGAGATCCGCGCCTTGAGCGACGGGCCAGTCGCCGTTGGCAGCCAGTATCGCTCGACCGCCCAGGCCCAGGGCCGCACGATCATGGCCGATCTGCAGGTGACCGAGCTGCAGCCGCCCCAGCGGTTCGCCTTCAGCGTGCGCGACCTGACCGGAGCCTATCGGCACCAGTTCAGCGTGCAGCCGACCGCCAGCGGCAGCCACGTCGAGCGCGTGATCAGCGCATCGCTGTCGCTGCCCCAGGCCGTGCTGTTCTACGCCGTCTTCCTGATCATCAAGCGCCCCAACACCCGCAAGGGGCTGGAGCGCCTCAAAGAGCGGCTGGAGGGCCGGGGCTAGGGATAGCTATTAGCCATTCCAGAGCGCTAAATCTGCGCGCCTACTTCACGCTCTTAACGCCACCCGGCACTCCCACCTAGCGCAGCACCGCCGAGATCGTGCCCGCCCAGAACCACGGCTGCACATCGTCGAGGGCCAGATTGCTGGCGGCCAGTGCCTGGTTCAGGATGGCGACGCGGCGGGGCGGCAGATCGTCGAGCCACAGCTCTTCTTTGTCGATCCGAAAGCGGCCCAGGCCAACCTCGCGCAGCAGCTCGGTCAGATCGCGCTCGGAGTAAAACCGAATCGAATGTTCGATAAACTGCAGCATCACCTGCTGGACGAACGAGCGGCCCGGCTCCTCATCGGGCAAAAACGCCGAGCGCAGGATCAGGTGGCCATCTTTCGTCAGTCCCTGGCCAAGATATTCGGCGAACGCGTGCTCATCGGGCATAAACTGGATCACCTGGGTGGCCAGAATCACATCAACCCCGCTCGGCGGCAGGGCAAAGTTGGGCCAGTCGGAGACCAGAAACTGCACGTTGCGCACATCTCTGTCCGCCGCGGCCTGCTGAGCGCGCTCGATCTGCTCAGGCGACAGATCGATCCCAATCATCTCGGACTGAGGATAGGCCTCGGCGAGCGCCAGCGCGGCCTGCCCCTGCCCACAGCCGATATCCAGCATTCGAGCATCCGCACGCAGCGAGCGGGCGCGCACCAGCGCCACCACATCCTCGGGGCGCACAAACACGCTGCCCTCGGGAACGGTGGCATAATGTTCGATAATCCGACGTTGATGACTCATAGTTATCTCCTTGCACAGCAGGTTTCCCCAAGATTGCCAGACTAGAGCGCAAGACCAATTGCACAATCAAGGCTTATTTGCTAAGGTACACTCTGGTTGATAATGCGCGCAGCCCATGTGCGCAGCGCTAGCGGAGAACCCGTGGCCAACATCATCCGTATGCGCTGCGCTGGCTAACGAATAGGGTAACACCTTTCAGCAGCGTAGCGCATTCGGCTGGATTACAAGGAGCAGGAATGGCAGCCATTGAAGTGGCCAATCTCGTCAAGACATATGGCGCAACCCGCGCCGTTGATGGTATTAGTTTTGAAGTTAAGGATGGCGAAGTGTTTGGCATGCTCGGCCCCAACGGCGCGGGCAAAAGCACCACCACCGAAATGATCGAAGGCCTCCGCACCCCCGACACTGGCACAATTGCCGTGCTGGGGATCGATGTGATCAAAAATCCCGATGCCGTCAAGCAGCGCATTGGGATTCAACTCCAGACCACCGCATTGTACCAAAAACTCACCGTTCGCGAACTTCTGAAACTGTTCGCTTCGTTTTACACCAAGGCCCTGCCGGTTGCCGAGCTGGTCAGCGTGGTCAACCTGGAGGAAAAGGCCGACACGATTTCGAAAAACCTCTCAGGTGGCCAGAAGCAGCGGCTGGCGGTGGCGCTAGCGCTGGTCAACGACCCCGAGATTGTGTTTCTCGATGAGCCAACCACCGGGCTCGATCCGCAGGCGCGCCGCTCGATGTGGGATGTGGTGACAAACTTGCAGAAGCGCGGCAAAACCGTGTTTATGACCACTCACTACATGGAGGAGGCCGAGCGCCTGTGCGACCGGGTCGCGGTCGTCGATCACGGCAAAATGATCGCGCTCGGCCCGCCGCAGACGCTGATTCGCGAGAATTTCCACGAGACGGCGCTGGAGTTCAGCACGAACGAGCATCTGCCAGCCGACCAGCTGAAGGGATTGCCCTTTGTCGAGTCGATCCAGGCCGAGAATGGCATCACGACGCTGTACTCGAATGGCGTTTCGCGCACCACCAACGCCCTGATGGCCCTGGCCGAGGAGCGCAACACCGAGCTGAAAGGCTTTGCCATTCGGATGGCCACCCTGGAGGATGTGTTTCTCAAGCTGACTGGCCGCCGAATCCGCGACTAGGTCCGGGCTAGCCCGGCGCTGCACCTTAACAATCGAGAATCTGGGAGGGCGGCGGCAGGAGCATGCCGGTGAAGAAAGCTATCCATAATGTGCCCAAAGATACATTGGATCCAGTGGTGATTCGGCTACGCTGGAAGGAGCTTCGTTTGCTCACGCCAGGAGGCCGCTCATGTCCGACCAATCACCAGATCTACGCCAGCGCATCGATCGTCTGGAGCACACGGTTGCCGATCTCCAGGCCAACCTTGGCGCCGTTCAGTATACCCTGCATCAGAATCGCCTGCAGGTGTTTTATCCGCTGCCAGCGCCACCAGCAGCGCCGCCAATGCCGCCACCCAGGCCCGCGCCAGCCAGCGCTCCGGCCGACACGAGCTATGCGCGCCCATCCCCAGCCATAGCCCCCACGCTGTCGCTCACCCAGCCACAGCCAGCGGCCACCCAACCGCCGCGCCAGCCCACGCCAGCCAGCGCCCAGGCCAGCCCCGGCTATGGGCCACCAGTCACAGCACCCAGGCCGCCAAGCGCCGCCCCGTCGGCTCGGCCAGCTCCTGTCGCACCAGCGCCGCCGCCGGCGCGCCCGCCCCGCGATTTTGTGCGCAGCACCGAGTACTGGCTCAACAAGATTGGGATTGGCCTGTTCTTGCTGGGGATTATGTTTTTCTTCAAGTACTCGATCGACAAAGGCTGGATTACCCCAGCTCTGCGGGTCGGCCTGGGCCTGCTGACCGGCTTTGGCCTGCTGGGCTTCGGGCTGCGCCTGCCGCGCGAGCGCCGGGCCTTCGCCCAGGTGATGTTTGGCGGCAGCATTGCCACGTTCTACATCAGCATTTTCGCCGCATTTCAGTTCTACGCCTTGATTCCGTTCCCGCTGGCGTTTGGCGCGATGGTCGGCACCACCCTGCTCGGGCTGGCGCTGGGGGTCCAGCAGGACGAGGTGGCGCTGGCGCTGATCGCGGCGCTTGGCGGCCTCGCCACGCCGTTTTTGCTCTACACCGGGTCCAGCAATCTCCCAGGGCTGATCGGCTACACCTGTCTGCTGCTGGCGGGCACCAGCGCGATCTACTTTTTCAAAGGCTGGCGCTCGCTGCTGTGGGTCACGCTGGCTGGCGGCGCGCTGATCTTGCAGCAGGTCTACACCACGCTGCCGTTCAACAGTGAGCTGGCGCAGAACGACCGTCTGGCGCTCCAGATCGGCGCCATTATTGTGTGGCTGCTGTTCTGGCTCGTGCCAGTCGCCCGCGCCTTCGGCCAGGCGCCCGCCAGCGCCGCCGACCCCGCCCAGCCCACCAGCCGCCTTGAGCTGGTGATGAGCCGGCTGGCCAGTCGGCTCATCCACCCGCCCCATCAGCTTTCACTGACGCTGGGGCTGCTGTTGTTAGGGTTCTCCGGGGCAATCTGGCCGCTTGATCGGACAACCCTGGGCTTTGTCGCCCTGATTGGGGCGATTATCTATGCTGTCGCTGGGCTGCTGCTCCATCAGCTCGCCAACGGTCGTGCGCTGGCCTACACGCAGGGGCTGGTGGCCAGTGTCATGCTCACCGTCGGGCTGGCGCTGCTGCTGCACGGCGATGTGCTGTTCTGGACGCTGGCCGCCGAGGCCGTCGTGCTCCATCTGCTGGCCCGCCGCCTGGACGATCCGCTGTTCACCTTTGGCGCCCACGGCCTGGCCACGATTCTGGCCTGCTGGTTTATCCTGCGCCTTGAGCCGACGCTCACGCAGACCGCGTTCCTCAACGCCCGCGCTCTGACCGACCTGGCGGTGCTGGCCAGCCTGTTTGCGGTCGCGCCCAGATTTAGGGTGGCGCTTGATCGGCGCCTCTATCACCTGGTCATTCACGTGGCGGTGCTGGCCCTGCTCTGGCGCGAGCTCGCGGCCTATCCCAGCTATGCGACGATGCTGGCCTGGGCTGGCTACGCGGCGCTCCTGCACGTTCTGGCGCTGCGGCTGAAGCACGAAGAGTGGACGTTCCTGGCCCACGCGGCCTGTGGCGGCGTGGCCGTGCTGTTTGCAGGGTCGCTGGTCGATCTGCCCTACCGCGAGGTGCCGCTGGGCAACTGGCGCGCCATCAGCGACCTGGTGGTGATGGGGCTGCTGTACGCGCTGCCGGTGATTGTTAGCCGGTTTGGCGGAACCTTCAGCGATAAGCGCGTCTACCGCGTGCTGATCCACGTCGCCCTGCTGGCCTGGTTCTGGCGCGAGCTGGCCGACTACTCCGCCAGCTGGCTGATTGCGGCCTGGGCGGCGAATGGGCTGGGGCTGTTTGCGCTGGCGAAACGGGAGCAGGTCGAGGAGTATGCGCTGCTGGCCAACGCCGCCGCCATCGGCTGCGCCGGGCTGTTCCTAGTCTCGCTCGCCACGATATCCTCACAGCAGCTGCCGATTCTTAACCCGACGGCGCTGCTGCAGCTTGGCGCAATGGGCTTGCTGGGCGCGGCGGCCCTGGTGCAGCCGCAGCGCCTCGTGCGCTCGGTCTATGGCGTGGGGCTATATGTGGCGCTACTGCTGTGGCTCTGGCGCGAGTGGAGCGGCATCGCCAGCGGCAACGCCTACATCACGATGAGTTGGGGGCTGTGTGCGCTGGTCCTGTTCGCCATCGGCCTTCGCTACGACCGCAGGCAAATCCTGTGGGCGGCGATTGGCACCGTCGCGCTGGTCGTGCTCAAGCTCTTCCTAATCGATCTGGTTAATCTTGATGCGATCTGGCGGATTCTGCTGTTCATCGGGTTTGGCGGCGTCTTCCTTATGCTCAGCTATGGGTTCCAGAGCCTCTGGCGGCCAACGCCACAGCCCAGCGAATAGGTGCCACCAACAATCAAAATCTATTCAGGCAATGAGGAGCAGCGACGCTCCTCATTGCTTTTGTGCGTTTACAATCGGTTGATTTATATGCTGAGGAGTATTGCTTGAAAACCTTAAAAGAGCTGTATCTGGCCAATCTACGTGAGTTTTCCCGCGACGGCATGGCCCTGTTTTTTACGGTGGCCTTTCCAGTTCTGTTTATCCTGCTGTTTGGGATGCTGTTTCGCAACCCTGGCAAGTTCGACGACACCGTCGGGATTGTGCTGGAGGACCAAGGCCCGGTCGGCGGGCAGATCGCGGCCGTCCTCGAGGCGCTACCCGCCGGCCAGCCCGGCCAGGATGTGAAAAACAATCCGTTTGAGAAGCTGACATTCGAGCGCGGCAGCCAGGCCGATCTGGCGGATAAGCTGCAGAAGGGCGACATTCAGGCGCTCGTGATCATTCCGGCTGGCACCAGTGACGCCGCCGCCGCCGGCCAGCCAACCGACATCCAGCTCCAGGTCGATCAGTCCAGCCAGGTGTTTGCGCCATTTATTCAGGGCGTGCTGGAGAGCGTGGTCAAGCAGGCCGACCCGGTGGCTGGCCAGGTGCAGCCAACCCTGAATGTGGCGGTCAGGCCAGTGCTGGCCGCTAGCCTCAAGGCAATCGACTACCTGATTCCGGGCATTCTGGCGATGAGCATTATGCAGCTTGGCCTGTTCGCCACCGCCCAGCCGCTGATCGCGCTGCGCACCCAGGGGGTCTTGAAGCGCCTGGGCGCCACGCCGCTGCCGCGCTCGACGCTGCTGGTCGCCTATGTGGCTCTGCGCCTGACGATTGCGCTGGTGCAGATGGCGATTATTGTCGGAGTTGGGATAGTCGTGTTCGATGTGTCGATGGTCGGCAACTGGTTCGCGCTGGTCGGCTGGATGATGCTTGGCTCGCTGATGTTTATCGCCATCGGCTTTTTCATCGCCGCGATCTCCAAGACCGAGGAGAGTGGCAACGCCATCACCAACTTGGTCAACTTCCCAATGCTGTTTCTGACCGGCATTTTCTTTCCGATTAGCGGGCTGCCCACCCTGATCCAGCCGATTATCAAGGCGCTGCCGCTGACCTACACCGTCGATGCCCTGAAGCAGACGATGATCGGCGCGCCGCCAATCAATGCGCCCATCGTCAACTTCGGCGTGCAGGCTTTCTGGCTGGTCGCGATGACCGGGCTGGCGATTCGCTACTTCAAGTGGGATACGCGCTAGCGCCAGGGGAGAGGGATTAGGGGGGAGCGTCAATATCGTTATGATCCACGCCACCCCCACGCGGGTACCCGACGAAGAATCACGAAGATATTTGGATCATCATCCCAGTATCGTTTAAATACCGCAGAATCGCAACTTCCCCTCTCCATCGCAATGGAGAGGGGTGTCCGCAAGCGGACGGGGTGAGGTCTAGAAAATACCCCGCAGCGGGCGCAGCGACCACTCGCCAAACTGCTGGAGCATATTGCGGCTGGCCCAGGTCTCGGCAAAGATCTCGCGGCTCTGCGAGCGGTCGTTGAGGTACATCGCCTCCATCTGGCGGGCGAAGGCCTCGTCGATAATGGTGGCGTTGATCTCGTAGTTGGCGGTGAGGCTGCGGCCGTCGAGGTTGGCACTACCGACCGTTGACCACGCGCCGTCAACCGTCATCGTTTTCGAGTGCAGCATCGTGCCGCAGTAGAGCAACATCCGCACGCCGCCGCGCAGCAGCTCCAGGCACATCCCGCGGGTAATCCAGTCGACCACAATATTGTCGGAGATCTCCGGCACCATCACTTGAACGTCCACTCCACGCTGGCTGGCGCCGATCAAGGCGCTCATGATCTCCTGGTCGGGCAGGAAGTAGGCGTTGGTGATGTAGATATTGCGGCTGGCGCCGTTGATCGCGTCAATATAGGTCTGTTTGATCGGCAGAATGTTGCGAAACGGATCGTTGCCGCAGATCCCGATCTGATCATCGGTGGTGGGCTTGTAGTCCAGCCGGATCGGGTGGCGATCGTAGTGTTCGTTCCACAGCTCGATAAATTCGTGGGCGACGTTGCGCGCCATCGGCCCGACAATTTTGAGATGGGTGTCGCGCCAGGTGCGGGCGTACGGCCGGCCGATGTTCATGCCGCCGAGATAGGCTTTTTCGCCATCGACGACCAGGATTTTACGATGCGTGCGCACCCACATCTTGAGATCGAAGTACGAGCGCAGTGAGTGCAGCCGCCCAAACTCAAACACCCGAATATTCTTGCGCCGCCCAAAGCTTTTGAAGCGGGCTGGCACGTGCAGCGAGCCAATCCCATCAAAGATAATGTAGACCTTGACGCCCTGGCGACCTTTGCGGATCAAGGCCCGTTTGAAGGCCATCCCAACCTCGTCGCGCTCAAAAATATAGCTTTCCAGCAGGATCGAGTGCTGGGCCTGCTCGATATCGTCGAGCATCTGGCGGAACACCGAGGCGCCGTCGTCGAATACCTGCACCTCGTGCTGCCCAACCGGCGTCGGCGGGATCTCCAGCTGCGGGAAGACGCTCTCGACCGCGCGCTTGCGAATTTTGGCGTAGGCGAACAGGCCAACCATCAGGCTAACCTGGGCCAGCAGCACCGCCAGCACCAGCCGCGGCAGATGCAGAATCCATTTCCAAATTAAAGAGCTACGCTGACGCATGAAATTCGTCCCTCAAGGTGTCTAGAGATCAAGATTGGATGGACGGTTGACGCATTGGACTCCAGCGTGTACCATCACGTTAATTATTTTTAATAAATCCTAAGGAGCTACCTAATGAGCGTTCGTTCGCGCTGGAACGTCCTCATGCCGCTTGGCGTACTGAGTGCATTTGCTATTTTGGTTATGCTCTTGTTGGTCGCCAAAAGCCCAGCCCCGGCGGCGGCCCAGTCGAATGCCCTGACCCTGGAAAAAAAGCTGATGAAGAACAGCAACGTCGTGCAGGTTGGCGAAACCCTGACCTTCGCGATCACTATCACCAATAACTGGAACACCACCGTCATCACGCTGCCGATGATCGATATGTACGATCAGACGGTGCTGCGCTTTGTCGATGCCAATCCGGCCCAGAATACCCACATCGCCGCGACGGGCGTGATTAGCTGGAATAACGTACTAGCAAGTACGGGGCCACTTGCCCCAGGGGCTTCGGTGGTGATTATCACCCGCTTTATTGCCGAGCACCCCTCGCCGCGAGTCGTCAACCGCGCCGAGACCCACGACGCCTACGATTCGCTTGGCAACCAGGTCGGCGATGGCAGCAGCAATGTCGATAATGAGGCGGTTGGCGGGAAAACCCCGCTGACGAAAACGCTTGACCTCACTGTACCACCAATTGCCGGGCAGCAGATTACGTTTAATCTGACCATCCGCAACGACGGGATGGCCGACGTGGTGGCGCTGCCGATCAACGACCGCTTCGATCCCGCCGCCCTCCAGTTCATCTCTGCGATCCCGGCGCCTGACCGGGTTGAAAGCGGGCTGCTTGTCTGGGATAATGCGCTGCGGGCGCCGCTGGTCAGCATTCTGACCCCGCAGCAGACCGTGCAGATGACCGTCGTGTTTACGGCCCTGACCGATATCAGCCAGACCCTGAACCAGGCTGAGGTGATGGGCGCCAGCGATAGCTACGGCAACGATCTCGAGCCAGCCGCCGCTGAGGTGCCGATTCGGATTTTGCCCGCGCCGACGGCGACGCCAACGCCACGCCCAACCCGCGTGCCCCAGCCGGTCGAGCCAACCGAGACCCCGGCGGCGCTGCCGACGTTCACGCCAACCGGCACCCCGGCGGAAGCGCCGCCAGCGCCAGCCGAGCAGCCCACCAGCGCGGCCACCCCGACCGCCAGCGCGACGGCGGTGGCTGGCGGCGCCATTCCAATTGGGCTGCCCAACACTGGCACCAATAATGCAGGGCGGATCTGGCTCTTTGCTCTGGCGGTGCTGCTGGTGGCGCTGGCGGCCCTGGTGCTTATGTTGAAAGGCAAAAAAATATGATCCAGCCCGCGCCACTTTTGCAGGCGACCAATATCTGGAAAAACTTCGGTGCGCAGCCTGTGCTCCGTGGCGTATCGTTCGAGGTGGCCCCCGGCGAGATCGTTGCGCTGCTGGGGCCAAGCGGCTGTGGCAAATCCACCCTGCTGCGGATTATCGCCGGGCTGGAGTCGGCTGATGCTGGCGCGCTGATGTTTGCTGGCGCGCCGCTGCTCAGCCAGCCGGTGCACGAGCGCGGCTTTGGCCTGATGTTTCAGGACTGGGCGCTGTTTCCGCACCGCAGCGTGGCCGAGAATATCGCCTTTGGCCTGCGGATGCAGCGCCTGCCACGGGCGCAGATCGCCGAGCGGGTCGCCACAATGCTTGAGGTTGTCGGGCTGCCTGGCTATGGCGGGCGCAGCATTTTTGAGCTATCCGGCGGCGAGCGCCAGCGGGTGGCGCTGGCACGCTCGCTGGCGCCGGGGCCACGGCTGCTGATGCTCGACGAGCCGCTGGGGTCGCTCGACCGCACCCTGCGCGAGCGCCTGACCGAGGAAGTCCGCCAGAT
>DAOTUS010000064.1:0-13567 GCA_034437415.1 Herpetosiphonaceae bacterium
ATGTTTTTGATGTAGTCGGCGTGCCCAGGGCAGTCGACGTGGGCATAGTGGCGGTTGGCGGTTTCGTACTCGACGTGGGAGATCGAAATCGTGATGCCGCGGGCGCGCTCTTCGGGGGCGTTGTCGATGGTGTCAAAGGCCCGGAACTCCCCGCCACCACGCAGGGCCATCGTTTTGGTGATGGCAGCGGTGAGGGTGGTTTTGCCGTGGTCGACGTGACCGATGGTGCCGACGTTGATGTGGGGCTTATTCCGCTCAAATTTTTGCTTGGCCATAGTCGGTTATTGTCCTCCTGATTCCCGTTAGGGTTTTGGGTTTCAATGAAAACGATCCGAACAAAGCGGATCGTTTTCGTGCGACGTAGTTATGTGGAGCTCCCAACGAGACTCGAACTCGTGACCTCCTCTTTACCAAAGAGGTGCTCGTACCAACTGAGCTATGGGAGCATTTATTATGCTAAATTACTAGTAAATCGCTGGTAATATTCACTACACCAATCATCAATTACTTTTTTGAGCTTTATATTTCCAAATGTAATTGTCAGTGTACCATATTTGCTTTTATTTTTATACGTACCACTACGACTTGTTCTGATGATAGGTCGAAAAAACTGTTCTACTCGAATATCTACTTCTTTGGACCACCATTGTAGTGCTTCATCAACATCACAATCATCAAAAATATTCAGAGCCGCCTGAAGATTGTTTTTATCTACACCACATACTTCAGTCAAAAATCGTATAAAGACTTGAAGGATTTTTGGATTAGTATTTGCTAGGGCTACGGAATATATTCCTTTTTTTGTACCCTCACCCATATACAAGCCAATTGCCAGCGCAAGGAATTCCTTTTCTTCAACAGTCTCAGGTGTTTTAATTGCAAATCGATCACCATTAGGGTTCCAATGCGCGTATGTGGCTTCGCTGCGATCACGACATTCTAGGCCAGACTGTTGCATTCGATATACAATTTTGTTTACAGTACAGCCAACTTGGTCTGCGATTTGTTGCATTGAAAGACGTTGCTCGTAATATAACACGGATAATTCTTCTTTAGAAAGATTACCGCGTGCATGTTCACTTTTACAGGCATTGCTACAAAATCGCGACTGTGCCAGGCGAGTGGATTGCACCCAGTAGGGTTGCCCACACACTTGACAGGTGGCATTTGGTTGACAGTTACGCATAATCGATATTCATTTGTAAAAAAATTAGTGGTGGGTAGGGAGGGATTCGAACCCCCGTAGGCGAAGCCAGCGGATTTACAGTCCGCCCCATTTGACCGCTCTGGTACCTACCCGTAAACATATACAAAGACTGCCGTAATACGACAGCGCAGACCATTATAGCCGACGGCAGCGTGATTGTCAAACGTGATTGAGCGTGGCGATCAGGCGCTCAATTCCGGCGGCAAAGGTGCTCGGCTCGGTGAGACACGAAATCATAATCCGACAGTCGGCCGTGTAGTCGTAGAAGAAGCCTGGGTAGACCAGCACTCCGGCCTCGATCAGCGCAATCGCCAGGGCTTCATCGTCGGAACAGGCCTGAATGCGCGGGAACAGATAGTAGCCGCCATCAGGCGGCGCGACCTCGATGCGCGGGCATGTGGCGAAGCGGGCCAGGGCGTGCTGGACGTTGGCCCGCACCCGGTCGGTCATCGTGGCGATGAATGGCTCGGCGTCGGCCAGCAGCGTCGGCAGCATGGCCTGGATGAGGCTGTTGCAGCCTAAAAATGTATCGTTGATCAGCTCAAGCTGGTCGGCGTAGGCCTGCAGCGCCGGCGGGTTGAGCGCGATCCAGCCGAGCTTGAGGTCGGGGAGCGCAAGCATTTTAGAGATGCCGTTGAGGTGAAAGACGGGCAGCTCTGGATGCAGTGTGCCCAGAGGCGGCGCGGTGGCCGCCCCGACGGTAAATGGGGCGAAGACCTCGTCGCAGATCAGCGGCACGCCCAACTGGCTGAGCGCCGCAATCGGCTGCTGCACGATCATGCCGGTCGGGTTGTGCGGTGAGATTAGCAGGACCGCACGGGTGCGCTGATCGGCGGCGGATCGCAGCGAGTCCGCGTCGATCTGCCAGGCGTTATCCTGGTCGAGGTCGTAGGTGCGCAGCTCGATGTGGTGGAGATCGGCCAGATATTGAAACAGGGGATAGGTGACATTTGGGCCAAGTACGTTGTCGCCAGGCACCGTCAGGAGCGCAAATAGCAGCGAGTAGGCCTCGCTGGTGCTGGCGGTCAGGAAAATAGCATCTGGGTCGAGCTGGAGCGCTGGGGTTCGCGCGGCGTAATATCTAGCAACCGCCTGGCGGGCCGCTAGGGCGCCGCGAGCCTGCGGGGTATAGGTTCGGGTGCTCCAATACTCTGCGGCAGCCTGGCTGAGCACAGCAGGCGGAAACAGCAGCCCCTGCTGGGTGGGATTGCTGCTGGTCAGATCGATATAGCGGCCCGCGGCGGCCCGGCGGGCCTGCTCAATGGGATTCGGTGAGAAATCAGTATCGTCAAAAACCATCGCTTCGATCCACCATCTTGCTATTCGGCGCGCTCATGGAGCTGCGCCAGGCCATCACGCAGCGAGGCCGCCGTGGGCACCGTGTCCCAGGTGACGCCGAGGGCGACCAGGGTCTGGGCGACCTCGGCGCGGATGCCGGTTAGGATACATTCGGCGCCCAGCAGGCGCACCCCTTTGGTCAGCTGCAATACGTGATTGGCAGTGGCCGTATCGATAATGGCCACCGCAGTCAGGTCGAGCAGCACCGTATGCGCCCGTTCAGCGGCGACCCGCTCGAGCAACCGCTGGCTCAGATTGGTCAGGCGGGCGGTATCCAGATGCCCAACCAGCGGCAGCACCAGCACGCCATCCATGACCGGGATCACCGGCGTCTCAAGGTCGTGGACCAGCTCCAGCAGCCGGGACTGTTCGAGGCTCTGCGCCTGGACCTGCTGAAGTATAACGGCCTGCTCGGCCTGGGCCGCCTCGGCCACCGCACCCCGCGCCTCCGCTTCGTGAAGCGATTGGGTGAGGCTGTCATTGAGGAGGTAGATAAACATCCCAAGAATAATTAACCCAACTAAGAGTAAGGAGGGAATGAACATTTTTGTGATGGTATTGGCTTGTATGTTCCAGGGTTCAGCTAGCCCAAACTGTTCAACTAGAGATAATATCAGTAGAACAACCGCACCCAATCCTGTCATCCACGGGATGGCTCTGGACATTCCGGCCAGGCTTAGGATCAATAGGCTGATGATGATTGAAAGCAGCAGCGCGTTAACCCCATTGGGAAATAAGAGTGCAACCCCGCTGGAGATAATCAATAAGACCAGAACTAAACCCAGAATGCTTTGGGTGAAATAGACGTTATTGATGTTTCTGCGGGTCCACACCAGACATGCACTAAGCAAAATAGTGCTTACCGCTATTGCAACGAGCTGATAGGGGAACCCTAGCAAAATCGTTGCAATCGCCAGCGCTGCAAGCATAGGGACAGAAATCCACAGCCAGATAAACAAAATTTTTTGGAGCAACATAGCTCGGCGTGGCGGAAGCCGTGAAATATTGATTGGTCTAACTGAAGCCATAAAACCCCCATTCTTAACGAGGCTTGTGTTCCTCAGATGCTGCTGTTAGCGCATTCCGGCGGGCGCTGATCTGCTGAATATCGGCGGCCGACAGGGCGATGGTGCTTAAGACGGTCAGCAGCACGAACAAAAGCAGGGCCAGCGGCGCCAGCTTGAAAAATCCGGCGTAGAGCAAGCCAACTCCAAGGATAAACGCCCCGAGCGCCCCGAGGCCAAGTGTGCGTGGATTCTGCCACTGTTTCATGAAGATCTCGCTTTGAAGTTACATAAAGATGCCACAACAGCCGCTGTCGGCTGCTGCGGCGATGCGGATTATTATACTCGCAGAAACGAACTTGGTGGATTTCGCGCCGCTCAGGCTTCGTCGGCAGCGCGGTCGGGGCGCACGGCGCGATACACCGCCAGCGCCCGATCGCGGGCCATGGCGTGATCGACCAGCGGGGCTGGATAGTGCTCGCCGATGAGACAGCCGATCTGCGTCTGCACGGTGCGCGGCAGCGTCCAGGGGGCGTGAATGTAGCGGTCGGGGACGCGGGCCAGCTCCGGCAGATAGCGCCGAATGTAGGCGCCGGTCGGATCGTGGCGGGCGCTCTGGGTGATCGGGTTGAGGATGCGGAAGTAGGGCTGCGCCGATGGCCCGCCGGTGCCCGCCGCCCACTGCCAGCCCCCGGTGTTGGCAGCGAGATCGCCGTCGCGGAGCTGCTGCATAAAGTACTCGGCGCCCCAGCGCCAGTCGACCAGAAGATTTTTGACCAAAAACGAGGCGCTGATCATCCGCACCCGGTTGTGCATCCATGCCTCCTGGTTGAGCTGGCGCTGGCCGGCATCAACAATCGGGTAGCCGGTCCGCCCGGCGCACCAGGCGGCGAACTCGGCCGGATCGTTGCGCCAGCGCAGATCGCTGTAGCGGGGATCGTACGGCCCGGTCAGAACGTGGGGAGCGTGGAAGGCCAGCTGGGTGTAGAAGTCGCGCCAGGCCAGCTCGCTCAGCCATGTGTCCACCCCGCTGCGCTCGCGCTCGGTCAGCGGCGCGGTCAGCGCGTCCAGCGCCGCCGCCAGACAGGTGCGCGGCGAGATCGTGCCCATGCGCAGGTGCATCGAGAGGTTGGAGGTTCCGGCGCTGGCGGGATCGTCGCGGGCGGTCGCGTAGGTGATCACCGAGGGGCGCTGGCGGCGATCGAAAAAGTGCTGGAGCAGCCGCAGCGCCTCGGCCTCGCTGGCTGGCGGCAGGGTTTGCTGCAGCGTCATCTGGAGATCGCTGAGCGTCGGCAGCGGCTGGGCGGGGACATCTGCCGGAACGGGCTGGAGCGCGGCTGGCGCGGGCACAACCCGCTCGGCCTGCTGGTAGGCCAGCTCCTGCCAGCGCTTGGAGTACGCGCCGTAGACCGTGTAGGGCTGGGCCGCGGCTTTGGTCAGCAGGCCCTCGGGCTCGACCAGCACGGCGTCGTGGAACGAGCGGGCCACCTGCCCGGCGGCGCGCAGGGCGGCCTTGACGGCGCGGTCGCGCTGAATCGCCTGGGGCACGTAGTCGCGATTCCAGACCACGCCGTCGGCGGCGCTGGTGCGGATGAGCGCTTGCAGCTCGGCCAGCGGGTCGCCGTGGCGCACGATCAGGCGGCTGCCAAGCGCCCGCAGGCTCTGATCGAGCGCCTGGAGCATCTCCAGAGTCACGGCGGTGATCGCCGGGCCGATCGAGCGGTCCTGCAGAATGGCGTCGTCGAAGATAAACACCGGCACGATCGCGCCGCCGGTTTGCTGAACGGCATAGTGCAGAGCCGTGTTATCGTACAGCCGCAAGTCACGGCGAAACCAGCAGATCAAACGCATAGTCGCTCCTAGCCAATCGGGCTTGTGAGAAGGAAACAGGGCTATGGTTGCTATACGTTTTCGGCCGCTGGGCGGATTGACGTAAGCGCAGGGGCGTGGTACATTCTGCGCAATCGAAAAATCAACAACGTTGATGGGGACTAGTAGACGCTTGGCGGGCGTACAGCGAGTCGAGGATAGTGCAAGCTCGATCAGCAGACCTGTGTCGAACCCACCCCGGAGTTGCAGTCGTACTGAAAGCTGACAGGATCGCCAAATCCTGGAGCGCTTTTGCTAAGATGTGCCGGTTGAGTCCCCCGTGATCGGGACGCGCCCTCACTGCGCTGCGGTGGCGGCGGCAGAGTGGGGGCTTTCCGGCCCCAAACAAGGTGGTACCACGGAACTAATCCGTCCTTGAGCGATATGCTCATGGGCGGTGTTTTATTTTTAGCACCAAAATTTAGTGGAGGAATCAGGTATGCGTTACTCATCACTGCTTGGCCGGACGCTCCGCGATGTGCCGAGCGATGCCGATCACGTTGCGCACCAGCTGGTGCTGCGGGCTGGGCTGGCGCGGCCGCTGCTGGCCGGCGGGGCGGCTCTGCTGCCGCTGGGGCTGCTGGTGGCCCGCCACATCGAGGCGATTATGCACGCGGAGCTGGCGCGGATCGCCGGCCAGGAGTTTCGCACCCCGGTGGTGCAGTCAGCGACCTTGTGGGAGCAGACCGGCCGCTACGCCGAGTATGGCCCGCAGATGCTGCGCTTTCAGAATCGGGCCGAGCAAAACTTGATTTTCGCACCAACCCACGAGGAGGCGGTCGCCGAGCTGGCCCGCCGCGAGATCGAGTCGTATCGCCAGATGCCGGCCCTGCTCTACCAGATTCACACCAAGTATCGCGATGAGCTGCGGGTGCGCGGCGGGCTGCTGCGGCTGCGCGAGTTCACCATGCTCGACGCCTATTCGCTCGACACCGATTTCGCCGCGCTCGACGCAATGTACGATCGGCTGGCCGGCGCCTTTGAGCGGATCTTCGAGCGCTGTGGCGTGCGCTTTGTGGCGGTCGAGGCCGGGACCGGCGAGATGGGCGGCCGCGAGGCCCGCGAGTATATGGCGCTCTCCACCGCTGGCGAGGATACCCTGGCGATCTGCGCTGGCTGTGGCTATGCCGCCAATCTTGAGATCGCCAGCGCCCAGGCCGCCGACCCACAGCCGGATGCGGTGGAGGCGGCGGCCCCGGCCGAGCTGGTGGCGACCCCGGACTGTACGACGATCGCCGAGCTGGCGACGTTTCTGGGGATTGCGGCGGCCGCTACGGCCAAGGCGGTGTTTTTCAACACGCCGGAGCGCGGCCTGCTGTTTGTGGTTATTCGCGGCGACCGCGAGGTCAACGAGATCAAGCTGCGTGCCGCCGCCGGGGTGAGCGACCTGCAGCCAGCCACGCTGGAGCAGATCGCCGCCGTGGGCGCGGTGGCGGGCTATGCCTCGCCAGTCGGGCTGGATACGGTCGCGATTATTGCCGATCGCTCGGTGGTGGCGGCCGGCGGGCTGGTGGCGGGCGCCAATCAGCCCGGCTTCCACCTGCGCAATGTGCGCTATGGCCGCGACTGGACCGCGACCAGCGTGGCCGATATCGCCACAGTTCAGGCGGGCGACCGCTGCGAGCGCTGTGGCACGGCGCTGACGCTGGAGCGTGGGATTGAGATCGGCCATATCTTCAAGCTTGGGACCCGCTACACCACGGCGCTCGGCGCGACCTATCTCGACGCTGCCGGTGCCGCCCAGCCAATTGTGATGGGCTCGTACGGGATTGGGGTCGAGCGGCTGCTCCAGGTGATTGTTGAGCAGCACCACGATGCGGCCGGGATTATCTGGCCGGCGACGATCGCCCCGGCGCTGGTGCATCTGGTGCGCCTGGGCAACGGTGCTGCGCTCCAGGCCGCCGCCGATGAGCTCTACGCCGCCCTGCAGGCAGCCGGACTCACCACGCTCTACGACGATCGCGCCGAGACGGCGGGCGTGAAGTTCAACGATGCCGACCTGATTGGCCTGCCGCTGCGCGTGGTCATCAGCGAGCGCGGCCTGAAAGCGGGCACGCTCGAGATCAAGCAGCGGGCCAGCGGCGCGGTCGAGCACGTCCCACTGGACCATCAGCAGATTGTGGCGCTGCTCAAGGCCCAGGTCTAATCCGATATTCTTTGCAATCCAGAGGAGCACATCATGTTAGATAACCTGAATATTGCGGTGATTGGGGCCGGAACCATGGGCGAGGCGGCGATTGGCGGCCTGCTGCGGGCCGAGCTGGTCACCCCCGAGCGACTGCTGGCGGCCACGCCCCGCGCCGAGCGCCGCCGCGAGCTGAGCCAGCGCTGGGGCATCGCGACCACCGGCGATAACCGCGAGGCCGCCACCTGGGGCGATGTGGTGGTGCTGGGGATCAAACCGCAGATGATCGAGCAGGTTCTGCCAAGCCTCAAGGGCGCGTTTCGCGAATCCGACCTGCTGATTTCGATCCTCGCCGGGGTGCGCATGAACCAGATCGTGGCGCTGACTGGCCACGCGGCGATCGCCCGCGCCATGCCTAACACGCCCGCCCAGATCTCCGAGGGCATCACGGTGTGGACCGCCAGCAAGGGCCTGGATGAGCAGCGGCGGCTGTGGGCCAAGACGGTGCTGAGCGCGATTGGCCAGCAGGTCGAGGTTGAGGATGAGAAGTTTATGGATATGGCCACCGCCCTCTCCGGCACCGGCCCGGCCTACGTCTTTATGGTGATGGAGGCGCTGATCGATGCCGGGGTGCATATGGGTTTCCCACGCCGGATCGCCGCCCAGCTGGTCGAGCAGACCGTGATCGGGGCGGTGCGCTACGCCACCCAGTCGGGCAAGCACGTCGCCGAGCTGCGCAATATGGTCACATCGCCAGGCGGCACCACCGCCGCCGCCCTCTACGAGCTGGAGAAGGGGCGCCTGCGCACGGTGCTGGCCGATGGTGTCTGGGCCGCCTACAAGCGCGCCCGCGAGCTTGGCGATGAGGATTAGACCCCTTGAGATCGCCCAAAAATGGCGCATTCGCCTCGTAGAAATTGAGGCGAACACGCCAACAGTTGTTTAAGATCAGCGCCTGATCAGAGGAACGTAGGTGACATAACTCGGTGTGATGGTTGCAGTGGCGCTATCAACACTCTGAACTTCATCATCAACCCGCACCCAAAACTGGGTGGTCTGAAAAATCGCGGCGGTGGTCAGGGTCGCGCCGGTTGCCCCAGAAATCGGGCTGCTGGTGTTGCCAGCCGTCCCACGGTACCACTGATAGGTGAACGGCCCGTCGCCTGTCACCTCCACGCCCAGGCTCGCGGTCGTGCCGTCGGGAATGGTCTGGCTGGCTGGCTGGGTAATAATGTTCGGCGCAAAATAGGGTGTTATCGTCGCCGTGGCGCTGTTGACGGTGTTGATCCCATCGCCAATCCGCACCCAGAACTGGCTGATCTGGGTGATCGGCGGCGTGGTTAGGGTCGCGCTGATTGCACCGCTAATCGGGTTAGCGGTATTGCCGCTCGGGCCGCTAAACCACTGGTAGATGAATGGCCCGCTGCCCGCCGCAACCACGCTCAGGGTTGTAGTGGTGCCGCTCGGAATGGTCTCGCTGGCCGGCTGGGTGAGCACGCTGGGCGCGAAATACGGCGTCACCGTCGCCGCCGGGCTGGTCACAATCGTGCTCGTGCTGTTGGTGACCTGCACCTGGAAGCGGGTTGTCTGGGTGATCGGCGCGGTCGTCAGGGTGCTGGTAATCGCCCCGCTGATTGCGGTCGTGCTGTTGTCGCTGTTCACCCGATACCACTGGTAGCTCAGCGGCCCGGCTCCGGTGGCGACCACGCTCAGGGTTGCGCTGGTGTTGCCCGGCACGGTCTGATCCTGCGGCGGCGTCACGATGCTGGGCGCCAGCAGGCCATACACCACCAGCTGATCGGTCAGCGCGGTGGTGCTGGTTGAGAAGTTGCCCACATACACCCGCCCGTTGGCCACCAGCGGCGGGTTGAACTTGGCAAAGTTGCCCACAATGTCGCGAGCGGCGTTGGTCTTGCTGTTCCAGAGCTCGACGAGGTTTTCGGCGTTGTAGGCGCGCAGCACGCCGGGCTTGGTGGCGTTGTTGGCGTCGCCCTCGGGGTGGGTCGCCCACAGGATGCCCGTGCCGGCCGTGCCTTCATTGGCCGACAGCGACAGGATACCGCCCGGCATGCCGTTGGGCAGCAGGGTCGATCCCAGGTGGGTCGGCGTGGTGTTAAAAAGATTTGTGTTGGTGTTGAACAGGAACGTGCGGAGTCGGTCTTTCTCGCCCCACTGGTAGATGCGCGGCCCGGCCGGGCTGTTCCAGTAGACCAGCGAGCCGTGGATATGGTTGTTGAGCGCGGCGGTGCCGAGGAAGGCTTGCACGATCTGGTTGTCGTTGCCGTTGCCGACACCGCCCATTGCGCTGCGATTCACCAGATAGATCTTGCCCTCTTTGCTGCCGGCCACCGCCAGGTTGGTCCCCGGCATGAGCAGTACGCCCGACACGCCCAGGTCAAGGTCAACCTGGTTAAGGTAGACATAATTGTGGGGTGTGAACCAAGTCTGCACCTCCAGGGTTGAGGTCAGCGGCCGGATGCGCACGATGCCGTTGCCGTAGTTGCGGCCACCGGCCATGTAGGCGTTGAAATTGCCGTTGCCGATCGCCATGTACAGGTCGCCCTGCTCATCGGTCGAGATGCCTTGGCCGGACATCCAGATGCCGCCCTCGCCGTCGTTGGCCTCGGGCTGCGACTCGTTGGGCGGGTCGATGTCGGGCGTGGTGTTGAAGATGTAGCGGCGATCCAGCGTGGCCGCGTCGTAGCCGAAGATCCAGCCGTGGTATGGGTCGGTGTCGGCGTAGCCGGCGAACGCCAGATAGACCACGCTACCCTGGAGCAGCAGCGAGACCCGCTGGAGCTGCTTGCGCGAGTTGAACGTGATCACGCCGTTGACCGCGTGCGGGCTGGTGCCGGTCACTGAGCCTTCGATTTTGACGTTGCTTTTCTCGGCCCCGGTGCGCAGATCCAGCGCATACAGTCGATGCTCATACGACAGAGTGGCCAGCTTGCGAAAGGCCACCACGTAGATCGTGCCGCTCTCCAGGTCGATCACCGGGGTGCTGGTGATGCCGACATACGGCAGGATGTCGCGGTAGACGCCGTTGTAGCGGGTGCCAAACTCCTGCTCGGCGCTAACCCCGTATGGCCCCAGATTAACCGACCACAGCGGGGTGTTGGCCGCCGGATCATCGGCGTCGAACGCGTAGACCTTGTTCTTCTGGGTCGCCACATAGATCACATTGTGCGTACCCTGGCCCGGAATCGTCAGCTCCGGCACATACAGCGGGGTGGCGTACATCTGGCCATCGATTGGGCGGGTAAAGATTTTGCCAAACTGGGCGACGTTGACGTTGCTGGTGTTCAGGATGGTCTCGTTCAGCGCGGCGCCCGTGCGCTGATTGTTGTACGAGCGGGTGGTGACCGCATCTTCGGGGTGCTGGAGGCTGCGGCTGAGCGGAGGTGCCGGTGCGCGGACGGGCGTGGGCGGATCGGACGAGTGCGCGGTGACGCTGGAGATGCTGATCACAAACAGCATCAACAGGCTCACCATGCGGCGAGGACGTAGAACGGACAACATTGCTTTGCCAGCCTTTCCTAAAAGGGAACTGATGATAGCGAAACTATAGTCGAACTGGCGCCGTTCTGACAAATTCAGGATCGGCCACAGCGCTGCACTTTTTTGGCACTAAAACAGCCTATTTCAGCGTCTCTTCAGGCCGCTCGTCGGTCCGGCGGTCCCCCAAAGCACACCTCTAGACTGATGTTTCCCTGATCAACCTGTGGTCAAATAGATTGAGCCAGGCGGGTAATAACCTGGATTGCTCAGCGAGTAGAAGTGGATCTGGGGTAGCTCCAATGGATGACAAACGTCTGGTCACAATTAGCAAATATCTCAGCAAGCATCTGCGCCATCAGCCCGAGCGGCTGGGGCTTGAGCTTGCTCCAGGCGGATGGGTGGCGGTGGCTGATTTGCTGGCCGCCTGTGCTCAGCACAATCTTCCGATCAGCGCCATAGAACTGCGCGAGGTTGTGGCGCGTAATAATAAACAGCGCTTTGCTTTCGATGCCGACGGTACCCATATTCGAGCCAACCAGGGCCATAGTGTGGCGGTGGATTTAGCGCTTCCGCCCAGCACCCCGCCCGCCCAGCTGTATCACGGCACGAACCAGCAGGTCGTCGCGATTATTTTGCGGGAAGGTATCCACAAAATGAATCGCCATCACGTTCACCTTTCGCCGGATATCGCCACAGCGCAACATGTTGGCGCTCGCCGGGGCAAACCGCTCGTTCTGACCGTTGATGCCGCCGCAATGGCTGCAGTCGGCCATCAGTTTTTTTGTTCGGCCAATGGTGTCTGGCTGGTGGAGCACGTTCCACCGCAGTATCTCGCTCAACCTACAGCTGATCCTGAACCCCTTGGGGAGGGAGAGAGGCGCTGAGGGGCTATGCTATAATAGCCTGACAGCGAATTTCTTTTACTTGAGGAACGTACTATGGCTTTTGTTGATGTTGTAATGTTACTGATGGTGATTATCTGCTTGTTCTTCGGGTTTTTCAAAGGTGTGGTGAAAATTTCTCTGGCAATCATCACATTTTATCTCTCAATCGTTATCGCAAGTCTATACTTTCATTTTGTTGCAGTGGCAATTGCAAAAAACTCAAAAACATCCCCACAAGTATTAGATATGCTGAGTTTTTTAATTCTGCTCATTGTTTGTTTTATTATTCTGCTGTGGGCGGCGCTCTACACGTTTCGCTATGTGCAAATCGGCGGCAGAGTTCAATATCTCGATAAAATGATTGGTTCGTTTCTTGGGCTGCTGCTTGGAGCAATTATGGCAAGCGTTTTTGCCATGATGCTACGCTATTTGTTTATCACGGTTAATTCACCAGCAACACTGGACTTCCCAGCAATGCGATTTCTTCAGCAAAGCACCATCAATTCGGTTCTGATAGATGTGTTTCTGGATATTATATTGCCGATTTTATATGCACCGATTAGTCCTATTATGCCAGATAGCGCGGATCTTATTTTCCGTAGCCTTCGGTGATAGGATGAACACTATCAGCTACATCTCAATGCACTGTGCTTGGGATTCCGCTGGTCTAGAAATAATTCTATGATTTCCGAACAAGTTCTACAAACCCTGGAGTTTGATAAAATTCGCGACCAGCTCGCCCGCCATGCTTCGTTTGGCGCGAGCCGGGAGCTTGTCTCCGCACTCCAGCCCATGATTGACCCCGCCAGCATCGTCGAGGCGCAAGCGCGGACGACTGCCGCCCGCGCGCTGTTGGAATCCTACGCCGATACCTCGATTGGCGGCGCCCGCGATGTTCGCCCAGCCATCGAACACGCTCGCCGTGGCGGCATGCTGGAGGCGCAGACGATCCTTGATGTTGGCTCAACGCTGGCGGCAATGCGCAGGCTGCGCGGCCAGGTTCTGCGCTCACAGCCGGATTTTGCGCCCTTGCGCCATCTCGGTGAGCAGCTGCCGCTGCTGCAGCCGCTTGAGCACGAGATCGAGCGCACGATCGGTCCCGACGGCGAGGTTCTGGATACCGCCTCCGGCGAGCTGGCTCGGCTGCGGCGGGCGGTGCGGGTTGCGTTCGACCGCCTGCAGGAGAAGCTCCAGTCGATTCTGAGCTCGACCCAGTTTGCTGGCGCGCTCCAGGAGTCGATTATCACTGTGCGCGACGGCCGCTACGTCGTGCCGGTCAAGGCGCCCCAGCGCCGGGTGCTGCGCGGCATTGTCCACGACCAGTCGGCCTCCGGGGCGACCCTGTACATCGAGCCGTTGGCAACCGTTGAGCTGAACAACCAGTGGCGCGAGCTGCAGCTCGCCGAGCGCGAGGAGGTCCAGCGGATTCTGGCCGCGCTCTCCGACCGCATCGCTGGCGATAGCGCGGCGATTATTGCCGGCGTCACGGCAACCGCAGAGCTGGATTTTGCCTTTGCCAAGGCCAAATACAGCATCGCCCTTCGCGCAACTCCCCCGCTGATCGATGCCCCGCCCGCCGCCGATGACCCGAACCCCGACGCTGAAATCTCGCTAATCCAGGCCCGCCACCCCCTGTTGGATC
>DAOTUS010000065.1:0-3746 GCA_034437415.1 Herpetosiphonaceae bacterium
CAAGGAGGTTCTACGGGGGAAATCGGGCGGGATTGCCCCACACGATCACTGTTTTGAAGGCGCTCTTTTGCCCATATCCCCACCAGCCCGAGCGATCCACCAAAAGTGCGGAAGAGCCCTAAATGGGAGCCACCAATAGCCACGCCAAAAAGGGTAAAAATCCTTTAATGCTAGGGCCGTTTTTGGCCGAATGGACATGCTACCCCAAACATGGCCGCCGGAGATCGATATAGCCGAGTTTGGGGGGCGCCACGAGGGTGGCGTGAATGCCATGACGCTGCATTATGGAGTCTGGCCAGACAACGACTCTGACACGCAGGCATATGACGCTAGCACGCTTGGGTTGGGCGACAACTACAACAATGCTTTTCACACCTACGGCCTACTGTGGGAGCCAGGCAAGGTCGTCTGGTATGTAAACGGGGTGCCTATCAGAACCGTCGTCGAGAATATCCCCGAGGATCCGCTCTTTGTCCTGTTATCCGATGAGATACGGAAGCTGGGCACGTCCGGCAACCCCAGTGGGGAGTGGTTCGGCAATCCGGCCATAGGCGACTATAGCCTACCACGAGTGACCGAGTACGAATGGGTCCGAGTCTGGCAACGGGTCACTTTCGTACAGTTTTTACCGCTGATCGGGCGTCCATAGGCAGGATTAATCAAACAGCCGGTGGGAGCAATCGTGATTGCTCCCACCGGCTGTTTTGTGGTTTCTAGCCCCCGCTCCTTGTGCGTTCCGGCGAGAGCCTGTTATACACTTTCGGCCGTGGAACCAACAAGCGATACATCAGTTGGGCCTGGGCCGCCAGCGTTGCCCCGGTGTGGTCGGCACAGTTGTTTAACAGCCGTTTTGCGCTGCCAGGGCGCGGAGACCATTAATCACTTGCTGTCGATCACCGTAGACCAGATAATAACGGGTCAGGTAGCTGGCATAGTCTACAGGGTCCATTGCCGAGGGGTTGCGCAAGATTGTGGCGAGTAAGGTCGTGTCATCAGCGCTGCCCGTATGAAAACGATAGACTGCGTACTTGAGCTGCAGCTGACTGTCATGTTCGGCCGGGTTCGCATACATTCCCACTGCCAGGCGTGTTCCTGTCGTGGTATCCTCGACGATGATCGCCTCAGTCCGCGTTGCCGGCCATTCCTTGCCATTTCCCGTGTACTCGATTGGGGCTGAAAGCTGTGGGTCACAAGGATTGTAGGTCAGAATTGTACGGAATGCTGGGGCGGTATTTGCTGTGGCACGCATATATACCCCACCGCCAAAATAGAGATCCCCCGCCTGTTGTAGCGCCATACCCTCAGGGAAATCATAGATCCCTTCCACCGAGATAGCATTCCAGATTGCCGGGGTCCCCGCCTGCAACGTTGTCGTGCGCTGATAGACATGTTTTGAAAGAGTCGCAGGCGATTGTGATCGCTGATAGTAGCGGTTCGTGTTGGGTATCAGGGTAGGGGCAACGCTCCCGCACGTAGGCGGATTAGCCGGATCATTGGGTACAAAGGAGGTTTGGTTGAAGGTGTCGCGCGGTGCCCAATAGGCCATCTGCGTGCGACTCCGCAGGGTCATAGGTGTGGGTGTTTCGAGGGATTGCACCCAGCTGGATCCAACAGGGCTCTGACGGTCAAACTGGGATCCAGCCTCGGTAGGATTATAGCACTCACCAAACCCGTACCATCCTGACGCACCCGCAATCCCACGCCCATGGTCGGAGACATCAAGCATTTCGATTCCGCCATAGCGCAGCGAGGTAATCTGCCCGCCATAGCCTGCTTGTGCCCCAACCTCGATCATTGGTGCGTTGGCAGTTGATGCGGCCTGAATACTGGCGGTTTGCGGGGGAGCTGTCCCCAAAGATAGCGCATGGTGCGGGTGGTCACTGAGCGAGACCCATGTGCCATGCCGATCCTGGGCATACACAAAAAAGCGATTGTACCCTATGCGGTATGGGGCAGGGATTGTCCAGGTAAACGTACCCTGTTCTGTCGTGGTGGGTGCATGCACGAGCTCTGCCGTCCAGCGATCTCCATTTACATAAATCCGGATAGGGATACGTCGTGCGGATTCACTTGGATCGATGACCGTGCCATTGAGGTGAAGCAGGGGGGGCGAGGACGTGGAAAGGAACGCCAGATAGCCCCGCAGAGCGCTCTTTCGTGCTCCCACAGAGACCGTGAACTGGCCGCCCCCGAGCAGGGCAACCCGACTTGAGTCGGCGCTGATCATATACGCATGAACGGCATACGGGTTCCCATCGCGCAAATTCAACTGAAGGTGCGGATAGGTCGCATAGTCCCACTTCCAGGCACGGGCGATATATCCGCCGCAGACCTGCGATAGGTCTTCGCGAACCTGTCCGGCGGTGACACGCGCTACCTCTTGATTATCCGAGGCGCGGACAAAGGCGACGGCTACAGGTTTTTGCATCGCTGCCGTGGTGGTGGTGTCGCAGGCCCAGCCGAATGCTTCCTCAGACGTAACGCCATCCACGAAACCAAGGAATGTTGTTTGGGCGTTGACCGAACGCTGCGGGAAAAGACTGGTAGATACCAAAAGACACAGCACACCGGGAATTAATAATCGGTAGAGCCAACGAGTAGAACGTGAGAGAGCTGGCATGGAATGTACCTCCATAGTAGAAGAACCACTGGGCGGGTTTGATGGCATTTGATCGCCTGTGTAAACCGATGTCCTCCTTATCCCAACAGGCTTGACCCATATAAACTATAGCAATCGTCTTCCTTTCAATCTTCCTACCAATCTTCCTACGAACTACAGAAACACATGCCATTTTGTTCGCTCGATCATATATGTGAACGAAACGATGGAGCGGTCACGAAAAAGGAACAGTGAAGGGAAACCTCACGGGATATGGGTATGCAACAATCGCCGTACCATCATACTTTTCCTGGTTCGACCCAAGGAGGATCCTATGCATTCCCTCACTGTTCGCGGCATATCTTTATTGTTTGTTCTTGTTTTTCTTCTTCAGCCCTTCGCTCCTATGGCGGCCCAGGCCGCCCAGGCCACCAACCGCGCTGCGGCCGCCCTAACTACCGCTGCTCAGCGCATGGGTGTTGATCCCCTATTCCTGGAACAGCCCGATCACTATCTGGCGCGCGCCGCCGCCCAGACGCGCGGGCGACGCAGTGCCGCGCTGGCCGACCTAGCCGCCCGCACGCGTCCCGATCCCACCCTGGCCGCTTCTTTCGGAACCGAGGCTGCGGCCATCAAGGACGCCCACGCCCGCTCGGCCGTCCTCGGCTTGCTCCTGACTCTCGACAGCGCGGCCAGTTCCCTGGCTGATCCCGCCGCCGACCCCGGCGCCCTCGCCGGAGTACCACCGCTCCTCGCCGCTGGCCTCCAGGACCTTGATCGGATGGCGCTGGTTGAACGCGCACGGCTGGCCGACAACGCGCTGGCCCTTGGTCGCCTCGATCGGTTTGTCACCACCCTGCGCGACCACCTGACGGATCTCCAGACCGTGCTCAAGCAGTCGCCGCCGCCCGGCGCCGCAGCCGGGCAGCAGACTGCCTGGCGCCAGCACGTGCTGGCGGCCTTGCGCACGGGCGACCCTGAGGCCGCACCCGCGCGGGCGCTGCCCGGCCTTCCGACCGGCCCCATCCACCAGGGCATGTGCAAAGTCCGGTAGCCAGCCTAAAACGGGATGACACCTTTTTGGTAGGATGGTGGTATTGAATCAACCGCCTACTCGAAAGGTGTCCGATGCAGTCTACCACAGCGC
>DAOTUS010000066.1:0-3793 GCA_034437415.1 Herpetosiphonaceae bacterium
TAACGGCACCAAAACCAAAAAAGACGGGAACAGTATCGCTCATTCATGCTAAAAATAAGCATTTGCTCGCCTATCATGGGGCTTTTTTGCTCAAAAATGGACACTATAGATTCAATACCCTCGCCAAAATAGTGGCAAGGCAGATTACTACTTTTGGGTTAATGAACTAACAGAGTATTAGGCTTGTCGAATTGAAATTGCCTCAGCAAAATCCAGATCGACTTTTAATTTCGCCGAGCCATTGCTATCACTGTGACACGACGCTCACGTCGTTGACGTGATGAATGGGAAATTGGCGAGGGTATTGCTACTAGGGCGTCTATATACATCGACAATGTTCATTTTGTTAATAGCGACAGACCAGTTCCTGGAGACTTACCGAACGGTACCTGGTAGAGGTGATTGATACAATCCAATTAGAATGAGCGTTGACTAGTAATATACTGGAAATCCCTAGTAATCGTCTGCTGTTCCGGCTGCGCTCCAAGTCTGACAAAGAGCGCAGTCGCTGTTTTTAAACACTTCTTGGCGGTGCGCCTGTTGCTATCGACGAGTCCAATCCAGCTCAGCAGGCGTGCCGTCTCCGGTATCTGCTGGACAGCCCTAGCGACCCGTAGCCCGGCTTTGAAATACAGCGAGGCCGCTGCGGGCTCCTGACAGGCCAGGGCCACCATACCATTCATGCGGTAGGAATAAGGCAAAAAGATGCGCATGCCCTTGTCGCGCAGAAACAACAGGGCTGAGTGAGCCTGATCCGTCACCACGCTGGCCTCCAGCCGGGGCTGGCTCGCGGGATCATGGGCCATGTGTAGCGCCCACCATTCCGCGACACCAAGATCGGCCATAAAACGATTTCCAGATTGAAGCTGGGACGAGAAGCTAATGCCATGCTTCTGCATCGCGCTGGTCGCCTCAGTAGAACGGCCCAGGATCCGGTACATATCGGCCTGAAAGCGACACAGTCCTTTGTACTGATGTACCAGATTATGGTGTTCCACGTAGTTAAGACTATGAGTGAGCAACATTTCCGCATTATCGTAATCACCACGGGATAACAGAATCTCTGTCTTACGGACTTGAAGCTCAATGTAGCGATCACGCAGATCGTGCTCGCGAGCCAGCTCCAGACCCTGCTCACAGTGATCAAGCGCAGTATCCCAGGATCCGAGAATGGTGTTCAGCCAGACTAGCAGCGCGTGGCCAGCACAGAGCAGAAACGGCGAACCAACCTCAGCCGCAAGCGCTGTTCCCCGCTCTATCCAACTCAACGCATGGGCTGTTCGGCCAGAGTAAGCCAGGGTCTGGCCGCCAGGTAGCAGCGTGTAGGCAAGCCGATCGCGGGCGCCAATCTGCTCCATCATCGCGATGGTGCGCTCAAACAGCGGCGGGGCCTTGCGCAGCTGATTGCGCTGCATCGCCAGGATGGCCAGACGCAGCTGGAGTTCGCTGGCCAGCACCGGAGACTGTCGACCGTCGAGTAGGCGCACCGCCCGCCCAATCGCCTGCTGGGCCAGATCCAGGCGCCCGAGCACTGCGGTGGGGGCGGCCAGCGCCTGATACAGTTTGGCCTTGATCGCTGCCAACTGCAGATCGGCGCTACGGCCGATGCCCTGCAAAAGCTGCAGCCCTCGCTCGGCCCATTCAATTGCCTCGCCAAAACGACTCTGGCGCATACAGATGATGCTAGCCAGCTCGGCCAGCTGGGCTTCGGCCATGTCAAGCTCGGCCTTGGCGGCGTGAGGGCTGCTGCTCAGGCTGGCGCGGGCGGTCTCCATCGCCGCCCAGGCCGCCTCGAAGCGGGTGGCCCGCACCAGCAAGTCGATCTGGCACCGCTGAATCTCAAAGCGCTCCGCGACGGCATCCGCTGGCAGCAGCCCCAGCGCCTGCTCGTAGCTCGCCAGCGCCTGGTCGAACTCGGCGATCTGGGAGTACACATCGCCGAGGCCGCGCCACAGATCGCCGGGCGCGACGCTGGCGCTGGCACTGACCCGTGCCAGGGCGGCCCGATACTGGCGGATCGCGCTGGCGTTGGCGAAGAGGCGGGCCAGCTGGGCGGCGTGGCGGGCCAGATACAGCACGGCCAGCGCATCGTTGGTGCTGTGCTCATAGTGATAGGCCAGCAGATCCAGATGTTTGGCGGCCTCGGGATCGCTGTCCGCCTCCAGGTAGCGGGCGAACTGCTCGTGCAGCAGCGCGCGGGTCGCGAACGGCAGACTCTCGTAGGTCACCTCCTGGGTGATGCCATGCTTGAAGAGGTAGGCCAGCTCGGCATCCAGCGCGGGCACCACCAGCTCAAACCGCTGCAGCACCGTCAGATCGCGGGTGATCTGGCTGGCCGCGCCCAGCGTCGGGTAGTAGCCGCCCAGCCAATCGACCCGAAACGAGCGCCCGATAATGCTGGCCACCTTCAGCGTCTGCTGCTGGCCCTCCTGGAGCTGATCGATGCGGCTCAAGATTAGGCGATGCAGGCTGGTGGGCAGATCGGCGGCGGCCCAGACCTGCTCCTGGCTCGGATCAACGCCCTGGCTATGCAGATAGGTGACCAGCTCTTCCAGATAAAAGGGGTTGCCGTGGGTGCGGGCCACGATCTGCTCAATCACCGTGGCAGGCAGCTCACGGACGGTCTCAACCCCAAGCTGGCGCAGCTTGGCCTGGATCAGGCTGGCCGTCGCCGCGTGGGGCAGCTCCGCGAGGCGAATCTCCAGCGCTCCCGGCAGCGCCATCGGCTGCGGGGGCGGGCGGCCGGTGATTTCGGGCGTGCGGTAGGTCAGCGCCAGCATCCCGCCATGCTGCGCGATGTTCTGGCCAACCAGGGCCAGCAGATCGTGCGACAGCGGATCGATCCAGTGGACATCCTCCAGCACCAGCAGCAGAGCCAGCTCCTGCGTGCGCAGGCGCAGGCGCTCGGCGTCCAGGCACTGGATCAGCAGCGCCTCGCGCAGGGTTTTGCGCAGCTGCGGCTCCAGGCTGCGGGTCAGGTCGGTGTCGGGGATGGCCAGGTTGAAGAGACTGCCTAGCAGCGGCAGCCGGGGCAGCAAGCCCGGCTCAAGCGCGGCCACGATCTGGCGCAGCGCATCGATCTGGTCGGCGGGCGCGGCGGCCGGATCGAGGTTCAGCAGCCCGCGCCAGATCGGCTCCCAGGCCAGATAGGGACTTTGGCCGCCATACGACGGACAGGCGCCGCGATGGATCGCGCAGCGGCGCTGCTGGGCCTGCTGGATCACCTCGGCCAGCAGGCGGGATTTGCCGATGCCCGCCTCGCCGGACACGCCGACAATCACCCCGCTGCCCCCCAGCAGCTGCTCCAGCGCCGCGCTGAGCCGGGCCAGCTCCGCCGTGCGGCCGACCAGCGGCAGAGCGGGCGGCCGACCAGCGGCAGAGCGGATCGGATCCTCGCGCCGACCACCCAGCACCCAGATCGGCACGGCGGCCGGGATGCCCTTGACCTGCACCGGGGGTGTCGTGGCCCAGTCAAATCGATCGGCGGTAACCTGCTGGACGGGAGCGCTGGCCCAGATCTGGCCGGGCGGGGCGTGCTGCATCAGGCGGGCGGCGAGATTGACCGCCGGGCCGAGGACGCCGTAGGTGCGGCGGGTTGCACAGCCATAGGCGCCGGTGCGGAGCGTGCCCTGGGCCAGCCCCATCTGCACGGCGCGGATCCCCAGCTCCGACGGCGGCGTGCGCAGCTCCAGGGCGGCGGTCGCCGCCCGCTCGGCATCGTCTTCGTGGAGCGTGGGAGCGCCAAAGGCCGCGTAGAGATAGCTGCCTTTCTCGCCGATGCTCAGCTGGAGCA
>DAOTUS010000067.1:0-14436 GCA_034437415.1 Herpetosiphonaceae bacterium
CGCCAACCCTGCTGCTGATCGACGAGATCGATCGCGCCGACGCCGAGTTCGAGGCCTTTCTGCTCGAAGTGCTGTCGGATTTTCAGATCACGGTGCCGGAGCTGGGCACGCTGCGGGCGGTACATAAGCCGATCGTCATCCTGACCAGCAACAACACCCGCGAGCTCTCTGAGGCGCTCAAGCGGCGCTGCATGTACCTGTTCATCGGCTATCCGTCGCTCGAGGAGGAGCTGCGGATTGTCCAGATGAAGGTGCCCGAGCTGGCGCCCAAGCTGGCCCGCCAGGCGGTCGAGCTGGTGCAGCGGCTGCGCGGCCTGGACCTCAAAAAGTCGCCGTCGATCTCCGAGACCCTCGACTGGGCGCGGGCGCTGGTGCTGCTCAACGCCAAGCAGATCGATCAGGAGACCCTGGATCAGACCATGACGGTGCTGCTCAAGCACGAGAGCGACCTGCAGCGCACGCAGCGGGCGCTCCAGTCGGGCCGCAATCGGGGCGATGATGCGCCGCCGCCGTCGAAGCGCTACCGCTAGCGGAGGGAGCTATGGAAGATCGAATTGTTGCCTTTGTGAAGGCGCTACGGGCGGCCGGCGTGCGGGTGTCGCTAGCGGAGACCCTGGATAGCTTTCATGCGATCGAGCACCTGGGGATTACCGACCGCCAGCTGTTTCACGATGCCCTGCTCGCCACGATGGTGAAGGATATCGGCAGCGTGCCCCAGTTCGAGGAGCTGTTCCCGCTGTTCTTTGGCACCGGCGACCGCCCGATGCTGCCCGCCAGCGCCGGGCTGGACGGCCTGAGCGACGAGGAGCTCGATCAGCTCCGCCGCGAGATTGCCCAGCTGCGCGACCGCGTCCGCGAGCTGATGCAGCGGCTGATGGACGGCCAGAATCTAACCCCCGCGGAGCTGCAGGAGCTGGCCAAGCGCTCGGGGATCAACGCCATGCAGTCGCTCAACCAGCGCCGCTGGGTCGAGCGGCGCATGGAGCAGCAGCTGGGCCTGACCGACATGAAGGCGGCCCTGGAGCAGCTGCTGGCCCAGCTGGAGCAGGGCGGCATGGCGCCCGAGGCGCTGGCCCAGATTATGGCCCAGCTGCAGGGCAACGGCCAGGCCATGCGCGACCAGATCGAGCAGTATGTCGGCTCGGGGATCGCCGAGCGGATGAGCGAGGAGTACAATCCGCAGACCGGCCCCGATCTCCAGCATCGCCCGCTCAGCTCGCTCTCGGACACCGAGGCGAATGTGCTGCGCCAGGAGGTGCGGCGGCTGGCGGCGCTGCTGCGCTCACGGGCCTCGCTGCGCCAGAAGCGCGACAAGTCGGGCAGCGTCGATGTGAAAAAAACTATGCGCAACAACCTGCGCTACGGCGGCGTTCCGATGAAGCTGGAGCATCGCAAGCGCCAGCAGAAGCCCAAGCTGGTGATTATCTGCGATATCTCGACCTCGATGCGGCCGGTCGCCGAGTTTATGCTGCGCATGGTCTACGAGCTGCAGGATCAGGTCAGCAAAACCTACTCGTTCGCCTTTATCTCCACCATGTACAACATCACCGAGCAGCTGGCCGAGGGCCACGCCGATGCGACGGTCCAGGATGTGCTGGCGGCGATCCCGCCGGGCTACTACAACACCGACCTTGGCCAGAGCCTGGATCGCTTTCTCCACGCCCATCTCGATACCGTCGACTGGCGCACGACCGTGATCATCGTTGGCGACGGGCGGAATAATTTCAACGACCCGCGCCTAGAGGCGCTGCGGACCGTGCGCCGCCATGCCAAGCGCCTGATCTGGTTCACCCCCGAGGAGGAGTGGCAGTGGGGCACCGGCGACAGCGACATGCTGCTGTATGCCCCGCTGTGCGATCGTGTCCACCGCGTCAGTACGCTGGCCGAGCTGACCGCCGCCGTCGATCGGCTGATGGCGAATTAGGGGTTAGGGATTAGAATTTAGCCGATTGCAATGGGCTAAATCCGCTTATCCATTCCAGAGCCAGGAGCCTGTGATGCGCTGAAATCACAGGCTCTCGCTATCTGCAAAACCGCCATCTGTGCCCAATTCCCCCACATTGCTGTGATCTAGGTAACAGCGGTTTGGCCGCTACTTTGGGATAATGTAAGCACACCAGAGACATGCATACATTCCACAAGGAGGCCGCGATGACACACACAATGACTGTTCGGTTTTGGGGCGCACGGGGAAGCCATCCCGTGTCTGGCGCGGCCTACCTGCGCTACGGCGGCAACACCCCGTGCATCGAAATTCAGGCTGGCCAGCACACTATTATTCTGGATGCTGGCACGGGGATTATCCAGCTTGGCAAGGACCTGCTGGCCCGCGCCAAAGCCAGCGGCGCGGGCGTTGAGGCGACGCTGCTCTTCAGCCATATGCATCACGACCACACCCAAGGCTTTCCGTTTTTCACCCCGGCCTATATCGGCAGCAGCCATCTGCGGATTTTTGGCCCAGGGATTTTTGAGAAGGATCTGGAGGAGACGCTGGCCAAGACCATGCTGCCGCCCGCCTTTCCGGTCTCGCTGGCCGAGCTGCCCTCGCTGCGCGAGATCTCGACCTTTCGCGAGGCCGATGTGCTGTACCTCGGCGCGGCGGTCGGCGGCGCACTGCTGCGCAACCGCTACCACGCCGCCGACGAGACGCTCACGCCCGATGCGGATACGGTCCGCATTCGAACCCTGCGCTCGTACGCGCATCCCGATGATGTGCTAATCTATCGCATCGAGTGGCGCGGCAAATCGGTGGTCTATGCCACCGACACCGAGGGCTATGTCAACGGCGACCAGCGGCTGGCCGCCTTTGCCCAGGGCACCGACCTGCTGATCCACGATGCGCAGTACACCGAGGAGCACTATATGGGCCTGATGCCGGGCTTTGGCGCAACCCAGGGTTTTGGCCACTCGACCGCCCCGATGGCCTGTGGCGTGGCGCGGGCGGCGGAGGTCAGGCAACTGGTGCTGTTCCATCACGAGCCCCAGTACCGCGACGAGATCATCGCCGACATCGAGACCAAAGCCCAGCGCCTGTTTGTCAACACCGTCTCGGCCTACGAGGGCCTGACAATTCCGCTGGTGGCCGCGCCAGCGCAAGCCGAAAAATCGCCATAGTCCTGGGGCCATTGTTGGGATTAGCCGGAGGCAGGCCGGGTTCACATGCCTGCCTCCCCGCCGCTCGCGCACACATTCCAGGAGGTCGGCCATGCTGCTGCTTAATCGCGCAACGCTAGGATGTACACTGATCAGGAACGCTATGTTGACTGAATCCGAACGCAATTTACTCCACGACGTCGATCTGTTCGATGGCCTGATGCCCGAGCAGTCAGCGGCGATCAGCATGCTGCTGCAGCGCAAAACGTTTCCGGCGGGGACCAACCTGATGTCGATTGAGCAGCCGGGCGAGGTAGTCTATATCATCCTCAGCGGCACGGTGAAAATCCACGTCGAGCAGGCCGATGGCACCGATGTGATTATCGCCATCCTTGGCGCCGGCGATACTGTCGGCGAGATGAGCCTGCTGGACAGCGCCGGGCGCTCGGCCAACGTAATCACCCAGGAGGAGTCAACCTTGCTCTGGCTGGATCGCTCGGCCTTTCAGCAGTGCCTGCGCACAGCCCCGGTGATCACCTACAACCTGGTCCGCACGCTGTCGAGCCGCCTGCGCCTGGCCAACGAGCAGATTCAGGCCCTGGCCACCCTGGATGTGTACGGCCGCGTGGCCCGCCAGCTGCTGGCCTTCGCCCAGAAATATGGCAAGGCCGACGCGGCAGGCAACATCGTCATCCCGATTCGCCTGACCCAGAGCGATATTGCCGGCCTGGTCGGCGCCTCGCGTGAGCGGGTCAACGGCGCGATCGTCCATTTCAAAAGCCGCCGCTATATCTCGATCGATCAAAACTTTCGGATCACCGTCCACAATCTTGAGGCGCTGGCCAAACGCTGCCGCTGAGGCACGGGCCGCACTCGCCGGAACTCTCCAAAATCGCGCTACAATAGGATTTTGCAACGCTGGCGCCCTGGCGCGCGAATTGAGGTTTTCTAATGGTGAGTGATCAGCCTGTCCCGGCCCGGCCTTCAAGCGGTCGCACCCTGGGCATTATCGTCGGCGATATGGTTATGTTCGGCCTATTTGTGGCGATTGGCCGCCGCTCGCACAGCGAGCCGACAACCTTTGGCGAGATCGTCCAGATCGCCGCGCCCTTTGCGCTTGGCTGGCTGGCGGTGGCGCCCTGGTTCAAGCTGTTCCGCCCGGAGGTCTATACCGCGCCGAAGATCGTGCTCCAGCGCACCGCCGCCGCCTGGACCCTGGCCGCGCCGCTGGGCCTGGCCCTGCGCACCTTCGCCTGGGGCCGCGAGTTCAAGCTCCCCTTTGCAATCACCACATTTCTATTTAATCTGGTGCTGCTTCTGGCCTGGCGCGGCCTGACTGCCCGCAAGCTGCGGCGGCAGCAGCCAGCGGTGAAGCGGAGTGCTTGATGTGGCAAAGCCCTCGCTGGCAATCCTGAGCCCGGTGCTGCCGTACCCGGCGCTGGCCGGTGGCACCGTGCATCTGACCAATGCGGTGCTTCAGCTCGCCAAATCCTACACCACCCGGCTGTATGCCCTGAGCAACGCGCCGGAGGCGGCCCAGTGGGGCCCGCTGGCGGAGGTTTGCGCCGAGACCGCCGCCTTTGCCCCAACGCCACGGCAGGGTTTTGGCCTGGCCCCGCCGGCCGTCCGGCTGGAGTATTCGGCCGGGCTGATCGCGCACCTTGAGCGGGTCTGGGCCGCCGACCCGCCCGCTGTGGTGCTGCTTGAGTTCACCTCGATGGCCCAGTATGCGCCGCTGGCCCGGCGTTTTGGGGCCACGGTGGTCTGCACCGCCTACAACGTGGCGTTTGTAGCCCAGATTCGGCGCGCCCGCATGCAGCGCGGCCTGGGCATGCAGGCCCGCCGCTGGCTCGGCGCGCTCAGCCTGTGGCTGTATGAGCTGCGAACGCTGCGCCAGTGCGATCTGGTGGTGGCGCTGAGCGATTTCGATCGGGACGCGCTGCGCCGCTGGCTGCCGCAGACCCGCATCGAGTACGTGCCCTCCGGCGTCGATCTGGCCCAGTGGCCGGTCAGCCGCGCCGCCGAGGCCGGGCCTGAGGTGCTCTTTGTCGGCAACTATTTCCATCCGCCAAATGTCGAGGGCGCCGAGTGGCTGGCCCGCAAGGTCTGGCCACTGGTGCGCCAGCAGTGCCCGGCGGCGCGGCTCACGCTGGCCGGACGGTCGCCCTCGGCGGCGATCCAGGCCCTGGCCGCCCCCGACATTCAGGTGCCCGGCACGGTCGACGATCTCCACGGCCTGTATCGGCAGAGCAGCGTGGTGGTGGTGCCAATTTTCTGGGGCAGCGGGGTGCGGATTAAAATCCTTGAGGCGCTGGCCTGCGGGCTGCCGCTGGTCACCACGGCGCTGGCCGCCGAGGGGATCGACCTGGTCGATGGGCAGAGCGCCCTGTATGCGCAGACACCGGCGGCCTTTGCGGCGGCCATCGTCCAGCTGCTGGGCGACCCGGCGGCCCGCGCCCGGATTGGCGATGCTGGCCGCCGCGTGGTCGAGCGCGACTACGACTGGCAGCAGGTCGGCGCCCGGCTGGCCGCGCTGTACGCCGAGGTTGGGGATCGGGAATCGGGGATCGGGGATCGGAATTAGGCGATTCTCCTGCGCTAGCAATTAAACAGGGGAGTCCACTGGTTGATATCGACCAGTGGACTCCCCTGTTTTAGCCAGGCAGCTCATCGCTCCGGCTAGCCGGCCAGCTCGACCGTGCGGGTCTCCGCGACCAGGGCGCGGCCGCCCACCATCAGCCCGGTGATCCGGCTGTCCTTGAGTGACAAGGTGGCGAGCAGCTCGCTTAATGAGCATTATTGGCACTCCTTGAACAGGATTCAGCGTCAAGTCCAGAAGATAGCTGGATCGCTGTCGGCTGTGAAGTGCCAAAAGGCTGAACCAGCGCCCATCGGCCCGTCGCTGGAACCAGCAGCACAGTATTTTGCGCTATAATCCCTCATTCAATCCATGCATAGCCAACCTTCAGCTGCCACACTTGCAACCCCCAAGGAAAGAACATCGAGATGACGAGACTATCACCGCCATTCCGGCGAATTGTCACCCACGAGCTGGCGCCTTTTGGCGTTGCAGCGCTCTTCCTGGCCGCAGTGCTGGCCTATATTCTCATCCAGGGCACGCGGCTAACCAACGGCATCTTCATCTATGCCCTTGATGACGCCTATATCCATCTGGCGATGGGCAAACAGCTGGCGCTCCACGGCGTCTGGGGCATCCGCCCTGACGAGTTCACTCCATCCTCATCATCGCTGCTGTGGACCCTGTTGATGGCCGCCGGGTGGCGCATCAGCAGCGGCTCGGTACTGGTACCGCTGATCTACAACTGTCTGGCGGCGCTGGGGCTGCTGTATCTGATCAATCGAGTCCTGCTGGATTACAGCGTTGGCGGGGTCGGGCGGCTGCTGCTGCTGGTTGGGCTGATTGTGATCATTCCCCTGCCAACCTTGATCCTTTCGGGCATGGAACATGGCATGCAGCTCGCCTTAGTCCTGTGGTTTTGCCACCAGGGCTGCGTCGAGGCGCTGAATCCAACCGCAGCGCCACGACCGTATCGGCTGATTATCCTGGCCATGTTAAACACCGCGATTCGCTTTGAGGGGCTATTCGTTATCGCGGTGATCGCCGGAATGTTTATCCTGGCCCGCCGCAGACGTCTGGCCAGCGCCATCGTGATCGGCGGATTGCTGCCGGTGGTGATCGCCGGGCTGATCTCGCTCGCCAATGGCTGGTATTTTTTGCCAGCCTCGATTATCGCCAAAACCAGTTTGCAGCGCGGCGGCGGGGCCGCGCTGTGGCCCAATCTGGCGAATATCGATTATGCCTATCGAGTTGCGCCGCTCTTTTTACTGATCGCCCTGGCTAATATTGTGGCCTTTGTGCTGCTGCGCGTGATCCATCAGCGCCCGCTGAGGCGCCAGAGCAGCGTTTTTCAGCTTGTGGCGATTGGGATCACCCTGATCCACACCAGCTATGCCAGCTTCGGCTGGTTTCACCGCTACGAGGCCTATCTGCTGGTGCTGAATGTGTTCACCCTGGTGCTCGGCCTGTGGGAGGTGCGCGGGCAGGCGCCGCGGCGGCTAACCCAGGGGCTGCAGCTCAGCGGGATTGCCGTGATTGGCTTTGTCTTCTGGCGCTCGCTATTCTATATTCCAGAAGTGCCGGGGGCAATGCACGACATCTATCGCCAGCAGTACCAGATGGCGCAGTTTTTGCAGACGGCCTACCCCGATGTTCCGGTGGTGCTGAACGATATTGGCGCAGTCAGCTTTTTTACCACCAGCCCCATTCTGGACCTGATTGGCCTTGCCAGCCTTGAGCCGCTCCAGCTCCGCCGCGAAGATCGTTTTTCTGCGGACACGATCGCGGCCCTGGCAGCGCAAAAACAGATGCGGGTGGGGTTAATCTATGAGCAATGGTTCCCCAGCACCATTCCGCCAGCCTGGATTAAAATCGGCTCCTGGACCATGCCCAACAAAACCGTCACGCTCTTCGACACCGTCTCGTTCTATGTCTTCCATCCCGCCGATGTTGCGGCGGCCCGCAGTCACTTTCAGGCATTTAGCCCGCGGCTGCCTGCCGATATCATCGTGCAAGAGGCGCCCTAAAGGCTCCTCTCCCCGTACGTTCCCCTTGGCAGCGACGATCTGCCCAGCCGTCGCTGAATAGCAGGCCATATTCTTGGCATATGGACCGATCTAGACCATTGACAAGCCCCAAAAGCACACTATATTCAAGCAAGCCCTGTTTTTGAGAAAAACGTTGCGCTCCGAATGAAGGGTAAACGGAGAGTATGGTGTGAGAGGTTGGCGTATGGCGCAGAACAAACATCCAGCACCAGGAGCATCCATCATCCACATTCCCGATTATCCCGATCTCAGCGTCGTCTGCCACAATAGCGAGCGCTATCCCATGGTGCTGCTGCAGCGGATCGCCCACGAAGTGAGCCAGCTGCTCCGGCGGCAGCCCAGCGCGCCAGCGGTATCGTGTGGCGCAATGAAGGCCTGGCTGCGCGAACTCCGCACGCCCCCGCGGCTCGCCGACCATGCCCTGGCCGCGCCGTGGCAGCACCTGCCCATCGATCAGCGCTGTGCAGCCTGCGAGCTGTGGCTGCGCCAGATGATCGAGCGAATGGAATTCACCGAGGATGGCGCTCAATCACGGATGTGTGGCCAGATTCTCCGCCTGCGCTTTCTTGATCGGCGGCGCTGCAAGGCGATTATGCTGGAGCTGAGTATCAGCGAGCGCCACTACCATCGGCTGCAGAACACGGGGCTGGAGTGGCTGGTCGAGCAGTATCGGCGGCTGCAGCTTGAAGTCAGTCCAGGCGGGGAATAAGGCGCAGCTAGGCAGCGGGCATGGCAGCTTTGTGGCAGCTTTTGGGGGTTGTGATTGAATGCACCACCATCTACAATCAACCCTATTGTGATCACCATTATGTTGGTGGTGAACGTATGAGGAGGTTTTGGCTATGCAGAAATCATTGCGGAACAAGGTGCGGCTGGGTCTGGGCGTGATGCTGGCAGTTGCGGCGCTGGGCGCCACTGGAACCCGCCAGGCGGCGGCACAAGGTAATGGCACTGACATCAGCATTCCCGGCGGGCACAGCGTTGGCACCGACACCATCGGCATTCCCGGTGGCCAGAGCGTTGGCACTGACGGCATCGGGATGCCCGGCGGGCACTAAAACTCAATCGAGGTAGACCATGGTCGAAGCGTCCCATATCAGGGCGCTTCGAGCTTTTTAAGCATTGTCTTACATGGTATAGTCCAACACATGCGAGAAAATGCTGAGACAGGTATTGCCGTCAAGATATCTGTGTGTATAATGTAATGCAAGCACCGCAATCCTGATGTGGGGATGACAACAGCCGTAGCTGGTATGAGTCAAAGAGCATGGCTGGTGTCAGGAGCGGTGGTTCTTGTTTATAGGGAGGTTGACAATGGCGCAATCCGAAGATCAAGAGCACGGCAAAGGTAACGATCACGACGAGAATCCCGATGGCATTAGCATGCCTGGAGGCCAGCGCGCTGAGGGCCAAGCCAAAGGTCACGATAAGCACGATCACGATGAGCATCCAGGTCAGGGCAAGGGTCACGATAAGCACGACAACGAGGTGAATCCCGATGCTATTGGACTCCCTGGCGGGAGTTAATATCTAGCTACAACGTAAAAAGGTCGAAGCGTCGTAAATGTGGCGCTTCGACCTTTTTAGCTTAATTCTTGCAGTGTCGCAGTAATTGCCTGGTGCAGTGGAATACACTCAAGGAACTGCTGGCGTAGGGTTGGATCGCTGATCTTACTTGCTTGCTGCTGCATCTGCTCATAGGCGGTACGTAGAGCCGTGTTGGCGATCGCTAGATCGCCAGCCTGCCGAAACACCTGGGAACAGACGAAGTAATCGCGCCAGGGTGATTCAAGCCCTTCATTCAGGTGCGCATCAAGCAACTTCAGGGCCTGCTGAGCATAGTCAGTCGCAGCTGTGGGGAGATCGAGCGCGAGATGCGCCGCGGCCAGGGTTGCCAGATCTGTGGTAGTCCACAGCTCGAGATCCAGCTCGCGGCGTAGAGTCAGGGCGGCCTGGGCCTGCTCAATTGCAGCCGCATAAGCCCTCTGATTGAGCTGCAAGATCGCCGAGTGACTGTGGAAATATGAGATTAGCACATAATTCTCCTGCGCTTGAGCGAGAAGTAGACCAGCCTGAAACTGCTCAGCGGCCTCTGCAGTATTACCACTATCACGGTACAGCACTCCTAAGTTAGCCAGAACATACGTCTCACCAACTCGCATGCCAATCTTACGACTCAGAACCAGCCCGTGCAGCAAGCATTCCTTTGCCGCATTGAAATCACCAATTTGCTGCTTGAGGGTGCCAAGAATAGTCCAGATATTGACCTCTTCCAGACGATTGCCGACCTGCTGCTGGATCAGCATGGCATCATGCAGATAGCGCTCGGCTTGAATATAGTCGCCCAGCTCTTGCAGCACCAGGCCAACATTATAGAGGCTGATCGCCTGTTGGATACGCGCCCCTAAGTTGCGATAGATCGCGTGCGCCTGCTCCCAGTAGCCCTGCGCGGCAGCATAGTGACGCTGATAGTAGGCGATGCCACCGAGGCCATTCAGCGCCTCGGCCTCGCCCCAGCGGTTTGCGTGCGAGCGATAGATCTGGAGGGACTGCTCGTAGGCGCTGTGAGCCGCCTCGAACTCGCCCTGCTGGCGCTGAATGGTGCCCAGGCCAATCAGCAGCTGGGCCAGGGCATAGGCCTCTTCCTCAACGTCCGGCTGGTGGTGTTGAAAGCGCAGCAGCCCGTCGTTATACCACATTTTGGCCTGCTCAGGCTCACCCTTGGAGTAGGCAATAATCCCCAGGTGGCGCAGCGTGAGCATCTCGCCAATCCGGCTGTCCTGCTCGCGATAGGCCTCCAGCGCACGCTGCATGTAGATTCTGGCCTGGACATAGTCGCTAGTGTCCTGGTAGTACAGCCCCCACTGAAAGGCGACCTCGGCCAGTGGCACGCCGGGGCTGCCGGAGAATGCCTGCAGGGCGGCGAACTCTTCCTGGCGCCGCCCAAGCAGGTGCAAAATCTCGATCTGGCCCTTGCGCCACTGCCAGCGCTCCTCCAGGGCGAGCGCGCGGGTGTAGTAGGCCAGCGCCGTCTCGTTGGCGTAGGCCCGCTGGGCCTTGCGGGCCGCCAGATCGAGATAGTGCAACGCCTGCTCGCGCTGGCCGCCGCGGCTGAAGTGGTAGGCGAGCTGCTCGACCGCCTCCGGGCGCAGCCGCTGCAAGGACATCCCCACTGCCAGGTGCAGCGCCTGCTGCTGGGACTCGAGCAGGGTCTCGTAGGCCACCTCCTGGATAATGGTGTGCTTGAAGATATAGCTGAGCAGCACCCCCGGGATCTCGACAATTGTAAAGTTATGGCTCTCCAGCAGGCCGAGCTGCTCGTGGATCGTCGTCGCCTCCGGCTGGAGCGGATGCGACTGGTGCAGCACCTCGAACTCGAAGATATGCCCGATCGTGCTGGCAACCTTGAGCGTCACCTTGTGGCCCTCGGGCAGCCGATCGATCCGCGCCAGCACCACGCCCCGCACCGAGTCGGGCAGGCCGAGGTAGATCGTGCTGAGCGGCGCGTCGGGCAGCAGGGTCCACTCGCCCGCGATGCTGGTGATACAGTTGGCGCTCTGCAACGCCTGCACGATCGAATCCGCCAGCACCCAGACTCCGTCCGGCTGCCGAATCAGGCGCCCAGACTCGCGGAATGTGGCCAGCAGCTCCTCGACGAAAAACGGATTTCCCTGGGTGCGCGCCTGGATGATATCGACCAGCAGCTGGGGCGGCTGCATCTGCAGGCGCTGGGCGAGCAGGGCGGCCACGCCGGCGGGGGTGAGCGCGTTAACGTCCAGGTGGGCGCAGTGTTCCAGGCCGTAGAGTGGATTCAGCCGCGGTGGCGCCACCTGCGTCGGCGGGCGCTGGGTGATCAGCAGCAGCAGCGGGATATCGACCAGCAGCGGGCCAAGCGTCAGAACGCCGCTCAGCGAGGTTTCATCAAGCCAGTGGGCATCCTCGATGATGATCAGCAGCGGCTGCGGGCGCGTCCACACTCTGAGCAGGTCGGTAATGAAGCTATACACCGCCTCCTGGCGCAGCCGGGCATCAAACCCGCTGGTGGTGGCGTTGTCGGGGATCGCCAGCTCCAGCACATCGCTCAGCAGGGGCACGCGCTCAACCCAGGCGGGATTAAGCCGGCCGACGGCGTTGAGAATCCGCTGGATCGAAATGCGGCGCTGCTTGCGCGGCGAATCGGCAGCGGCGGTCTCGTCGTGCAGGGCAAACAGGCTGTACAAAATCTGGCGCCAGGGTGTGTAGGCGCTGTCTTGATCGGTGCTCTGGCAGGCGCTGAAAACGCTGTGGACGCCCGCCAGAGCCGCCAGATCCAACACCGCCCGCGTCAGATGGCTTTTGCCAACCCCGGCGTCGCCCTCGAGCACCACAATCTGGCCCGGCCCGGCCTGAATCTGGTCCAAATAGGCGGCGATCTGCTGAAGCTCCGGCTCGCGGCCAACCAGCGGCGGGCTGGCCGAACCCGCTGCAGGCGCGGCAGCCTGCCGTCGCAGCCCCTGCACCAGCGCGACTGGCAGCGGCTCCTGCTTGCCCTTAATGTTCAGCGGCTCGTGGGGAGTGATGCTAAATCCATCGGCGATGGCCTCAGCAACGTGGTGCGAGACCAGAATCTGGCCAGCCGAGGCGTGCTGCATCAGGCGGGCGGCCACGTTGACCTCATCGCCCAGCGCACTGTAGGCACGATACGTGGCGTTGCCATACGATCCGACCAGCATGCGCCCCTGGCTGATCCCAATATGCACCGTCGCGATATCGCTGAACTCGCTGGGCAGGGCCTGGAGCAGCTGGGCCGCGCGAACCGCCCGCAGCGCGTCATCCTCGTGGGCCAGCGGGGCGCCAAACACCGCGTAGAAATACTGACCTTTGTCGCCGATCACCAGATGGAGCAGCGTGCCCTCACCCTGGGCCACAATATGCTGGACGCGCCGGGTGAGCGCATCAAGCTTCGCCCCCGCCGCCGGATCAGCATCGTAGTCAATCCCGGTGAAGCGCAGAAACAGCGCCACCAGCGGGCGAATCTCGGCCAGGAACTGGCTCTGCACCGAGGTGATATGGCGATACACCGGCCCGAGCAGCCAGGGCCTGGTGGCAACATTGGGCAGCTCGGGATCGATCGGCGGCCACGGCTCGACCGGCGTGGTGCTGGTGACAGCGGTGAGAACGGCGAAATCCGGCTGGCGCCAGTCGTCCAGGACGGCGGCAGCCCCAAGGGCGGCGATGACCGCAGAGGTGGCGATGATCTCGCCCCGCCTGGCATAGCGCTCGGCCTGCATCACCTGCTCCAAAAGGCTGCCCGCCAGCACATCCAGATACTGAATCTGCTGGTCGCCGACGACAAAGCGCCGCACGGGGCCGTGGGCGAGACCAATTTTGACCGCAAACGACGCCGTGAGCTGCTCGGTGATGACGATCGTGCGCCATTCGACCATGCGCTGCTGGATCCGCACCGCCGCCTGAGCGGCCCGCTGGCCAGGGTCATCGTCGAACCAGCAGGTCAGGGCATCACCGCTGAAGCCCACGACGCTGCCGCGCTCGGCAGCCACCGCATCAATTAAGGCACCATAGATCGCATTGAGCTGCGCGGTCAGGCGTTCGACCCCGCGCTTTGGGCCAAGCACCCTGAAGAACGTCTCGGTGAGCGCCGTGAAATCGGAGAGGTCGGCAAAAAGCACCGTCCCCGTTCCACGGTCGGGGATCGGGTGCTGGTCGCGCAGGGCTAGGCGGCGGTCAATCGGAATATAGGCGCTGGGATATTCCATGTTCTTGCTTTCCACACTGAGGAGTCCGCTCAAAATACTATCACATCTAGTTCAATCGCTCTACGCCAGTGGGGCGGCACCACTTTTGGGCACTGTTGTGGCATCGTTCAGCCTAAAAATAGCCAAAAAGCACTACAGTCGAGCGACTACTACATCGTGTAGAATAGAGCCATGCTCGATTGTAGACTCACTGAGGAGGAAAACCATATGCGACCGACCCTTGCGATCCATATCCCCCATTTCGCCATATGGTCTGCACTTGGTGATTACGGAGCCAGCGAACAGGGCGGGGCCGCTGAGCGGGAGGCGGCACCAGATGAAACGACGACCTGCATGGCCGCTGATCACTGCGCAGCGCCACGGGCTGAGATGTACAGCACGTCGATGTGGTCGGAGGTGCAATTTGCCCACCAGCCCAGCGCATGTGTCTACTGCGATTACCCGATTTCGGTGGGCGAAGCCTACTGTTCAATGCTGATCGAGGGCCAGCCAGCGCCGATCCACGCCCACTATAGCTGCACGGAAGACTAAAGCTCAGGCTCGGGCGCCCGCCGAGCGGGTGATCTGGAGCGCCATCTGCAGTGAGCTGTAGCTTTGAACCGTGCGCGTATCCAGATTGAGCGATACCAGGGCTTCGGCAACCTCAGGCCGAATCCCAACCAGCGTCACCTCGGCGCCTAGCAGCCGGGCCGCGTGGATCGTGCCAAGCAGCGATTCGGCCACGGTCCGATCAAGTACTGGAACCCCGGTTATGTCAAGCAAAACCCGCTCCGCCGCATAGGTTTCGATCGCGCCAAGCGCCTGACGGCGCACATCGTCGAGTCTCTCACGATCGAGCGTGCCGATCACCGGAATCACCAGCAGACCCTTGTCCAGCGGCAACACCGGCACGCTCAAGTTGCGAATCACATCGCGCTGCTGGGCATTTTCGCTGAGCAGCCGAGCCTGCTCAGCGGTAAGC
>DAOTUS010000068.1:0-13070 GCA_034437415.1 Herpetosiphonaceae bacterium
CTCTTGAAGAGCATCCCGTCGTGCTGGAGGTGCGCAACCTCAGCAAGCGCTTCCCGGTTGGCGGCATGTTCGCGAAACAGCAGGTCCATGCCCTCAACGATGTGTCGTTCAGCATTCGGGTGGGCGAGGTCGTGGCGCTGGTCGGCGAGTCCGGCAGCGGCAAATCCACCACCGCCCGCCTAATCGCCCGGCTGATGCAGCCAAGCAGCGGCGAGATTTTGTTCAAGGGCAAGGATATGCTCAAGACCGAGCCGCGTGGGGCTTCGCTGAGCTACCGCAACCGCGTCCAGATGATTTTCCAGGATCCGTTCAGCTCGCTCAACCCAGTCCACACCATCGGGCACCACATCGTCCGCCCGCTGCTGCTGCACCACAAGGTCCAGCGCCGCAAGGACCGCGAGACGCGGGTCAACGAACTGCTGGCCAAGGTCGGCCTCAACCCGCCGGGCGAGTTCGCCAGCAAATTCCCCTACCAGCTCTCGGGCGGCCAGCGCCAGCGCATCGCGATCGCCCGCGCCCTGGCCGTCGACCCCGAGATTATCCTGGCCGACGAGCCGATCTCGATGCTCGATGTGTCGATCCGCATCGGCGTGCTCAATCTGATGGCCCAGCTGAAAAAGGACTACGGCATCGGCTATCTGTACATCACCCACGATATCGCCAGCGCCCGCTACATCGGCGATAAAACAATGGTGATGTATGCGGGGCACATTGTCGAGGGCGCCGAAAGCAGCGAGCTGATGGAGCACCCGGCCCACCCCTACACCCAGCTGCTGCTCTCCGCCGTGCCCAACCCGCACAGCCTGGATCAGCCGACGCGCCTGGAGGCCCGCGGCGAGATCCCGTCGCTGATCGACCCGCCGCCGGGCTGCCCGTTCGCCGCCCGCTGCCCGCACGTCAAGCCGATCTGCCGCGAGGTGATGCCCAGCACTACCGTGCTGTCAGGCGACCACTGGGTGCGCTGCCATCTGTTTGGCTCGGACAACAGCGCTGGGCTGACCGCCGCATGATCTAAAACCCAAGCTTGAGCGTTTTTAGCACGTGGTTGCTCCGTCTGTGGGCATACCTGGATTTGGAGCGCCCATGAGCGCGAAGGAGTTTCGATGTCTGAACCCCGTTTTCCAACCGACTTCCTCTGGGGCGCGGCAACCTCGTCGTACCAGATCGAGGGAGCCTGGGATCAAGATGGCCGCGGCGAGTCGATCTGGGATCGGTTTAGCCGCCAGCCGGGCGCGATCAAAGATGGCAGCAATGGCGATGTGGCCTGCGACCACTACAACCGCTGGCGCGACGATATTGCGATTATGAAGCAGCTGGGCCTGCAAGTCTACCGCTTCTCGATCGCCTGGCCGCGCATCCTGCCAAGTGGCCGGGGCGCAGTCAACCAGAAGGGCCTCAAGTTCTACAGCGATCTGGTTGATGAGCTGCTGGCCAATGCTATCGTGCCATTTGCCACCCTCTACCACTGGGATCTCCCACAGGCGCTCCAGGACGAGGGCGGCTGGGCGGTGCGCTCGACCGCCGAGGCCTTTGTCGAGTACGCCAACGTGATCACCAGCGCGCTGGGCGACCGGGTCAAGCACTGGATCACCCACAACGAGCCGTGGTGCGCCAGCATCCTGGGCTACCAGAACGGCGAGCACGCCCCTGGGCTGAAGGACTGGCCCTCGGCGCTGGCCGCCAGCCACCATCTGCACATCTCGCACGGCTGGGCGGTCGATGTGATCCGGCGCAACAGCCCCGGCGCCCAGGTCGGGATCACGCTGAATCTGACCCCGGCCGAGCCGGCCTCGTCCAGCCAGGCCGACCGCGAGGCGACCCGCCACTTCGATGGCTTTTTCAACCGCTGGTTCCTTGACCCGCTCTACGGCCGCGGCTACCCGGCGGATATGATCGCCGACTACACCAAGGCCGGCCATCTGCCCGAGGGCGGCCTGCCCTTTGTCGAGCCAGGCGACATGGCCGTGATCGCGGCGCCGACCGATTTCCTCGGCATCAACTACTACAGCCGCGCCGTGCTGCGTAACAGCCACGTGCCCGAGGCCGACAACGAGCCGCGCAGCGTCTTCCAGGCCCCCGAAAGCGAGTGGACCGAGATGGGCTGGGAGGTCTACGCCGACGGGCTGTACCAGCTGTTGGTGCGCGTGCAGACCGACTACAACCCGGCCAAGATCTACATCACCGAAAACGGCGCCAGCTACTCCGACAGCCCCAACGCCGAGGGCAAAGTCCACGACCGCCGCCGCATCCAGTATCTCCACGACCATCTGGTGGCCTCCGAGCGGGCCATCCAGGCCGGGGTCAAGCTGGGCGGCTACTTCGCCTGGTCGCTGCTGGATAACTTTGAGTGGGGCTGGGGCTACAAGCAGCGCTTCGGCATGGTCTGGGTGGACTACGCGACCCAGCAGCGCGTGCCCAAGGAGAGCGCCCACTGGTACAGCCGGGTGATCGCCCGCAACACGGTTCAGCCGGTTAGTAGCTAGTAGCTGGTAGCTGGTAGCTAGTGGGTTGGGTTTTAACTTCAGAATTTTTTTCTAGCTACTAGCTGCTGACTACTAGCTACTACACCCTACGGAGGACACCAATGAACGTCCATCGATCGATTGCTCTTTTCATGCTGCTGAGCCTCTTTCTGGCCAGCGCAATGGTTCCGTCCATTCCGCGCGCCCGCGCCACTGCGGCGGCCGCCCTGCCGGTGGTCGACAACTTCGAGGCGCCGCTGGTCACCAACGGCCAGGCCGGCGCCATCCCGATCGGCTTTTTCGTCGCCAAGGACCCCAACCCCGCCACCACGACAACCTTCGGCCGCAGCACCACCCCGCCAGTGGCGCTGCCGGGCGCGCCAGCGGGCAACAACGTGCTCCAGGCCAGCTTCAATATCGTCGCGTACGGCGTGGTGATCCACGCCTTCGAGAACGCCGCGGTCAACGAGTGGGTCAGCCAGGACTGGAGCCCCTACGCCGGAATGTCGTTCTGGATCTACGGCAGCAACAGCGGCACCGAGCTGTTTATCGATGTCCTCGACAACCGCAATGACGGCTCGACCACCGACGATGCCGAGCGCTACTCGGTCAAGTTCTTCGACGACTTCAACGGCTGGCAGCTGAAGCAGTTTCCATTCAGCACGTTTGCCCGCAAGAACGTCGGCAACGGCGCGCCCAACGACGGCTTCACCCTGAGCCAGGTCCACGGCTGGGCCTTCGGCGCGGTCAGCACCGCCGGCAACACCTACACCTACTATCTCGACGATGTGCAGGTCTATGGCGTCGCCCCGCCGATCCCGCTGGCGATCAGCCTGTCGAATGTCAGCTACGCCGCTGCCGAGGGCAGCATCGCCAGCGCGAAGGTCAAACTGACCAAAATCGCGACCCACCCGGTGACGGTGAGCTACGCCACCGCGCCGGCCCAGGCCACGCCCGGCCGCGACTACACCTCGACCTCCGGCACCGTCACCATCCCCACCGGCCAGCTCGAGCAGAGCATCCCGGTCACAACCCTGGAGGATGGCAAGTACGAGGGCGATGAGGGCATTCTGATCAGCCTGACCAACCCGATCAGCGCCGAGCTGGGCCTGCTCAGGACCGCCCGGATCGCCATCCAGGACAATGAGCTCTACGATCCGCTGCTGCTCGACGATTTCGAGGGGCCGTCGGCGGGCTGGGATAGCACCGCTGGCGTAACCCTGACCTACCGCGAGATTGTGGCCGGCGATCCGCAGTCCCTGCCCGGCCAGGGCGACTACGAGGGTGTGCTCGACGCCACCTACACTGGCAGCGGGGCCGCCTTTGGCCGCACGTTCGCCCAGGGCATCGACCTGCGCGGCAACCCCGGCATGAGCTTCTGGTACTACGGCCGCAACACCGGCCAGCCGATCACCATGCAGCTGCTCGACAACAGCCCCCCCGATCCCGGCCCGAGCAGCTGGGAGCTGGCCTGGAGCGATGAGTTCGACACCGCCGCTGGTACCGCTCCCAACCCGGAAAACTGGACCCACGAGATTGGCGACGGCACCGCCAACGGCAACGTGGGCTGGGGCAACGAGGAGCTGGAATACTACACCGACAGCACCGCCAACGCCGCCACCGACGGCACGGGCAACCTGGTGATCACGACCCGCGATGTGTCGGGCACCACCAGCCTGAGCTGCTACTACGGCCCCTGCCGCTACACCTCGGCCCGCCTGCTGACCACCAACAAGGCCGAGTTCGCCTACGGAAAGATCGAGTCGCGGATCAAGGTGCCCCGTGGCGCGGGCCTGTGGCCGGCGTTCTGGTCGCTCGGCACCGATATTGCCCAGGTTGGCTGGCCGCAGACCGGCGAGATCGACATCATGGAGTTTGTCGGCCGCGAGCCCAAGCAGGTCTTTGGGACAATCCACGGCCCCGGCTACGCCGGCGGCCAGAGCTTTGGCAGCATTCACACCTTTGCCGCCGATGTGCCCGATGACTTCCACACCTTCCGCATCGAGTGGCAGCCAAATCTGATCAACTGGTACGTTGACAATATTCTGTACCACACCGCCGAGCCAGCAGACGTCGCCCCAGACGAGTGGGTCTTCAATCACCCGTTCTTCCTGTTGCTCAACGTGGCGGTCGGCGGCAACTTCGGCGGCGCGGTCGGCAACGACACGGTGTTCCCGCAGGAGATGAAGGTCGACTATGTCCGCGTCTACCAGGCTCCCGACAGCGCCGAGCGCTTTGAGAGCAGCTTCAACGATAACTTCACTGGCTGGCAGAAGATTGAACTGCCCTTCAGCGCCTTCACCCGCTCCGGCGTCCAGCCGCCCGACGCCCCCAGCGATGGCCTGAGCCTGAATGCGGTGCGTGGCTATCGCTTCGTCCTGCCGACCGCCGCCAGCGCCACCGTCTCGATCGACCAGGTGCGGGTGATCTCCGGCTGTGAGAATGAGGCCACCGTCACCAGCTCAGCTGCCAGCGGCCCCGGATCGCTGCTTGCGACCCTTGGTGAGGTCTGCGCCGCTGGCGTCGTGCGCTTCGCCCCCAGCCTGGCCAACAGCACCATCGTACTGACCGCCGATCTGACCCTGGCAAGCAACGTCACCATCGACGGCAGCGCCGCGCCCGGCCTGGCGATCAGCGGCGCCGACACCCATCGCACGCTCGTCATCAACCCCCTGGCCAGCGCCACCGTCAAGGCGATCACCCTGACCAACGGCTATGGCTTTCAGGTCGGCGGCGGCGTACTCAACAACGGCACCCTGACCCTCGACCACGTCACGGTGGCCAACAACCGGGTCACCACCGATGGGCAGGATTTCTGGAAGGGTGGCGCAGGCATCTACAGCGGCGAAAATAGCACGCTGACCGTGCTCAACAGCACCATCCGCGATAACAAAGTCACCGCTGGCAACGGCGGCGGCGTGTACAGCTTCTTCAACAGCACCGTCACCATCAGCAACACCACCATCTACAGCAACACCACCAACGAGGTCGGCGGCGGGCTGCGCCTGCTGAGCAACGCCACCGTGATCAACAGCACGATCAGTGGGAACAGCACCACCGGCTGGCACGGCGGCGCGGTCTTCCACACCGACGGCGTGCTCAATCTGGTCAACACCAGCGTTGTGAGCAACACGGCCCCCGGCGGCACCACCGGCGGTATGTTTGTCGGCACCTTCACCGTCTCCAACGCCACCCTGACCCTGCGCAACAGCCTCGTGGTCGGCAACAGCGGCGGGCAGTGCCTGGTATTTGACGAAGGCGCTGGAACCGTCACTCTATCCTCGTTCGGCCACAACCTGGCCAGCGACGCCACCTGTGGCCTGACCGGGACTGGCGACCAGCCCAGCGTCGCCGAGGCCCTGATCGCCCCGCTGGCGTCCAACGGCGGCCCAACCTGGACCCACGCGCTGCTGCCCGGCAGCCCGGCCCTCGACGCCGCCGACGCCAGCTGCCCGGCCACCGACCAGCGCGGCGAGCCACGCCCCCAGGGCGCGGCCTGCGACATCGGCGCGTTTGAGCTGGCGGTCGCTGGCCCAACCGAGTATCTGATGTTCTTGCCGCTGGTTAGTCGCTAGGATTTAGCGCTTTCCAATCGGCTAAATTCACCCTCATAGGATCGACACGGGCGGGCGCTTCTAGCGCCCGCCCGTTGTTGTGCGAACCCCATTGGAGTGCCCGGATCCCGCAACCCCGGCGCCTCATTTCGGACCGCAAGCGTGCTAGGCCGCATCAACCCACTGGACCTCGTCGCTGCTGTCGATAGCAGCGGACTCGATATCGTCCAGCACAGCGTGGAGCATGTCATCGAGCATTTCCACCAGATTCAGCGAGACTCCGCCCGCCGTCAGTTCATCGGCCAGCTGCAGCATAATATCGAGCATCACCTAGCGAAATGGCACAGCGCGGGCACTGCGCAGATGATCGTGCAGGGTTTGCTCCCCAGGCCTGGATACGTCGTCCATTCAGGTGCTCCAATCGTCCAGTTCCCGCTCGGGCGCTGCCCAGATTCTTCGCGCCTTCGCGCCAGAGGTGTGGCGGTGGCGGAGAGAATCAGCGATAATGCAGCGACACGCATCTTAAAATCATTATACACATGGGTATCCAGGCACACATTAGGCCCATGTCCAGACTATCCAGCCGCTGTGGGCGCTGTTTTGGGCAGATGGCGCGAGCCCGAGCCAAACCCACGAACGTTCACCTTCTACCAGTTAGGAGCTTTGCTATGTATTGGCGAATTACGCTCATCCTCGTCATCGCGTTCTTCATGCCGTATCTTGCCCGTATCCCCGGTATGTTCATCCACGGCTCCGAGTGGATGTGGTCCTATATTCCAAGCCCGGAAGGATTTCTGTTTCTGAGTGCGTTTAATCTGATTGCGCTTATTCCACTGGCCGTGCTTGGGTTTATCAGCGCCAATCGCGGCATGAATGTGGCCTTCATCGTGACCACGATCGTCTATTGTGTGGCGACCTTCTTCTTCCACTCCAGCTACGACCTCGCCTCCGATGCCCAGGCCGCGATTGGGCTGGTGGTGTTCCCTTTCATTATCGCTGGGATCACGCTGCTGACCGCCCTGATCAGTTTCTTTGCCGAGCGGGCGCTTAAGTAGGTTTCCGGGCGCTAAAACGCCGCAGGCCACCCATTCTACGGGTGGCCTGCGGCGTTTTAGCGGTCGATCCTCGGGCTAGCGCAGAATCATCGGCAGGTAGACGAGATTCTGGGGCACCGTGGTCGTTGCCGTCGGCGTGATTGGCGTTGCGGTCGGCGTGATCGGGGTCACCGACGGCGTGATTGGCGTGGCCGACGGCGTGATTGGTGTGGCCGATGGCGTGATTGGTGTGGCCGATGGCGTGATTGGCGTGGCCGACGGCGTTGGCGTTGGACAAGCGCCGGGGGTGCCGGCGATCTGGCCGCGGATCTCGCCGCCGGAGAAGTTGGCCGAGTGGATGTTGATGTAGGTCAGCCCGGCCAGAATATTGGCCTCGTCGGCCTGGTTGTAGCTGTAGACCCCAATCTTGGGGCTGCCGGCTGGCAGCGCGTGGAGTACCCCGGCGTTGGCGCCGGACGGGGCGAAGCCGTGGATGTGCGCGGCGGTTTCCGCGGCGCTCAGCCCGCTGAACGTGATGTTGTAGCTCAGTGTGTTGGCGGCCGTATCGATGGTGATCGCGGCGCTGCCGGTGGCGGTACTGCCGTTCGGCGGAACTTCCTGCCCGCCATCGATCCCAACCACGTAGGTGAAACAGCTCGGTGTCGCCGTGGCGGTGGCGGTCGCCGTTGGGATAGCGGTGGCGGTGGCGGTGGGGGTCGCCGTTGGGATAGAGGTGGCGGTTGGGTCAGGGTCGGTGACGGTGGCGGTCGCGGTCTCCGTCGGCGTGGCGGTTGGCTCAGGGGCACAGGCAAACACGCTCACATCGTCGATCGCCAGCCCGCCCAGATTAGTTGTGGCGTCACTGTCGAGGTGGAAGCGCAGCTCCAGCTGCTGGCCCGCGAAGGCGCTGATATCGGCATAGTAGATCCCCCAGCCCGCGCTCTCCTGGATCGTGACCGATGGGCTGCCGACCGAGTCGGTCATGGTCGCGCCCTGCCACTCCCACAGGCGCTGTGGCGTGGTGCCGCCGACCTGCTGAGCATCGACAAAGGCGTGATCGGCGGTGGCCACCTGCATCTGATACTTCTGTGCCCAGCTGACGAAGATCGGGCCGCTGAAACCGCTCAGATCGATCGCTGGCGAGAGCAGGTTTTGGTTCGAGCTCACATCGTAGGTGTTGTCGAGATCGGTCACCCAGGCTTTGGTGCCGCTGTTGCTGGTGGTGATCGGCGCGAAGCTGGGCGTGCCCCACTCCCACTCGTTGGCCGCGCCGGAGCTGATAAACCCGCCGTCGGTCGCCTCAAAATCACTGCTGTACACCGTCGTCAGGCTGCTGCCGGCCGGGCAGGTCGGCGGCGGAGTACTACACACCGACATACTCCAACTGAGCAGATTCCCACCCCCCGTATTGGCTGTATCATCGCGCAGCGTCAGCGTCCAGGTGCCGCCAGCATCCTGGCCATCGAACCAGTCCAGCCGGTAGTTGAGCTCTGGCTGCACAACCAGGCCAGAGACCACCGTGTACTGGTTGGCCGGAATGGCCGCCTCATCATCGATCGTCAGGTCCATCGCAGCCAACGCAGGCGGAGTGCTGGCGCCAATGTCGCTGAACAGGCCGACCGTGTTGCCGCCGACGCTGGGAGGCGCTCTCAGCTGAACATCAAGATCGGGCATGTTGGTATGGGTCAGAGCCAGCGACACATTGAGGTCGCTGATCCGTGGGTTGCCCGGGATCGTCAGCTCCGATGAGGTGATGCTGGCGCCTGGCCCGAGCGCTTTGGGCAGATCGGTGCTGGTGTAGGTGGTGCAGCTGGCCTGGCTAGAGTTGGGCAGCACCGTCACACTTAGGTGATAGGTAAAGGCGGCGCTAAAGCCAGTCGTGGAATTTACCCGAACCACATAGGTTCCCGCTTCCTTGACCGTCATGAATTGGGCTTCGGAGTTGGGTGAGGTGGTGCTGATATCATTGATGATCAGAATCAAGCCGTTGAAGACGCCGATGCCCAGCCCTGGGTTCCAGGTGGTTCCACCGTTACGCTCCGGGTCGGCATCAAGGCTGATGTAGACGCTGTCGCCGGCGTTGAGGGCCAGCGAGTAGAAATCAACATCGGCATTGATATCAATCGATCCGGTGATCCAGCCCGAACTCGGCAGCGGCTGAGGTGTTACCGAGGCATTGTTCGGCTCAACCTCGGCCGTCGGAATCCCGCTCTGCACCTTCAGATACAGCCGGTAAGGCAAAACCTGGCCTGTCGCAAAGCCAATAACCCGCAGAAAATAGGTGCCGCTGGTGGGAATAAGAGTGCCAGCGATGCTAGATGAAAAATTTCCAAAAGATCCATCGTCATCATCAGTTTCGAGCACCGTCACCCCGTCCGGTCCACGCAGCTCCATCACAGTGTCGGCGCTTCCTGCGGAGAAGGAGGTCATGGTGGCGGCGTAGACGCGGTCACCAGCGCTAGCGGTAAAGGTGAAGAAGTCGATATCCAAGCTGGGAAAGATCGCGCCCTCAACCACGCCGCCGCTGGCGATCAGGTTGGCGGTTTCCACCGCGTTGTTCGGCTCAGTTTCCTTGAGCAGCGTCTGTCCGGTGGGGCTGAGCGCGGCGCCACGGCTGGCGATCGCGCTGACCGCGTCTACCGGGGCGTAGCTGTGGGCGGCGCTGGCGGGCGCAGCGGCCAGGTTCGCGCCAGTGGCTTCCGGCGGGCTGGCCGCGAAGCCCAACGAGGTGATAAGAAGGCCGACGAGGGCGAGCATGAAGACCCGAATCCGATGCAGTGGCATTGCGATCTCCTTAGGTTTAAGGGGCCAGACATCAATCACAGTCAAGCTGTGGCGGAGAACATGCAAAGTAGATGCGTGGGCGCTGCGCGCTTGGATCGTTGGACAATGATTCAATCAAGGGGTAGGAAGACTGGTCTATTATGGAAGAGCTTGCCATGTCTGTCAATTTTCCTGGCGTGCCTCTTCCAACAGCACCCAGCCCCAGCAGTGCGGCTACAGCACTACCGTCAGGTGATAGTAGTCTCAGCTGATTCGCAGTTTTCCGTCAAGCATTTGTTATATTTTGGCTATAGGCACACCGTTTTCAGCGTGCTAAACTGTTCCAGCGTCCCATCACCCCGTCCTGCCCGCGCCCACAAGGTTGCTTTTGATCCAGCGGCATCCCATCACCGTGAAGGAGTTCTGGCATGGCGTATCCTGAATCCCCGCCCAAACCGCAGCGTCGTTCGCGATTTAAGGCGCTCATCATCGGCCTGAGCGTGCTGCTGGCGCTGCTGGTGGCGTCGGTCGCCTATCTGCTGTTTGGCACCGATCGCTTCGCCCTGCACCCGGTCGTAACCCTGCGCGTGCCAACCCTGAGCGATCTGGCCGAGATTCGCCAGCCGCTGGTGGTCCAGGCCACCGCCGAGCACCCGCAGGGCATCACCCGCTCCGAACTCTACGCCGATGGCGCGCTGGTGGCGGTTCAGGGCAGCACCTTCAACGACGGCTCGAATCCGCTGCTGTTTGGTCAGGCCTGGACCCCGCTGACCCAGGGGCGGCATATTCTGATGGTGCGGGCCTACACCGCCAAAGGTCTTTTTTCCGACTCGAACGTTGTGCCAATGCGGGTGTTCAACGTGCTCACCCGCGGCACGCGCTTCCCGGTCGACAGCTGGCCGCGCCCGACCGACGCACCGCTGCCCAGCCTGGAGGAGGTCGCCAAGCGCACCGGGGTTTCGCTCGAAGATCTGGTCAGGGCTAACCCGGCCCTGAGCGGCTTTGATAGTCGGGCGCCGCTGCCAGCTGGCACGTTCCTCACCGTCCCGCGCACGCTGGCCGTGCTGCCGCCCGATCAGACGCCGATCAGCGGCGGGGCCACCGTGATTTTGCCGACCACGCCGCTGCCTGGCACGCCCGCCGCGCCGCAGAGTGTCCAGGCAACCCTGGACTGCACCAGCGTGGCGCTGACCTGGCAGGATAGCGCCGCCGAGAGCGGCTACGTGGTCTATCGGCTCGGCCCCGGCGATACCCACATCAACCTGGTGGCGACGCTCGCCGCCAACACCACCAGCTACGCCGGGCCAGTCAGCGGGCTGGGCGAGTACCGCTACCAGGTTGCGGCGGCCAGCAACGGCCTGGAGGGGCTTAGTCTGATGGCGGTCGCCAGCACCCCGGCGAGCTGTGCGCCGCCCGCCCTGCCCGCCGGCACCACCAATCTCGTGATCTCCCTGAGTGCGCTGGAGACCGCTACGCTCTACGACGGGGTGTATTGCTACTTTTCCTTCGATGGCAATCCCTACGAGCGCCTGCCGCAAAGTGATTTTGCCCTGTTTGTGCCCGAGGCCGGCAACCCCAACCGCTACAATCTCCAGGCCCAGCTGCCCGCCTCCGGCCAGATCGTGCTGGTCGGTCACACCGCGGACGCCCCGGTCAGCATTGGCGCCGAGTGCCTTGGGCGCAGCGGCCCCAGCACCGACTCGCTGGGCAGCATCGCCGCCAGCAGCACCGCCGCCGAGTGGAACAACAGCGAGCTTGAGGCCAGCCTGAGCGCGAATCCAAGGTTGATCGCCAGCCTGGGCGCGGCCCCCGCCGCTGCGCCAGCCAGCTTCCGCCTGCGCTACCGCATCGGGCCGAACACGCCCGCCGATCGGGTTGGCGCGCTCGATCCTGGCGCGGTGCTTAATCCCGACCTGCTGCTCAACCCAGCGCTGGCCGTGACCGACCCGGCCAGCCCCAGCGTCGACCTGGTCGAGGTCCTGCCGATCGACCTGACGACCCTCGATCCAGCCCTGCTGCTGCCGCCGTACACCATCTCGCCCTCGATCCCTGCGCCCGCCAACCTGCGGCTGGCCAACCGCCTCAGCGATGTGTGCGCAACCTTGCCCAGCAACACCAGCGCCAGCGAGCGCCTGGTCTGCCAGACCATCGGAATTCCGGGATTGGCCTGGGACTGGAGCGGGGTTGGGCCATTTACCGAGGCCAGCATCAATGGCTATCGGGTGCAGGCGAGCCTGCTGGACCCGGTTGGCGGCGGCGAGCGGCCACTGTGGATCCGCGACATCAGCCCAGGGGCGCAGAAATCGCTGGCGCTGCCCGGCGAGGGCTTGCCGTGTGGCGCAACCATCGCCTACAGCGTGAGCGCGGTGGCCGGCGAGCTCAACTCGTTCCGCTCCGCCCAGGTCACCCAGACGACGCCACGCTGTGACGGGCTGGCGACGGTCACCATCACGCTGACCAGCCTCAGCACCAGCCCGCTCAGCCCCACCGGCGAGCTCAGCGATGCCCAGAGCTGCGCCAGCTGCACCGATGACGTGCTGGAGATCGGCGGGGCGCTGGTGGCTGGCCCGGCGGGCGGGCGGCGGGAGTGGGCGGCCCAGGCGTTGCCCGCCAACACGGCGGTTCCGCCTGGGGCGCTGCTGCTGCGCAGCGGCCCCGGCCGGCCAGCGCTGGCCAACAACCACATCCTGGCGATCACCGTGCGCGACAACGAGAGCGTGCCGATCGCCCTGAGCCTGTATGAGCAGGATGCCTTTCCCGAGGCGTTTCCCGGCCTGATCGCCCGCCAGAGCTGTGCCAGCCAGGCGATTGTGGCCGAGCTGGCGCCGCGCAGCAGCGCCGAGTGGGTCGCGCTGCGCGATCAAACGCTTGAGCTGAGCTTTCCGTGCGGGCCAGCCCTGGTCAGCCTTACGCTGAGCATTAGCGGGCAGGAATATCGCTAGCCGCCGTTTGAACGCCCTGAATGGCAGCAGATCTGCTGCCGCTTTCGCTACATCTGGAGTCACGCCGATGAAAAAGCTACTGGTCATCCTTGTCGTCCTGCTCGGGCTGAGCGGCTGTGGGCGGGCGCTGTCTGGCACCCAGTCCGCTCCCAGCAGCGGAATCCGCACCTGGCTGGACCAGCCCCTTGATGGCAGCAGCCAGCCGGTTGAGCCAACGCTGCTCAAGGCCCACGCCCGCAGCGAGATCGGCGGCGGCATCAATCGGATCGTGTTCGTGGTCAACGGCACCGAGATCGGCAGCGCGGCGCTGATCTC
>DAOTUS010000069.1:0-6543 GCA_034437415.1 Herpetosiphonaceae bacterium
GATCGGCGGCGTCGCGCTCAATCTGCGCGGCCAGAAACTCGGCCCGCAGCGCTCCCTCCAGGGCTGCAGGCGAGTCGCCCAGCCGCACCGCGCACAGTCCCGCGCTCGTCGCGGCGACCAGCAGAAAGCCCAAGGTGCACGGCGTAATCGTGTAGCTCATCCGCAGCGCCGCGCCGCCCTCGCGATAGCGTCCGGGCGTCATGCCAAGCTGGGCCTGGGTGTGCGCGTACAGGCTGCTGCTCGAAGCATAGCCGGCATCATACAGCGCGGCGGCCACGGTCTCCTCCTGGCCCAGCGTTGTCTTCAGCCGCTCCAGCCGGCGGGCGGCGGCGTACTGGCGCGGGGTGACGCCGACAATCCGCTTGAAGGTGCGCTGGAGATGAAATGGGCTGAGATTGAACTGCTCGGCCAGCTCGGCCAGCGTCGGCGCGGGCACCTCGGGGTCGTCGAGGCGGCGGCAGAGCTGCTCGATCAGCTCCAGATGCGGCTCGGGCGGCCGCTCCAGCTGCGGGTGGCAGCGCTGGCAGGCCCGGAAGCCCGCCGCCTCGGCGCTGTTCGGTTGAGCGAAAAACTGCACCTGCTCGCGCCCCGGCCGCCGCGACGGACACGATGGGCGGCAGTAGATCCCGGTCGAGCGCACGGCATACACAAATGCGCCATCATACTCGCGGTTGTGCTCCAGAACCGCCTGCCAGTACGTTTGTTCGTTGATCATGATCCTCCCAACGCTAGGTGTTCAGAGCTATGATAGCCGTTTCTGGCCGGCCGATCTAGCGGTTTCTTGCGCTTCAAACTTGGGCGCAGGCTTAGGCAGGCTCAGCCAGCGGAAGCGCGCGATCTTGCCGGGCTGGAAATTGTCGGCTATGCTTTGCCCGGCTGCAACGCTGCCGCCAGCCAGCGCTCCGCCCCGGCGGGGCTTTTTCAGATGAGGTTTCGATGCATATTCCATTTAACGATCTAAAGCGCCACTACGATTCGATGGCCGCCGAGCTTGACGCCGCCGCGCTGCAAGTGCTGCGCAGCGGCTGGTACATCCTCGGCCCCGAGGTGAGCGCGTTCGAGGCCGAGTGGGCCGCCTTCTGTGGCGCCGCGCACTGCGTGAGCCTGGCCACCGGCACCGATGCGCTGCTGATCGGCCTGCGGGCGCTGGGGGTTGGCCCCGGCGACGAGGTGCTGACGGTCGCCAACGCGGGCACCTACACCACCTTTGCCGCCCACGCCGTCGGTGCCACGCCGCGCTATGTCGATGTCTCCCCCGCCAGCTACACGCTCGACCCGGCCCTGTTGGCGGCCGCGATCACGCCGCGCACCAAGGTGATTGTGCCCGTGCACCTGTACGGCCGCGCCGCCAGCCTGGCCGCGATCCTGGAGCTGGCGGCGGCGCACAATCTGCCGGTGCTGGAGGACTGTGCCCAGGCCCACGGCGTGCGCTGGCAGGGCCAGCCCGTCGGCACGCTGGGCGTGGCGGGCTGCTTTTCGTTCTACCCGACCAAGAATCTCGGCGCTCTCGGCGATGGCGGTGCGCTGATCACCAACGATGCCGCGCTGGCCGCCCGCGTTCGCCAGCTGCGCACCTACGGCTGGGGCCAGAAATATCGCACGACCGTGATCAATGGCACCAACAGCCGGCTCGACGAGCTGCAGGCCGCCATCCTCCGGGTCAAGCTCCAGCATCTGGAGGCCCAGAATGCCCGGCGGCAGGCGATCGCGGCCCGCTACAGCGCTGGGCTGGCCGGGCTGGCGGTGCAGACCCCCGCGCCGGGCGCCAGCGCCGAGCATGTGTTTCACCTGTATGTGGTGCAGGTTGACGCCGCCCGGCGCGCCGCGATCCAGGCCGCTCTGCGCGAGGCTGGCATCGGCACCGAGATCCACTATCCGTTCCCCGACCACCAGCAGCCGGCCTGGGCCGAGCGCTACGCCGACCTGCGGCTCCCGGTCACCGAGCGGCTGGCCGCCAGCATCCTGTCGCTGCCGTGCTACCCCGAGCTGACCGACGCTGAGGTCGACGCGGTGGTCGCGGCGCTAAGCGCAAGTCTGGCGGCCGACCAGTAGATCTTGGCCTAAAACGCCGAGGAGCGCCCGAAAGTTCTCGGGCGCTCCTCGGCGTTTTAGGCGTTGGCTGAGCCTGTCGAAGCCAACACCAACTACTTCAGAAATACTGGCTGGAGCTTTCCTAGGCTCAGCCACCAGGTGATGATTCTACCCCCAGATCGCCCGCCAGACCGCCTCGGTGTCGCTCAGGTCGTCCAGCAGCGCGTCGGGCGCGTGGCTGGCCAGGGTGGCGCGGTCGAAGGTTCCGGTGGCGACCGCCAGCACCCGCACGCCGCCGGCTCGCGCACAGGCGATGTCGTTGGGCGTGTCGCCAACCACCACCACGTGCTCGGCATCGATCGGCAGCCCGGCGGCCCGCGCCCGCTGGAGCGCAATTGGCACCAGCTCGTTGCGCTGCTCGTGGTCCGAGCCGTACGCGCCGCAGCTCCAGTCAAACCAGCCGTCCAGATCGGCGGCCTCCAGCTTGAGCCGGGCGGTGTCGACAAAGTTGCCGGTCAGCAGCGAGTTGGTGGCGTGGGGCGCCAGACGGTCGAGCGCGGCGCGGACGCCCGGCAGCACCTCCACCTCGGCGCGCAGCTTTTCGGCGATGTGCGGCCACTCGCTGAGATACGCCGCCTGAAACGCCGGAATGCGCCGGGTGATCTCGGGGTGATCCAGCTCGTGTAGCAGCAGGGTCTCGCGCACAATCTGGGCATCGGTTTTGCCGCCGTAGGAGATGCGGGCGATCTGTGGCGGCAGCTCGTAGACGCGCCGAAGCGCGGCATGAAAGGCGACCACCGCCTGCCGCGCTCCGCGAATCAGCGTCCCATCAATGTCCCACAGGATCAGTCTACTCGTCTTCGCCATTGACCAGATCCGCCAGCGGCTGCACCAGTTTGCCCAGCCGTTCGAACTGCGGCCCCAGCTCGGTATCCTTGAGCGGAATGTTGACCGGCACCGTCAGGCTGACCGGCACCGACGACTCCAGCGGGATTGTCATGCTCAGGAAGACCGGCAGCTCCAGCCCCTCGGGCAGGTTCAGCGCGACGTTGGCTTTAAGAAATCCCACCCCAGGCAGGGTGATGTCGGCGGGAACCTGCAGCGGCACCGCCTGGGTCACCCGCACATTGGTGTTCTGGCTCACCGGAACCTGCAGGCTGATTGGCAGCCGCTCGTTGAGCGGCACGCTGGCCTTGATCGTGGCATTTTGCAGCCCCTCAATCGTGCCAGTCAGCTCGGCGATCAACGGCTTGACCGGGGTTAGGCCATTCTTGAACACAAAAAGATGCACCCCCAGGAATATCAGGACCGCAAACAGAATCACGTTCAGGCCAAACGACGTGTAGATCATGAATTTGTACATGCGGTCGATATCGACACGTTTTACGCCTTGGCTGTCTACAGTTGCGGTGTCAGGGCTGGCTTTCGAATTGCGGCGAGAAACCGACACAGTGGGCCTCCTTCTGCGGGGCGATGCGGGGCGGATTAGGCGCAAGTATACCACACGCCCTCGGGTTTTGTGAAGAGTTAAGTGTAAAGAAGATTCGGATCGACCTATGGCCACGCTGGTGTAAATTATGCGATACGGACGCGATCCAGCCTGCGTTGCGCGGCGATCCGCCAGCTGGATCGGGCCTAAAATGATTGTCAACCTGCCGCTAGTACATGGGCCTGTTCGGCCAGTCGGTAGGCCGCCGCCAGGCTGCTCGAACGCAGCTCAGGCGTCTGGCCAGCCCGGGCCAGCGCGAGGCTGCCCAGCGTCAGCAGTACCGGGAGAATGGCCTGCTCGGCGGCGGTCAGCGGCCGAGCTGCGGCGTAGGCCGCCAGAAATGTGGCCTGGACCGCCGGGTCAAGCGGCCCCCAGTCGCGGTAGAGCGTCCCCAGAAACACCGCGCCCCAGGCCAGATCGGCGATCCAGTAGTTCCAGGTTAGCTCCTCGAAGTCCAGCACGGCCAGCAGCTCCGGCCCCCGAAACAGCAGGTTCGCGGCCCGATAGTCGTTGTGCGCCAGCCCCTGGGGCAGCGCGGTGTGGTCAGCCAGCTCCCAGCGCTGCGCGATCTGATCCAACATGCCGCTGAGCTGCGTATGCTCTGCAGGCTGCCAGGCGGCCAGCTCGGCGCAGAGGCTGGCGAGCCGGGCGGGCGGGGTCAGTGGGGCAAAATCGGCCTGGGCGGGATAGTCGGCCAGGGTCAGGTGGAGCTGGGCCAGGGCCGCTCCGGCGCTGCGGGCCTGGGCGTGGTCGCTGGCATTCAGCGGGGCTCCATCAACCCAGTGGTGCAGCGCCAGGGAGTAGCGGCCGTTCCAAAGCTGGTATTCGCCGGACAGGCCCGGCCGAATCGGCGGCACCGGCTGCGCCGATTCTCCCAGCCAGCGGACCAGCGCCGTGCGCGCCGCCAGGGCCTGATGCGCCTCGCTCAGCCCACACAGCTTGAGGATAGAGCGCCCGGCTGAGGTGTGCAGCCACACCACCGCGTTGGCCGCGCTGATCGCCAGCCGCTCGATGGTGTGAATGTCCAGGCCATAGTTGGTGTACACTATCTCGGTCAGGGCAGCGGCAGCAGCGGGCAGGGTCGCCCAGCCGAACCTGAGCCTCAGCGCCGCGGCAGGATCCCCTTGTTCCCACAGGAAATCACAGTGTTCAGGTGTTGGTGCCATATTTTTAGCTCCCGAAAGGACAGATGATGAAACGAGCAGTGCTGGTTGTGGCCGGTTTAGTGGCGGTTTTCGCGATTGCGGTTGCGATCTATTTCTTTCAGCTCACGGCCGATGTTGATGTCTCCGATGCTTCGCCGGTGGCGAAAACCCTGGTTGTGCCCCCAACCGATGCCTCGGTCGCGCTCCCGGTGATTGTTGGCGACGACGCGAGCAGCGCGGCAACCCCGGCGGCAGCTGCGGCGGCGACCACCCCAACTGTGGCGGCCCCGGCGGCAGCGGCCCAAGTCTATCGGATTGATGCCGCGCAGTCCAGCGCGACCTACAAGGTTAGCGAAACATTCCTCGATGATAATACTGTCGGCGAGGCGATTGGCACCACCAGCGCGATCGCTGGCGATATCCTGATCGACCGCGCCAACCCCGGCGCCTCCCAGGTTGGCGAGATTGTCGTCGACATCAGCCAGCTGACCTCGGACAGCGAGCGGCGCGACAATGCGATTCGGCGCAACTGGCTTGAGTCGGCCAAGTATCCGCTGGCGACCTTCAACAACGCCACGATCAGCGATCTGCCGACGACCTTGAGCGAGGGCGTCCCGTTTAGCTTCAAGCTGACTGGCGCGATGAACCTCCACGACACCACCAGCCCGCTGACCTGGGACGTGACCCTGACCCTGGACGGCGATACCCTGCGCGGCACGGCGACGACGACGTTTAAAATGAGCGCGTTCAACGTCGAGGCCCCGGATATCGCCGGGATTGTGCGGGCCGAGGACGATGTGCTGCTGACGCTGGATCTGGTGGCGAATGCAGTAAAATAGTTGATAACCGGTGGAAAAACTGGTGAAAACGCAGATATTGTACCCCATCTCTGCGTTTTTGCATGGCCTTGGGTTTCAACAGGAGGCAAATTGATGCGAGTTCGTGGTGTGTTGATGGTGGGTGTGCTGGCGCTGGCGGCCTGCGGCCCGAGCGGGCCGAAAATAAGCCTGACGGTGTACGCGGCGGCCTCGCTGACCGAGGCGTTCAGCGCCATCGAGCAGTCGTTCGAGGCGGCCCACCCCGAGATTGACCTGCAGCTGAGCTTCGCCGCCTCCAATCAGCTGCGCACCCAGATTGCCCAGGGCGCGCCCGCCGATGTGTTCGCCCCGGCGAGCGGCCTCGATCTGCAGATCCTGGTTGAGGCCGGGTCGGTCGAGGCGGCCCAGGTGGTGCCGTTTGCCCGCAATCGTCTCGTCGTCGTCTATCCGCACACCAACCCCGGCAACCTCGTGGCGCTGGCCGATCTGGCCCGCCCAGGTGTCAAGCTGATCGTGGCCGATGCGCAGGTTCCGGCGGGCGCCTACACCTTCGCGCTGCTGGATCGGCTCAGCGCCGACCGGGCGTTCGGCAGCGATTTTCGGCGCCAGGTCGAGGCCAACATCGTCTCGCGCGAGCTGAATGTCAAGCAGGTGGTCGCCAAAATTCGCCTCGGCGAGGGCGATGCCGGGATTGTCTATGTCTCCGATGTGACCGCCGACCTCGCGCCCCTGGTGGGCCAGATCGCCATCCCCGACCAGTTTAACCAGATCGTCACGTACCCGATTGCGCCGCTCAAGGCCAGCGCCCACCCGGCCAGCGCCGCGCAGTTTGTCGCCTACGTGCTGAGCGCCGCCGGGCAGGCCGAGCTGGCCAGGTACGGGTTCCTCGGCAGGTAAGCCATCGATCAGCCGCCTGCCATGGTTTAAATACCGATCCACGAAGCAATACCCTCGCCAAAATAGAGCCTGATCAGCGGGTGCGCTGACCGATGGACACATATGGACGTTTGTCGTAGAGTGCGGGTGACAAAACATCACAGCTCGGAGACAAACGTCCATG
>DAOTUS010000070.1:0-8242 GCA_034437415.1 Herpetosiphonaceae bacterium
CAGGATTTTGGATGAAGATGGACGCTTGGTGGATAACGATTGGTGGAGGGACGCCATATATGGCGTCCCTCCCTCCTCCCTCCCGCGAATACGTGCGCTTTTTGGGTTTCCCGATCATCGCGCAGGTCGGTGCGAACGCCATACATGGTGTCCATGGGCCTAATCTAACATTGTCAAAATACAGAGATTAGCACAATCATGCGAATTCTTCAATTAGAATAGATATGTGGTAGATCAACAATCTACGATTATACCATTCAGCCATAGGAATGATGCAGTGTGACCCCTCACCCCCAGGGCATGGGCAAAGTCCCGGTTTGGCCCGGTTTTGACGGCATATTCATCCCCTCTCCCGCGGTCAGGGAGAGGGGTGTCCGCGCAGCGGACGGGGTGAGGGCTGACTTTGCCCATGCCCTGGTATGGAAGCGCGATTATGCGTCATATTCAATGCTGAATGGTATTAATTGCATTCAACGAGGGAAAGCGGGTTTTTACCACAGAGGAAAAGGCAATCTAATTGTAGCGAATAGTGTTTGCTTGCGCCAGGTAAATCCTGCACTCGGCCCATGTGAAATTCCGTGGAGACAAATATAGCGAGCGTTGGTCGCTCGCTATATTTGCACAAGTTAGCCATAAATAGATTGTCGGTGGCTGGATTACGCGGCCCGCGTGCTGCGAGCCTCGACCACTGGCAGCACCACGGCCTGGACGGCCTGGGGCGCGATGTACCAGAAGGCCGACTGAGCCGTCTGCCAGTTGGCCAGCAGCTCGGCCGCCCGTGGGCTGCCGGTGTTGCGCCAGTGCCGCTCGATCAGCGCCCGCAGGTGGTCGGCGACCAGCGGCGAGGCCACCCGCTCGGCGTGAACGACCTCGCCGTTGAGCCGGCTTGGAAACACCCCGGCGGGGTCGAAGATAAACGCCGTGCCGCCGGTCATTCCGGCGCCAAAGTTGCGCCCGGTCTCGCCCAGCACCACCACCGTGCCACCGGTCATATACTCGCAGCCGTGGTCGCCGATGCCCTCGACGACGGCGACAGCGCCGCTGTTGCGCACCGCGAAGCGCTCCCCGGCGCTGCCCGCCGCGAACAGGCTGCCGCTGGTGGCGCCATACAGCACCGTGTTGCCCAGGATCGTGGCCTCGTGCGGGACGTACTGGGCCGCGTCGCTCGGCCGAATGATCAGCTCGCCGCCGGCCAGGCCTTTGCCAACATAGTCGTTGGCGTCGCCGATCACGGTCATATGCATGCCGCGGACCGCAAAGGCGCCGAAGCTCTGCCCGGCCGTCCCGGTGAAGTGCAGCGTCGCCTCGCCGGTGATTCCCGCCAGCGCCCACTGGCCGGCCAGCGTCGCGCCGGTGCTGCGGTCCTGGTTGGTGATCCGGGCGGAGATGGCGACCTCGTGGCCGTCGCGCAGAGCCGGAAGCGCCGTATCCAGCAGCTGCTGATTGAGCGCATCGATCGCCTCAAGCGATTTGCCGCCCATCCAGCGGCGGGCGCTGGTGGGGTTGGCCAGCCCCAGCAGCGCGCTCAGGTCCAGCGCGTCGTGGTCGGCGATGCCGGTGTGGCGCTGGCGCAGCAGTTCAACCCGGCCAATCACCTCGTCGAGCGTGCGGGCGCCAAGCTGGGCCAGGGTCTCGCGCACTTCCTGGGCGATGTACTGCATAAAGGCCATCACATGCTCGGGCGTGCCAGGGAACTTGGCCCGCAGGTCCGGGCGCTGGGTTGCGATGCCGACCGGGCAGTTGTTGCTGTGGCAGGTCCGCGCCATCACGCAGCCCTCGGCGACCAGCGCCGCCGTGCCAAACGAGTACTCATCGGCGCCCAGCAGCGCGGCCAGCACCACATCGCGGCCAGTTTTCAGGCCACCGTCGGCGCGTAGCCGCACCCGCCCGCGCAGGCCGTTGAGCATCAGGGTTTGTTGGGTCTCGGCCAGGCCAATCTCCCACGGGATGCCGGCGTTTTTGATCGAGGACAGCGGCGAGGCACCGGTGCCGCCGGAGTGCCCGCTGATCAGCACAACCTCGGCGCCGCCCTTGACCACCCCGGCGGCCACGGTGCCAACGCCCATCTCGGCCACCAGCTTGACCGAGATCGCCGCGCTCGGGTTGATCGTGCGCAGGTCGTAGATCAGCTGAGCCAGGTCTTCAATCGAGTAGATATCGTGGTGCGGCGGCGGCGAGATCAGCGCCACGCCCGGCGTGGTGTAGCGAATCGCGGCGATCTCCTCGCTCACTTTCGAGCCAGGGATCTGGCCGCCCTCGCCGGGCTTCGAACCCTGGGCCATCTTGATCTGCAGCTCGCGGGCGTGCATCAGGTAGGCCGGGGTGACCCCGAAGCGCCCCGAGGCGACCTGCTTGATCGCGCTGACCTTTTCGGTGTTGAAGCGGCGCGGATCTTCGCCGCCCTCGCCGCTGTTGCTCATTCCGCCAAGCCGATTCATCGCAATCGCCAGGGTCTCGTGGGCCTCAGCGCTCAGTGAGCCGTGGGAGATCGCGGCCGTTGAGAAGCGCCGCACAATCGCCGCGACTGGCTCAACCTCCTCCAGCGGAATCGGCGTCGTGGCGACGAACTCCAGCAGGTCGCGCGGGTCGGTGGCCGGGCGATTGTTGACCAGCTCGGCGTACTCGCGGTAGACGGCAAACCCGGCCGCGAAATCGCCATCTGCGGCGGAGGCCACCCTCACCGCCCGCTGGAGCGCGTGGACCACCGCCGGGTGAAAGGCGTGATACTCGCCATCTTTCTTGAATTTGTACAGTCCGGGGTGGCGCAGCGAGGGCTGCTCGGCGGCGTAGGCCTCGGCGTGGCGGGCGGCGGTCTCGCGGCCCAGCCGCACCCAGCCAGCTCCGCCAAAGCGGGCCGGCGTGCCTGCCAGCGAGCGCTCGATCACGGCGGTGCCCAGGCCCAGCGCCTCGAAGATCTGCGCGCCGCAGTAGCTGTCGATCGTCGAGATGCCCATCTTCGACATCACTTTGAGCAGGCCTTTTTCCAGCGCGTGGCAGTAGTTGTCCTCGGCCTCGGCGGCCGTGATCGGCGTGCGCGAGCGCTCGTTGGCGATCTCCCGCACCGTCGCCAGCGCCACATATGGGTTGACCGCCTCGGCGCCATAGCCAACCAGCACCGCCAGCTGATGGACCTCGTGGGTTTCGCCACTTTCCACAATCAGCGAGCAGGTTGAGCGCTGCCCGGTGCGGATCAGGTGATGGTGGACTGCGCCAAGCGCCAGCACCGCTGGGATGGGCAGCCGGTGGGCGCTCACCGCTCGGTCGCTGACAATCAGAATGGTCGCCCCAGCGTCGAGGGCGCGATCGGCCGCGCCGCACAGATCGTCCAGCGCATGTTCGAGCCAGCTCGGCTCATCGCTGACCGGGAACGTCGCATCGAGCGTCGCACAGCCAAAGGTCAGATCGGAGCAGGCGCGCAGGGCGGCCAGCTCGTGGTCGCGCAGCACCGGTGAGGGCAGGTTGATCTGGTGGGCCTGGCCTGGGCGCTCGGCCAGCAGGTTGTGGCGTGGCCCCAGCCGAATCGAGAGCGACATCACCAATTTCTCGCGCAGCGGGTCGATCGGCGGGTTGGTGACTTCGGCAAAGCGCTGCTTGAGATAGCCGGACACCGGGCGACCCAGCGCTGAGAAAACCGCCGCCGGAGTATCATCGCCCATCGAGCCAATCGGCTCGGCCCCAGTTTGTGCCATCGGCTTGAGCACCATGCTCAGCGCTTCGCTGGTGTAGCCAAACGCCGCCTGCAGGGTCTCCAGATTGGCGGCGGGAAGCGCCGCGCGGGTGCCGCTGGATTTCTCGACCAGTTCCTCGAGCGTTGCCCCGACACCGTGCAGCCACTGGCTGTAGGGCTGGTGGGTCGCGATCAGGGTTTTGACCGTGGTGTTGTCGAGCAGCTCGCCGGTCACCAGATCGACCGCCAGCATCTGGCCGGGGCCGAGGCGGCCTTTGCGCATAATCCGCTCTTCGGCGATATCGGTCGCGCCCATCTCGCTGCCCACCACCACCAAACCATCGTCGGTGACCAGGTAGCGCGCCGGGCGCAGGCCATTGCGGTCCAGGGCCGAGCCAACGATCTGGCCATCGCAGAACGTCATCGCCGCCGGGCCATCCCACGGCTCCATCAGATTGGCGTGCCACTGATAGAAATCGCGCACGGTTGGATCGAGATCGCTGATATGCTCCCAGGCCTCGGGCATCATCATCATAATCGCGTGGCGCACATCGCGGCCGCCGCGCACCAGCAGCTCCAGCACATTGTCGAACTTGGCCGAGTCGCTGCCGCTATCGTCGACGATCGGCGTTAGATCGCGGACATTGCCGAGCAGCGGGCTGGCCAGATGCGGCTCGCGCGCCCGCATCCAGTTGACGTTGCCTTCGAGCGTGTTGATCTCGCCATTGTGGCTGACGACGCGAAACGGTTGAGCGCGGTTCCAGGTGGGGAAGGTGTTGGTGGAGTAGCGTTGGTGGTAGACAGCGGCCAGAGCGGTGTAGTCCGGGTCGGCCAGATCAAGATAGAACTGGGCGAGCAAGTTGGGCAACATCAGCCCTTTATAGACAATTGTGCGACATGACAGCGACGGAATATACAGCTCAATCCCGGCGGCCAGGGCGTTGCGTTCCGCCCGGCGGCGCGTGCGATACAGCTCGCGCTCGAAGCTGTCGTCGTCCAGCTCGGCCGGGCGGGCGACCAGCACCTGCTCGATCACCGGACAGGCCTCGCGGGCGACCGGGCCAAGCTGATCGATGGCGACTGGCACCACCCGCCAGCCTAAAACAGAAAGGCCGCGCCAGGAGAACGCGTCATTGATAAGTGTGCGAGCGTGCTCAGTGGCGGCGGCGGGCAGAAAAACCATTCCAACTCCGACCTGGAGCGGATCGGCGGCGATGCCACGGGCGGCTAGCTCACGGCCAAGCAAGGTGCGCGGCAACGTCGTCAAAAGCCCGGCGCCGTCGCCGGAGAGGCCATCGGCAGCAACCGCACCCCGGTGGGTGAGGCTGCCAAGCGCTCGCAGGGCCAGTTGCACAACGTTGTGGGTCGGGGAGCCGTCGGTACGTGCGACAAAACCAATGCCGCAGGCATCGTGTTCAAAGCGACCATCATACAGAAGGTTGGCCATGATGGGTCTCCTTTCGCGCACCAGTGGGTATTGGTGCCGAATGCTGACGACGTGTGTGGAACGTCGCACTTCACAAGATCAATGAGTGTATAGCGAATAAGCCATCAGCATCATTGCTGTGAAGGGGCCAACATTGGAGACTCTGCATCTTCGCAGGGGGAAATTATGTTTGGAATATTGAGAAAGGGGTGTTAAATCTAGGTTAAGCGGCATTGTACGGGAGATTGTGCAATTCGTCAATATATCGTTGGGCAGTATTGACAACAAAATAACACAATGCGTTATAATAGGGGCCAAGCTTGCTTGACATGTGTAAACGTGCATGCTACCCTACGTGATACATTATTCTGAATTTTGTAAAAGAGGCGTTAAGAAACGTCAGAAGTGAGGGTCGGTATGGACCTCTCCTCCCAACCAACACCAGCGCCATCTGGCGATACGTATCAACCGAACACTTCGCGCCCAATGCCTGTCGCTTCTGCCGAAAAGCCTGCCGAGAAACCTGCGTCCGAGCCTGCCATCGATAGCGAAGCCCTGATCAAGCGCATGCGGGCCTACTGGCCTGACGAAGCGTTCGATCTGATTCGCCGAGCCTGGGCGGTGGCGGAAACTGCCCACGCGCCCCAGAAACGCAAATCCGGCGAGGCCTACTTCAACCACCCCATCCAGGTTGCCCATATTCTGATCGACCTCAAGCTTGACCCGCCCTCGATTGCGGCGGCGCTGCTCCACGATGTCGTCGAAGATACCCCGGTGACCTTAGCCGATGTCGAGCGTGGCTTTGGCCGCGAGGTGGCCCATATTGTCGATGGCGTCACCAAGCTCAGCCGCCTGGAAGATCAGACCCTCGAGGAGGCGCAGGTTGGCACCTATCGCAAGATGTTTATCGCGATGGCCGACGACCCGCGCGTGGTGCTGATCAAGCTGGCCGACCGCCTGCACAATATGCGCACGCTTGGCTCGATGTCGCCGGAGAAACAGCAGCGCATCGCCCGCGAAACCCTGGATGTCTACGCCCCGCTGGCCCATCGCCTGGGCATCTGGCAGTTTAAGTGGGAGCTGGAAGATATCGCCTTCCGCTACATCAATCCTGAAAAATACCAGGAGATTAGCCGCCAGCTGGTGCTGCGCCGCGAAACCCGCGAGCGAATTGTCCAGCGGGTCAGCGCGCGGCTGAACCAGATCCTCGACCGCGACGGGATCAAGGCCGAGGTCACCGGGCGGCCCAAGCACATCTACTCGATCTTCCGCAAGATGGATCGCAAGGGCGTCAGCCTCGACCAGATCTACGATCAGCTGGCGGTGCGCGTGATCGTCGGCACCACCGATGAGTGCTACCGGGTGCTCGGGATGGTTCACTCGACCTGGACGCCGATTATGAGCGAGTTCGACGACTACATTGCGGTGCCCAAAGAGAGCATGTATCGCTCGCTGCATACGACGGTCGTCATCCCTGGAGAGCAGCCGTGCGAGGTGCAGATTCGCACCCACGAGATGCACGAGGTCTCCGAGCACGGCATTGCGGCGCACTGGCGTTACAAAGAGGGCTTTGGCCACTCCGATCAGTCGTTCGAGGCCAAGTTGGGCTGGCTGCGCTCGGCGATCAACGGGCAGCGCGACCTCGACCCAACCGAGTTTTTCGAGTCGGTCAAGGAAGATGTGCTGCGCGAGCAGGTGTTTGTGCTGACCCCCAAGGGCAAGATCATCGATCTGCCCAAGGGCTCGTCGCCAATCGATTTTGCCTACCGGATTCACTCCGAGGTTGGCAATCGCTGCGTCGGGGCGCGGGTCAACAACAAGCCGGTGCCGCTGTTCTATCAGCTACAGCACGGCGAGATCGTCGATATCCTGACCAGCAAAACGCCGCGCGGGCCATCGCGGGACTGGCTGGAGTACGCCAAATCGACCGGGGCCAAAACCCACATTCGGCGCTGGTTCCGCCGCCAAGAGCGCGATGTCAACATCTCGGCAGGCCGCGATCTGCTGGAGAAAGAGCTGAAGCGGCTGGGCGTGCGGCCAACCCTGGACGAGGTAGCCAAGGCCAACGCCTATAAAACGGTCGAGGATCTGCTGGCCCACATTGGCAACGGCGATATGTCGCCGCGCCAGTCGATTCAGCGGGTGCTGAGCCTGAAGCCCGCCGAGGACGAGCCGCTGGCGGCGATTCCGACGACCGCGCCGCCGAAAAAACCCTTCAAGCCCGGCGCGATCACGGTGCGCGGCGAGAGCAACGTCTACACGCGCATCGCCAAGTGCTGCAACCCCGTGTATCCCGAGCCGATCATCGGCTACACCACCAAGGGCAACGGCATCACGGTGCATCGGGTCGACTGCTACAGCATCCTCAACGAGCGCAACCGCGAGCGGCTGATCGATGTCGAGTGGGGCGATGGCGAGCGCCAGTCGTATCCGGTGCCAATCCTGATCGACGCCTGGGACCGGATCGGGCTGTGGCGCGATGTCACCAACGCCATCGCCGACGGCAACATCAATATCCAGGCGGTGCAGCAGCTGCCCAACAAGCACCACGGGCGGGCAACCCTGCTGGCGACGATCCGCATCGAGAGCATCGACCAGCTTGGCCACATTCTGGACAAGCTCAACCGGGTCAAGGATGTCATCGACGCCCACCGCGAGAACACCGTCGCCTCGACGCTGCTGTAGGCGCGCGATCGCGAACATCGAAAACCGCTGGGGGAGCAGTTCCCTCAGCGGTTTTGTGGTTTAGGAAAACGGGAACGGCAGCTGCTCCATCGTATAGGGCAGCGGCAGCAACGCCATGTACTCGGGCCACCAGAAGCCGGTATCGTTGAGAATGAGGGTAGATTGGAGCCGTTGCAGAATGGTCGAATCAACCTGATAGAGCAGCACTAGGTCGCTGGGATCAGCGGCCAGCAACTTGACCACGGTGGCAATCATGGTCAAGCGACTCTGTTCTGCATTTCCAGGAACGTCGTGGTAAATGATTCTGATGGTAGTTTGACAATGTTAGATTACACGGCAAAGGCACAGGATTTTGGATGAAGATGGACGCTTGGTGGATAACGATTGGTGGAGGGACGCCATATATGGCGTCCCTCCCTCCTCCCTCCCGCGAATACGTGCGCTTTTTGGGTTTCCCGATCATC
>DAOTUS010000071.1:0-11323 GCA_034437415.1 Herpetosiphonaceae bacterium
GGGGTACAAAAGCTATTTGACGATTTTTTTACGGTGTCCTACATAATGATACATTAGTAGAATGATACAGCTTCGTCTTTTGCTTGGGGCAGAAAAGAGTGCTCTATCTCGCTCGCTCACGATTCGAGCGCATCACAGAACGCCTTACTCACGCGCTCATCGCGTTCCCGCACATCCGCCCATGTTGGACTCACATGGGTTCTATCTCTAGCTTCGCCTAATGAACACCCCAGGATATCCATTAAAACAATCATTGATGATGATTTCGGACATCCATTGCGTCGGAGAAACGCCAAAATGGCCTCGGGGTCGTCTAATCGTTCCTCGGTGACCTGATACATGTAGTTAATAATCGTGGTATTCACGGCTTCAATGGGTGAGTATCTCGTTCGCCGCATCGCTTCCTCCATCATGGCGCATTGTTTAGATCGGCTGCGCGATCAGGGGATTCATATCCATGCCATACTGCGGGCGAAGGATAAAATCCGGGATCATTCGAATATGGCTCGTCATCAACGGGGTCATGTGCTGTAAATCCACCGTGTCGAACTTGTAACCCTGGTGTTTCAAGCCCGCAATGGCGCGACTCATGTGCGAGACGTTCCAGACAACGATCATGTTTTGCACCAGCAGTAAGGACAGCGCCAATCGTTCCTGCTCCTCAATATTGTTTTCGCGCATAATCGCCCGATTGAATGAAAAGAGCTGCCGGGTCATCGCATTCCAGGACTCGCCGCGACAGAGATTGCGGTGATTTTCACGCCGCAACGTGGGGTCTTCGAGATACCGGGCATGAAAAATACACTCCACAGCACGGCCGATTTCCAGCAAGGCTTGGTGCAGGCCACTTTTGCGGCTGTAGCTCGTGAACCGTTTGATCACGACATCCGGGCTGATCGCCCGTTCCGCAATCGAGCAGACTAGCTGGATAATTTCATCATAATGGGCTTCGATCAGCGCGGTATTGAGGGTTCGCGAGAACATTGCGTCGATCTTGGGGTACGATGCCGTCCGGGTGGGTCGCACCAGTTTGACATACTTGATCCGCTTAATGCGGGGGCGGATCGTAAACCCCAACAGCCAGCCCAAGCCCAGCACGAGGGCGTTGTCGCCGATGCTATCCGTATCAACCGTGTCGATGTCGAACTCCGTACGATGATTGAGCAAGCCGACCAGAACCTGGGCTGATTCCGGGGAGGAGCAGCGCGTAAACTGGCCATACAGGCCCGTGAGTTTGTTGGTCACATGTTGCAAGAAGAGGCCGCCGTTGCCGCGCTGATAGCGCAAGTGCAACTCGGCCCGTGTATTGTTGTCGTAGGTGCTCAAGTGCATTCCATCGAAGCTCACGGTGGTGCCATCGCCCCAATACCTGGCCAACGGACTACGATTGACGTAGTTGTTACAGAGAATAATCCCATGGCGCAGATTCTCAATATAGGCGTACCAGCGCTGCGTCCACAGAATGGCACCGGCACTTAACCCAGGTGTCGAGAGCGCCATCTTGGTGGGGCCAATATTCGTCGCGTCACAGAAGAGTGTGGCCAGGATATCACGACGTTTCTGCTTGGTGACATGGGTTTGCTTATCCGCAAAATGGAGAAATCCGTCCGAAAGCCCCAGCGTTACATCCACATCCGCCAGGAGGGACGTGATGGGTGGATAGCCGAGTTCGGCGATCACCTTGGCTTCCAGTTTCTGGATATGTTTGGGCAGCGGTGTCTCCGTAATCTTGGGCACCACCCAGCGCTCATCCTTGATACTGACGGCCCGCCCCCGTTTCACGGCCCGGTCAAGATCGTCTAATGCCTCGTGCATGAGGGTGGTCAGTTTCGCGGTAAAGTCTGCTGCCGTGGAGGGGAACGCATGTTTTGCATACAGATGGAGCCGGGCTGGCGCATCCCATGCCACCAGCTGCTCCGCCAGATTGCCATACTGTTCTGACCCCTCGACCCAGACCGTCCCGGATCGGAGGGCGGCCTGAAGGGCAAACAGGGTTTGGAGTTCGAGGGGATGGCGCTTGACGCGTAGCGGCGGCGTGGATGGTTCTTCCGCTGATGCGACGCTCGCAACCACGGTTTCAGCATCCCAGGCCGAATCAAGAAATATGGGACGGTCTGGAAGCGTGAGCAGCTGCGGACGCTTCGTCATGTGCTGTTTGAGGAGGGTGAGAACGCGCACAATATCCTTGCCTGTGGCAGAGTGGGCCGCAAACTCAATGTGCGTCAGGAGGAGTGGCAGCATCTGACGGTAATGGGTGCGGAAGCGCCGCAGCATTGTGGCCCGCGCTGTTTGTTTGGCAAACTGCTCCTCTTCGCCCGAAACAGTCGCATAGATTCGGCGATAGTCCGCCTGCGGCATCAGGGCAAACAGCTGTTCTTCGACGGTGCCGGGTGGCGCGAGCGCAATAATGGAGAGTATCTTCGTAGAGAGGCGGCGCGGAAATGGGGTCTTCTTCTCACGTTGGATGGCGGCCTCTTGTTCTTTCTCAGCACTGGTGCGGGTGATGCGGCGCAAGATCTTATCGAGCTGTTGGAGCATGGTATCGCGGCCGACCTGACGACTATGGATGACAAACGCCACGAGAATCACGGTACGGCGTTGATCACTCAAGGCGCGGAGATCAGCAGCGGTGTAGCGCTTGGCTTGTTCGGCCAGGAACACCAGCTTGCGCTGGCTGATCGAACTGAGGACGGTATCGGCAATCCTCAGGGCGGCTAACGCATCAAGCTTCTCCGCCTCTCGCCGCATGGATTTCACGCTCGCTTTGCCGGCGGGCTGTTTAATCATCGCCAATACTGTATCTTGATCATCGGGATGCTCCAGTAAGGTCTGGAGGGTCTGCTGGAGGGTGGGATCGGCGCGCCGCATCACGTCGGCATAGGTGTCATCTTCGACCTGATGCAGCGCCCGTTCAACCAACGTCAGAAGGGTATCGACGGCAGGCAGTTCGACGCGCCATTCGCGCAACCGTTCAATCGCCGCAGTCATGAGATCGGCCTCACGCGGATATTCCAACGCCAGGTGCCGCAAGATGGGCTGGAGATCCAGGGCATGGCCAGTGGTCCAGCGCTGATACCCAAGCAGGAGCCGGGCCGCTGCAAGTACATCGGTGCGCCGAGCGGGCCGATCCCGAAAGTAGCGGATAGGGATGACCGCTGCACAGTGATCGCCAACATACGCCAGGATGCCCGGTGGGATCATCTCTAGGTCAGGCAGGTAGCCTAGGTGTGCTAAACAGCGCACCGTCAGTACAAAGACGGCCTTGGCGATCGGGTCGCGATAGCCATCGAGCACAGCCTGTTCGCGTGGCGTGGCATGCTCCAGTCCAAAGATCGCCTCCAGATGAACGAGATCATCGGGCATCCGGAGGATGGGATAGCCGATTGGGGTACGGGTAATCATCGCTCTAGCATCCTTAATTCGGTGTTAGCGGCGGTGGCGACGGCGAGCCGCCGCTAATTCCTCTTTCATCTGCTCGACATCAGTCTCAGCATAGCGGAGGGTCGTTTGTATATTTTGATGGCCGAGCAGCTTGCGCAAGGTGGGCAGGCTGACGCCATCGCGGAGCTGCATGGTGGCATAGGTATGGCGCAATCGGTGAATCGTGATCGGCTCTGTTTCGTCGATAAACTGATCGGGATGGGCGGCCCGAGCGAGGGTGACATAGCGCTCAAAATGGTAGAACACGGTGGTTCGATGCATGGCATCACCGGGATGGCCACCTTTCACCTGATCACCGCGAAACAGCGGCCCCAGTCCATGATCCTGTTTGAGCAGGGTGCGCAGCATACGGAGGGAACGTGGTGCGGCAATGAGCGGAACCACCCGTTCCTTCTGCCCTTTCCCAACGACCCGAATAATACCACCGTCGGTGAGATTGAGGGCAAGGTCAGCCCGCATGATAGCGATCGCTTCCCCGACGCGCATCCCGGTCTCATACAACAAGGTGAATAAGAGGCGGTTGCGCTGATCGGTACCGGGAATAGCCGCCAAAATAGCCTCGACTTGGCGTTCGGTTAATGGCCGTGGATCACGCGCTGGTACTTTGATGGGATCAAGTTTAGCGGTGGGGTCCACGGGAATCAGATCATTACGGTACGCCCAGCCGAAGCAGGAGCGGAGCGTTGCCTGACGCCGTGCCAGCGTCGAAGGTGCCATATCTGCGGTGGCATAGAGGAATGCCCGTAGATGATCAACCGTAATCGCAGTAACATCGAGATCGGGAAAGGTCCGGCTAAACAATGTGAGATCATACCCATAGGCCAGCCGGGTATTGGCACGAAAGTTCTGCTGGTTCGCGGTGAGAAAGGTCGTGGCCAGCTCGGCAATCTTCATCACGCCTCCGTGTCAAACATAATCTACGATTAGCCGCGCTTAGGAGGAAACAGAAGTACGCCCAGATTATAGACGAGGATGTGGGTTTGTCCAACATAACCATCTTTACGTAGGAGAGACCAGACACTTGGTATTCTGTGCAACGGAGAACCAATTTTCACGATCCATGGCCTATTTAAGTCATATAGGGTATCGTTATGTAGGACACCGTAAAAAAATCGTCAAATAGCTTTTGTACCCCAATATGAGTGGATTGGTATCCTGATTTGACGAGGCACGATGATGTTGCAAATAGTCGGCGACCATAGCTTCAGTGAAGGACGTGATGGTATGACCGCTGCGTCGATATGTATCCATAGGCACCCTCCGTCTGCGGCATGAGCGATCATGCGAGCATCGTCATGGAGAGGTGGGTAGCGGCTAAAGCCTTGCACTGAAAGTGCATAGTTTTGTACTAGCGTGTGAGGACAATAAACATAACATTCATCTACAGGAACCAAAGGATAGTAACAAGAGGCCGGATGAACGTCAGGATTTTCACGCTCATCTGGCCTCTTTATATGATCTGCATTATGAGCCCTGGCGAGAGCGATATAAAAAGGTAGACATCAGGACGGGTCAATGGCCTTACTGGCACGCCCGCGCCCGCCGACCAGGCTTTTGATCGTCGCGACCTGCTCCTCTACTTGGCGCTGGAGCGCACCGTGAGCGCCCTGGAGCTGTGCTAGTTCTAAGCTGACGCTGGCCTGGGCATCCAGCCGGGTCTGCAGCTCCTGCACCCGCTCCGCTGCGGCTGCGGCCTGGACAGCATGCACACGAGCCTCGGTGCGGGCCTCGTCGCGCTCGGCTTGGAGCGTGATCACCCGTGCCTCTTGCGCTGCCAGCGCCTGGGCCTGCTCGCTATTCTCAGCCTCCTGCCGCTGCACCGCTAGCAGCGCCTCCGCCAGCTGGTCGCGCATCTCCACCAGCTGCGCCTCGGTCTCCTCCCGCGTCTGCGTTATCTCCTGGCCCGCCTCGGCCTGCGCGGCCTGCCAGACCTGGCGCAGGAGGGTCATGCCGCGCTCAACCACCGCCGACGGCACCTCCACCACCGCCGCCCGCTGGTCGCGCTGGGTCTGCTGCCACGCCTCCAGGTACTTCTGCACCGTGGTGAAGCTGCCGCCGCCCAGGTGGCCCTGCACAGCGATGGTTGAAACGCGCTTGCCGGCCGCCTGGAGCGCCTCGGCGGCAGCGGCGACGGCCTCGGGGGTTGCGGTTGCCATAACACCCTCCTTATAAACTGTAATTACGTACTATTACATAGTACATATGTAATTACTGTATCATAGCTGTCAAGAAGGGCTGGTCTCGAACACCGGTGCGTCAGCCAACGCGGCCGCTCCATCAGCCCAGGATGGCAGGCCAGTGCTCGACCTGGCCACGATAGTAGGCGGCATTATCGAGGATTGTTTTGATCGTGCTGGCGTGCCAGCGCTGGCCACGGGGCGCCGGCACCACCTGGTCAAGCGTGCCAGCGATCGCCCGCATACTGGCCCCGCTAGCACGCTGGGCAAAGATCGCCCGCACCGTGCCGACAGCCTGGTCGTCAACCTCGATCACCTCACGCCCCGGCTCGCGCCGATAGCCATAGGGCACACGCCCTGCTTTATAGCCGTACTGTTTGCCCCGCTCGCCCAGGGCGGCGATCGTGCGCTCGCTGGTCAGATCCCGCTCCAGCTGGCCGAAGACCGCCACGATGCCCAGCATCGCCCGGCCCATGGCCGTGCTGGTATCAAAGTTTTCTTTGCAGCTCACAAATGCAACCCCGGCCGCATCAAAATCTTCAATCATCGTCGTCACCAGTTTGACCGAGCGGGCTAGGCGCGAGAGGTCGAGGACAATCACCGCGTTGATCGCGCCAGCGGCAACATCCGCCAGCAGCTGCGCGAGGCCGGGGCGCTTTGGCCCTGGAGCGAGTGTGCCGCTTGCACCCTCATCAGCATACACCGCAGGCGCTGGCCAGCCCTTAGCGAGCGCCTGGGCCGCGCAGCGGGCACGCTGGGCTGCTGGCGGATGTTGCCGCTATCGGCCTGCTCGTCGGTCGATACGCGAAGATACAGCGCCGGGCGGATTGGGTCAGGGTGAATGGCGTGGTGTGGTGTGATTCGGGGCATGGAGATACCTCATCTGTACGGTAAAGGGTCGTTTACCGTACACCCCTCGCACATCCCTGTCAATGCCGAGCACACGCACCGCGCTTTCCCTGTGCAGAAACGCCTGTTTTTCGCGGATACCGGAAGATTCCCTGAGCAGGGGTAAAGACCTAGCGCACCCCTGCGACAAGCAGACCTAGCGCACCCCTGCGACAAGCAGACCTAGCGCACCCCTGCGACAAGATCGCCTAGCGCACCCCTGCGACAAGCAGACCTAGCGCACCAGGAACCCCTACTCCACGCACCGTTGGGCTCATCAGGATCGATCACAGCCATCGTTGATGAACCCTGCCATCCCTGGTAGAATCTCACCTGATCGGGGTGACAATCTGTCACCCCGATCACAGGCTGGATACGCGACCTTCCGTCATACACCATACTTTCAGCTCGTCCAAGAGCAATCACCAATCACGCGATCACGAGGGGGGGGGTATTCAGAGTGAACACCCCCCCCCCCCTCATATAAGGCCAAAATGACGGAAAATTCTCCCGCGATCATCGCAAAACTGTCTCACCAGAGGGGCAACAGCGTATCCCCCTATCTGGTATCTGATCGACTGTGCACCGTAGAGAACAAGCGCGTGGATGCGCAGATTAATCAACGATCGTGGATATCCAGAGACCAGCGGTGTGGATCAATCGGTGTGACACCCTCCCGATACACAGGCGAAAAAAAGGCGTTTTTGCAGCTCCTCGCACCCGACAAGCGCAGCACCCGACGGTCGCACGCACCACACCGACCCAGCGCTGCTGAACCCTCCAGCCCGCATACACGGTGGTAGCCACAACTCCAGCTCAGGACGATCGACCGCACCAGCGACACGCCGTCCCCGCCCAGACAGACGCAACGCGAGATTTCACAGCCGGATACAGATCGCACCAAAGCTGCTCAGGCCAGGCCATCAGGATCCGAACAGCTCAGTTAGCCCATCGACGCGAGCACGAACCCGCTCCACGACCACACCGAGAATTCTCTCCATGGCCGCTTAAGCCCCCTTCAAAAAACCTGTAACCAGCTCTCACGCCTGCCGCCGCCCGCAGCTGCGACACTGCATATCCTGTGCCCTGCGCACCCGCTTCTCCTGCTCGAACGAGCCTCCTGCGAGGAGCTGTTTCCTGCCTATCTGGGCAGCTGATCTCGTGGTATTACTCAGCCAATCCTGAGGAATACTGTCGGCACGATGTGGGCTTTGCAATGGGCTAAAGCGAATTTGACGTTCTGACGATTTTCTCGCGATTTTCCGACGATTTTCTGACGATTTTCCGCAGTCTATTTCGCCATCTATTCCGACATTCGCTCCAGGAGCTATTCCATATCAACGAATCTCTGAACCCCTCACGAACGCCTACAGCACGCCTGATACTCCTGCGGATATCCCTCGCCGGATGCGTATTCCCTGCCTATCTAGGCGACTACTCTCGTCCTCTATGGCTGCATGCTATGACATATATTGTCGGTACGATGTGGGGCTTTGGAATGGGCTAAAACAATTTTGGCGTTCCGGGTCTATTCCGGGTCTATTCCAGGTCTATTCCGGGTCTATTCTCATTTTTATTCCAGTGGCATTTTCGGCGTTGATTCCAGCGGCTATTCCTATGCGTACTAATGTCGTGTTCGTTTGGGGCGCTGGAGTGGCCTAAACCTAAATATTTGATTTCATCTAGATTTCGCCCAGATTTTGCGCTACGTTTTATTTGATTTCGTATGTATTTTTGCGCGGCTCTTTGCCGATGATCCAAAAGTCCTCCACTATGATCCGACAATTGCTTGGATCATAGTGGAGGACTTTTGGATCATCGAGATGTGTATCATCGGGGTGACAACTTGACACCCCGGTACGATTCCTGTGCCACGCCCTAGCGCCCCATCCCGATCAATCCGGCATCATACAGAAAATAAAACAGGGCGGCAATGGCTAGCATGGCGATAATAGATACTAACCGCCAGCCCAACTCGGCGAGCAGGTCTTGTAGCACGACGAAAATACGATCGACCATATGCATTACTGCGCCACGCCCTGGACCGGAAATAACCCAGCCGCATCACAGACCGCCTGCACCCAGCGATACTTTTGCCCGCCGGTTGCCTCGTACAATTTGATACTCAGCTGACGCCGGCTGGTCGCTTCTTTGGCGGCCGCCAGGATACGCCGCTGCTCCTCGAACGGCACAACCTCGGGCGCTACCGGTAGCGCTTCAAGAGTGCCGCTCACGCTCAGATTTTTGGTAGCGTGTAGTGCCACTACAGAATTCGGTAGCGCCACTTCCTGGGCATTCCAATGCGCTACAACGGCGCTACCGACCTCGTCGGCCATCGGTAGTGGTTTGCCCGTTTTGAGCAGCTCCAGCAGCATCGCCGCATCGGTTTTTGGGGCTGGTTGTAATGCCAGTTTTGGCGCGATCACCACCGGACGATCTGGCATCTGACGGAGCAGTTCGACACGCTGATCGTCGTCAATCAGGCTGGCTCGGACCATGAACCCCAGGCGCCCCTGGACCGCCGCAAAGACACCGGCGCCAGCAGGCGGGGCGATGAGTTCGGACGGTGGCACCAGCCCGGCCTCACGCAGCTCCGCCGTGGTCAGCCCGGTGTTGGGCTGGTCCTGGCTCTGCGAAGGCTGAAAGCCGGCCAGGTACAGACTGATCTGGGAGCGCCACCGGGTGGCGAAATTACTGGCCGTCTGGGTGGCAATCACATAGCGGAGGCCGAAGGCCGCACCGGCCGCCAGCTCGGAGTTAAGCCAGCTCGTGAGATCGCTCTTCCCGACGGCGTCTTCGAGCAGGCTCAGCTCGCTCACGTAGACGACCAGAAGCGGCATACCGCCGCCCGTATAGTTCTCCCACTTCGAGACGCCGGCCTGGCGGAGGAGCGCACCGCGGCGCTCACGCTCGCGGGTCAACGCGGTCATCGTCGGTTGGATCTCCTTGGGATCGAGCGCCAGGCGCCAGGTGTGCGCCTTGTCCTCCCATGTCGCAAAGTCGAGACCTTTCCCATCAATGACGCAGATCTGCGCCTGCTCTGGGGTATAGCGCAGTGCCAGCGTAAACATAAGGTTCAGCGCCAGATTGTCCTTGCCCCCGCGCGTCTGGCCGGAGATCAGGACGTGGTACACGTCGTCGATAAAATGTGCCGCGACGCAGTCCGGGACACCGTCTGCCGCGATCTGCCAGCCCAGCGGCACGGTGTAGGATCGGTTGCTGTACCGCTTCTCGATGTAGGCCAGGGCGTAGCGGAGATCGGTGGGTGGCTTTTTCATCGCCCGACCAGCGCCAGGGAGTGGCGATCGGTCGATGGATGCAGGCACGGAGGGGGATGTTGGCGATTCTGCCTGCGGCACTGGTGCAGCGTCAGCCGCAAGTTGGCGCGCGATCACGACCTGGTTCTTTGCCTTGAAAAACAGCCAGATCCCGGCGAGGCACATCACACCAACGGCCTGGAGTAAAAGTCCGGTTCCTGCATCCATAATGACCTCTTATTTCTTCAGCTCGCTCATAAGGGAGCGGGCGGCAATCTCAGGAAACAGTGCGAAGAAAAGTCCAGCTAGTCCACCGATGGCCCAGGCCGTACCACCCGCCAGCGCAATGCCGGCAACGATCCTGCCCTCCACGGCGGCCGTCACACCAGCGGCTGTGGTGCCAGCGTCGAAAAGCAGCACGGCAAACCAAAAGAAACGGCTGATCCACGTGGGGCTGCGGTCGGGGCGCAGGCCGATCTCGAGTCCTGTGATCGCTAGTGGGATCAGGTACGACAGCAGCCCGGCCGTAGCCAGCTTCAGACCGATCGAGCCAAGCCACTGGAGCGTAAAATACGCCCCGGCAAACCAGATACCGATGGTGAGTAGCAGCGCGACCACGAGTCCGATCTGACGGGTGATGCGATCATAGGATGTGGTGCGGGCGCGTGCCGTGCGGGGCTTTGCTGATTTTTGCTCCGGCTCGGGAGCTGGGGCTGGTTTGATGAGCTCTTCGAGAAATGCAGCGTTGTCTAGCGGGGGCGGAGCAACGCTTTCCTTGCCTTCCATGCCAACCTACCTTTCATTGGTAGGCAGCCGTGCTATACTTTTGACGGCTGCCGTCTGTCTAAATGTTCCGGTGGCCCACACGCCAGGACGGTTGCACGTCGCTGGCGTTCGTTGTTGACCACCAGTATACCACTTGGCGCACCTCAGACCTGGACCAGCCGACAGAAGTCGCCATCGACCGTGGTGGTGTACTCGAGCGCCACTGGGGCGGCGCCGTCGCGGCGAATCGTCAGTCCCTCCTTCAAGATTACAGGTCATAGCCTGATTGTGCGATAGCGGCATCAAACGCCGCGTCGTCGTCGTCATCCAGAAACCCGCTGCCAAAGCTGGCGAGATCCTGCTTCACCGCATCCACAATCACCGGCGGCGGCGCGGCGGGCGGCGCGGGCCGGGGAGTTTGCGGCGCGGCCCGATAGGCGTTCAGCAGCGCGGGCAGCGCGTCCTGCTCGACCAGCAGCTCAAACGCGGGCAGGAGCAGCGTGCGCAGGCGCTGGGCCAGCAGGGCGCGGTTGACGCCCAGCGCCTCGGCCTCCAGCAGCAGCAGGCCGCGCCGCGCCGCCTCGGCCAACAGCTCCGCCTCAGAGCTGTAGGGCAGCGCCTCCAGCAGCGTCTGGGTGCGCTCCAGCTCCTCCTGGCCAAGCCGGAGCGACTTGTTGAGGCGCGGGCCGGCCGGGCTCACGACTGACCACCCGCCGCATACACCACGGCCAGCAGGGCGCCGGTGGCGTTGAGCGTCAGCGCGTAATTTCCCGGCACCATCGCGTAGTTTCGTGG
>DAOTUS010000072.1:0-16016 GCA_034437415.1 Herpetosiphonaceae bacterium
AACTCGATTGGCTCGCGGCCTTTGGCCTTACAAGCCTCGGCTTCGCTGTCCTTGATCGCCCGGCTGGCGTTGGCGATGTCGGTCTCGGCGGCGGTGCAGAAGCGCTCGAACCCGGCGCCAGTGCCCACGCTATCAATCGTGATGTTGCCAGCGTAGCCTTCCTGCTTGAACAGTTCGGCCAGGGCTTCGCTCAGTGGGAACACGGTCGAGCTGCCGGCGGTGATGATGTCGCCAGTGACCGTTGCTGGGTCAATTTCACCGCCAGCCGCTACGGTTGGGGTTACGGCTGCTGTATCTGCTGGTGTCGCTGCCGGAGCAGTCGTTGCTTGGGCTGATGTGGTTGCCGGGGCCGTGGTTGCCGGAGCGGTGGTCGCCCCAGTTGGCGCAGTCGCCGGAGCTGTCGTGGCGCTTTCGCCACCGCAGGCTGCCAGAAGAGTCAAAAGCATGATCGTGGTGAGTGCGAAACTCAGAAGCTTTCGCATAAGAACAATCCTCCAAAAAGAATCTGCTGCAATGACTTATTTCATTACGTTAATGGCAACGATACCACCCGATGTTTAATCAACTTTGATCTTCTTGTTAAGTTTGTGTTAAATATCACTCAAGCAGTGGTCGCCGGAGCCGCGTGGCGCTACAGCTCCACCAGGGCCAGGCCGGACTGCTGCAGGAAATCGCGCACCGACGGCCCATCGGGAATCGCAATCACCTGACGGCCGTTAGCATCGCACAGCACAAACTCGACCGCCCGCACCCGGCCAGCTGGCGACACATAGGCATCGCGGCCAAACACCGGCGCATCGATGCGCCACCCCTGGCGCAGTTGGCGGCGTAGCAGATCCAATCGATAGGCGCTCTCGTCCGTTCCGGCTGGGTTCATCAGCAACCTCCCTGAGTTCAGCAATTCGGTTGGCTTAGATGTACCACGGCTGGATTATCGGCGGATTAACCGCAGGTCAAAAGCAAACTGTAGGTCGCCAACACAAAGCAGCCGAAATTGCTTTCGACTGCTGGGAGTTTAGTGCTGCTGACGTGGGCTAGCCGAGCTGGCCATACTGGCGCTGATAGTACTCGAGGTAGTCGCCGGACTTGATTTTGCGCCACCAGGTCTCGTTCTCGACGTACCAGCGCACGGTTTTTTCGAGCGCCTCGGTGAAGCTGTGGCGCGGCTGCCAGCCCAGCGCCCGCACCTTGGCGGTGTTGACCGAGTAGCGGCGGTCGTGGCCTGGGCGGTCGGTCACGGTCTGGATAAGCGTGTGGGGCAGGCCCAGCATGTCCAGAATGGCCTTGGCCATCACAATATTTTCGGTCTCGACGCCCGAGCCAATGTTGTAGGACTCGCCGAACGTGCCTTTGTGGAGCACCACATCAATGCCCTCGCAGTGATCGAGCACATACTGATAGTCGCGCATCTGCCGCCCATCGCCGTACATCGGAATCGACTGCTCGTCGATGGCGTTGGTCACAAACAGCGGCACCGCTTTTTCGGGGTACTGATACGGCCCGATGTTGTTGGTGCCGCGGGTCAGCAGCGTCGGCAGCCCGTCGGTGATGTGGTAGGCATACACCAGGTGGTCGCTGCTGGCCTTCGAGGCCGAGTAGGGCGAGCGCGGCACCAGCGGGTCGCTCTCAACCGAGGAGTAGCCAGCGCGGATGTGGCCATACACCTCGTCGGTGCTGACAAACAGGCCGCGCTCGAGCTTGTATTTCTTCAGCGCCTCCAGCAGCACGTAGGTGCCGTAGACATTGGTTTTGATAAAGGCATCGGGCTGCAGAATCGAGCGGTCGACGTGGGTCTCGGCGGCAAAATTCAGCAGCGTATCGATCGAATGCTGCTCGATCGCCGCGTGAACCGCGTCGGCATCGGCGATATCGCCCTGCACAAAGCGATAGCGCGGATCCCCGGCGACATCGGCCAGGTTGTCCGGGTTGCCGGCATAGGTTAGTTTGTCGAAAACGGTGATGCTGTAATCGGGATATTTCTCCAGCATATAGCGGACGAAATTCGAGCCAATAAAGCCAGCTCCACCAGTAACCATTAAGTGTTGCATTGTTATCGCATACCTTTTTTGCTAATACGCCCAGCCACAGCGCGGGCGGCGCGAGTTTCGCATAGCGGCGCAGCGTTGTCAAGCCATCGCCAAGGTTTTCGCATTCTCCCAGTGGATTCTCCACCCTTCCGTAGAGGGCACCAGAGGGTGGGTGTCCCGGAGCCTGAAAGCCCCAAAATAGATCACTGGCGAATCGGCCATTTGCATGCCGGCCATGGTATCATCTAGCGGCTGACGGCGCGCCCATCGAATCCATCCACAATTGGCGTGATCGGCTGGTCGTGCGCCCTGTATCATCGCATTTTAAAGAAAGAAGCTGTCATGGAACTGGTACTGACTCATCATTCCGAAACCGAAGTCGCCGTGACGTGCAATGGCACGCGGTCGCATCGATTCGCGCTGGCCACGGTTTTTCCGATCCAGGCCACCCCTGACGCCACGCCAGCCCCGCTCGAAGACCCGGTGGGATATGGACAATTGGTCTACGCTGCACTCTTCGGCGTGGATACTGTGGCGAGCAAGGCCCTGGCCGGACTGCCTGAGCGGGTTGTCCTCGTCGCGGCCGATCCCGATCTGCAAAGCGTGCCCTGGGAATACGCCTACGGCCCGAACGACTGGGTCGTGACCGAGGTGCCGTTTGTGCGCGGCCTGCCCGCCGATAAGCGCGTCGCGAGCGCCGTGGTCGATCAGCCGCTGCATGTGGTGGTGGTACCCTCGAATCCGCTCGGCGGCCATCTGGCGCCGCTGGATACCGAGGGTGAATGGGTGCGCCTGGCTGAGATTATCAACGAGACGGATAATGATGTGACCTTAGAGCGGACGGTGCCGGCGACCTTGCGCCAGCTCCGGACCCTGCTGGCAGGCGAGCGGCAGCGGGTGATCCACTTCACCGGCCATGGCGGCCAGGATGCCGCCGGTGCGCTGCTGTTCTTCGAGCGGGAGATCGGCGACCTGGCGGCCGAGGAGGTCAACGCCAGCGGCAATGTCGAGGCGGTGAGCGCCCGCGAGTTCATCAAGCATATTCGCGGCACGGCGCATCTGGTGGTGCTTAGCGCGTGTGTTTCGGCGACGCCGGGCGAAACGCGCTTCAACAATCTGGCGGCCGCGCTGGTCGAACACAAAATCCCCTACGCGCTGGGCATGCGGTTCAGCATCACCGAGGTGGACGCGCTCGCCTTCTGCCGGTCCTTCTACACCGAGCTGGCCCGCGGCGTGCCGGTCGAGGAGGCGGTTCGGCAGGGGCGCCTGGCGCTTGCCGATAGCACGCGGCAGTGGGCTATCGGCGTGCCGGTGCTGTATTCGGCGCTCGAGACCGCCGCGCCGCCGTTTGTGCGGCGCGAAGGCACGCCCAGCGTGATCCCCCACCGGCCGCATATCGATCTGGAGGCGCTGCCGCCGGTGACGGGCGCGCTGCAAGGCCGCGATGGGAATCTGCTTGGCCTGGAGTGGTATCTGACCGGCGACAAGCGGGAGGCGATAGTGACGATTCACGGGCCGGGCGGCCAGGGCAAAACGGCGCTGGCCCGAGTCGGGGCCGAGCGCGTCGCCTACGAATGGCCCGGCGGCGTACTGGCGCTGAACCTGGAAACCTTGCCCACCAAAGCCCAGGCGCTCCATGCCATCGGCCGCTTCATCGGCGCCGACAGCGAGGCGCTGGCCGACTCCGCCGCCGCCGAGTCGGCGGTCGAGGCGTATTTCAACGATCACCGGACGCTGCTGGTGCTCGACGGCGCCGAAAGCCTAGTGGCCGAGGTGGAACGCGACGATCCAGCGGCCATCGAGCTGGCCCAATGGCTGCAACAGCTCCCCGGCCGGCGGGTCGGGCTGCTCGTCGCGTCGCGCCGGTATCTTGGCTGGGAGGGCGAGCTAGGGATCGAGCTGGCGGGCCTAGATGCCGAACAGGGCAGCTGGCTCTTCCGCCAGAACGCGCCCCAGCGCCGCAGCGAGATCGAGGAGGAGCAGGCGATGGCCCTGAGCGCCCGGGTCGGCGGCCACCCGCTGAGCCTGCGCCTGCTCGGCGGGGCCTTCAACGAGACGCACACGCCGCTGGCGGCCTTTGTCGCCGATTTCGAGGCCCAGCTCGACCGCGCCGAAAATAAATACGTCCAGGCCAGTCACCGGCAGCTGACGCTCCAGACCAGCATCAATACCAGCGTCAGCGCCTTGTCCGACGATCACCGCGCGCTGCTCAGCTCGGTGTGGATCTTTCAGGGGCCGTTTATCCCGGCGAGCCTGGCCGGCGCGATCCACGGCGAGCCAAGCGAGGCCCAGTCTGGCGAGATCGCCGCGAGCCTGCATCATCTCTGGCAGCAAAGCCTGGTCGAGCGGGTCGTGTACGGCGATGGCGCGATCATGTATCGCATCCACCCGGTGTTGCGGCAATATTTCCGCCGCCATCTGCCCCAGTCCCTGGACCAGGCGACCCTCGATCAAAATCTGGCGCGCGCGTTGGCGAGGCTGGCTTGCTGGCTCTACGACACCGAAGATCCGACCTGGGCCACCTACGCCAGCGAATGCCGCGCCGATTTCGACCGCGCAGTCGAGCTGCTGCCCGAGGACGAGCGGGCCGCGTATATCAAGCATTGGGGCGGGCTGTGCTTCCTGCAGGATGACTATGAGCGGGCTGGCGCGTTGTTCGAGTCAGCGCTGGCCTGGGCCAAGAAGCACGACAAAGACGTGTACATCACCCTGCTCGACAACCTGGCGGCGGTGAAGGCCGTGATCGGCACCGTTGAGGAAGCGATCACGCTGTACAAGCAGGAGCTGGCGCTGGTGCGCAAAAACGAAGATCGGTTCGCCGAAGCGATGACGCTCCAAAACCTGGCGGAGTGTTACCAAACTCTGGAGAAGCACACCCAGGCCAGGACCAACTATGCGCGTGCCCTCAAACTGTTTCGCGAGGAAGAACACCGGCCGAAAGAGGCTGACGTGCTCCGGGCGCTGGGCCTGGTGTATCAAAGCACCGATCAGTTTCAGAAGGCTAGCGATGCCTATCAGGCGGCGCTGGCGATCTACGAATTGCAGGAAGACGGCGCCAGCACGATGGCGACGCTCAACGACATTGGCGAGCTGTATCTGAAATTGGGATCCTGGGATCTGGCCCTCGCCAGCTTCCAGCGGGCCATGCCGCTGTTCGAGGCCGCCGGGGCTGCGGAGGGACTGGCTGCGGCGCTGATTGGCCTGGCCCAGGTCGCGATCGCGCAGGAGAAATACGCCGAAAGCCTGGCCTATCACCAGCGAGTTCTGGTGATCCACCAGGAGGCCGGGTCGCTCACCGGCCAGGCCGACGCCCACACGGCGATCGCCGCCTGCCATATGTCGCTCGAACAGATCCAGCAGGCCTATGCCGCCCTCAACGCCGCTGGCCCGCTCTATGAGGCCGCCGGCGATCATGCCAGCGTGGCCGCGACCTTGCGCAAGGTCGCCGCAATCCTCACCAGGGCCAACGACAACTACGCGGTGGGCGCCCAGCTGCTGGCACGGTCAGTGTCCTATTTGGAGGCGGGGGAGCTGGACGCGGACAGCGACGGGGTGTCGCTTGACGACATGCGCGCATTGCAGACCCAGGCCGCTCAGCAAGTGGAGGCGGCGGGCGGGACGCTCGCCGCCGACTAAGTACACATCTGTGGGCAACAATCCCAGTACGGTTCGGTGTCAGGCCCCGCATACACACACTATTTGTACAGTGTCGATCAGTGTCCTCTGGCCATTACTATTCTGAGCATACTTGCCAGCCTTCCTGACGGAATTGTCGCAGATGGCGTATCGATACGTGTAAACACTCTGATATTCAGACCGGAGATCAGCCTTAGCTTGTCAGACGATTAGGCGCTAACTCGGAGATTCCTTAAGCCAGGGTGGCGTGGATCCAGCTGGATCTACGCCACCCTTTTGTTCACGTGCGTCGATCATCAAACTGGGCATTCTAGTGCATCATCACGCAACCAGTGCGGAATCACCCCCGGCTCTTCGATGCCTTCGTGGCCTTCGTGGATGATACTCCCCGCTCGTGAGCCAGCCGCCAATGTTTGCCCACAGCCCTTCCCGCTTCTTGCCGTATAATGCCGTTTCGCCGATCCATGCTGATCCGGCGCTGGAATCGAGGAACCTTATGCTGCACATTCTGACGGGCCTGCTGCTCCTGCCGCTGTTGCTCTATGCGCCGGGCCTGGTCTGGGGCCGGGCGATCTGGGCGGCTGGCGATGCGCTGGGCCGCCACTACGAGCGGGCAATTGTCAGCGCCCTGTGGACGGGCTGGCTGGCGCTGCTGCTGGCCGAGCTGGGCATTTTTAGGCTCTGGCTGCACGTTGGCCTGACCCTGCTGCTGTGTGGCCTCGGCTGGCTCGTGGCGCGGCGCCTTCCCGCCGCCGCCGCGCCGCCCGCCGCCCGGCCGCGCTGGGAGGCGCCGCTGTATGCCGGGGTGCTGCTGATCTTCGCCCTGCTGGTGGGCCGGCCGTTTGAGACGGTGCTTGGCGGCCGCGATGCCGGCGTGTATGCCGCCACCGGCCACGCGATCGCCCGCAGCGGCAGCATCGTGCAGACCGAGCCGCTGGTCGCCGAGATCGCCCGGAATCGGGTGCACGAGTACGCCCGTATTCGCGATGCGGCGGCCCAGTCCTACACCAATTTCCTGGGCAACCAGGATTCCGAGCGCTTTATGGCCAACCGCTTTACCCAGCCGGGGTTTTTTACCAACGATGCCGAGGCGCTGAAGGGCCGCATCTACCCGCAGGGCTTTCATCTCTACCCAGCCTGGATTGCGCTCTGGACCCTTCTGTTCGGCCTGCACGGCGGCCTGATCTCGACCGGCTATCTGGGCCTGCTTGGGGTCTGGAGCGTGGCCATGGCTGGGCGGCGGCTGATTGATGGCCAGGTCGGCGCCTATGTTGGCGCCTTCAGCCTGCTGCTGCTGGCCTTCAACACGCTGCAGATCTGGTTTAGCCGCTACACCACTGCCGAGAGCGGCACCCAGATGCTGCTGTGGGCCGGGCTGGCGCTGTGGGCCAGCTTCGCCAGCCTCGATCCGGCCGAGCAGCGCGGCCGGGCGGGCCTCTGGTATGGCGGGCTGGCTGGCCTCGCGCTCGGCCAGCTGATCATGATTCGGCTGGAGTTTTTCTGGGGCGTCGGGCCAATCCTGCTCTATCTGCTGTTTACCCTGGTGAGGCGCCGCTGGCACCGGGGCACCAGCGCCATGGCGCTTGGCCTGGGCGTGATGCTGGCCCATGGATTAATCCATGTCTTTACCCTGTCACGCAGCTACTTTCTGGACAACACCTGGGGGAAATTCCAGGACTACGCGCTCGTCTCGCGCCTGGCCCAGCCACTCTACACCCCGCTGCTCCAGGAGGTGCGCCTCACCAACTCCAAAGCCCACATCCTAACCAGCCTGTCGCGCCTGCTGATCGAGCTGAGCGTGGTGGCGCTGGCCGTGGCGGCGCTGTGGGCGCTGTGGCGCTGGCCGCGGCTGCTCAGCGCGGTCGAGCGCCAGATTCAGCGCTGGCGAGTCGTGCTGCTGGCCGGCGCAGTGGCTGGCCTGCTGGTGATGGCGGGCTTCGCCTATTTTGTCCGCCCGCAGCATCTCTCGCTCGATGCCGTGCGCCACCCGCTGGCCAACCGGGGGCTGTGGGAAAGCTATATCGGCGCCCCGCTGCCAATCCCGTTCGATCAGTACCCCAGCCAGGCCCAGCGGGCGGTGGTGCTGGGCAATCTGGTGCGCCTGGGCTGGTACCTCTCGCCGCTGGGGATTGTCCTGGGGGTAGCCGGGCTGGCCGGCTGGCTGTGGCGCGATCTCAATCGGCGCTCGTGGCTGGTGCTGCTGGTCGGCATCACCTATGGCGCATTCTCGATTATCGACACCTATGGCACCGCCGAGCAGACCTACGTCTATATCGCCCGCCGCTTTCTCCCTGGCGCGGTGCCGATCTTCACCCTGGGCACGGCCTGGCTGCTGGCGCTGCTGGTCGCCAGCCGGCGGCGGATCTGGCGGGGCGCCGGGGTGGCTGGCGTCAGTCTGCTGCTGGGGTTTCTGCTCGCGACTGGCTGGCGGGCCGCCCGCCACGTTGAGTACGCCGGCGCCCTTGAGGCCATCGCCGCCCTGGCTGAGCGGATTGAGCCCGCTGCGATTGTGCTGATGCGGGGCGGCGATCGCGACACCCCGACCAATATCGCTACCCCGCTGCGCTACACCTTCGGCCGCGAAGTGCTGGTCGTCTACAGCCCCAACCCGCTGGCCTACCGCCAGCAGCTGGCCGATCAGGTGGAGCTGTGGCAGTCCAGCGGGCGGCCCGTCTACTTTTTGCTCGGCGCAAATGGCGGCGTGCTGAACTTCCCCGGCTTTGCGCTGGCCGATCGCGGCCTGTTTGACCTCCAGGTCGCTGAGTGGCAGCAGCTCCAGCTGCAAAAGCCCTACACCGCCGGGGATATTCGCTTCACCTATCGCCTGTATGCGCTGCAGCCCCGTGCGACCGCCCCGGTTACAGCCACTAGCCTTGCGCTGACCGACTACCGCTGGCAGGTCAGCGGCCTGTATCCGATCGAGCGCGACCGAGTCGATGGCGCGCTGGGGGCGCCGTATGCCTGGACCAGCGGCGCCGCCACCCTGGCCCTGCCATCCACCGCGCAGACCAGCACGCTGGAGCTGCAGCTTGGCCTGGGCACCTTGCCGCCCTCGCTGCAACAGCAGCCGGTCGAGGTGTGCCCGACGCTCACAGCGCTCGCGCCGGGCCTGGCCGCGCCCGCCCTGCCGTGCGCCATCGTCAGCAGCCGGGAGCCAGCCAGCACCCGCTGGACCTTGCCGCCGCTGCCCGGTGATAGCTGGCTGTTTACGTTTAGCTCACGGACCTGGACTCCCAACGCCTATCGGGCCGAATACCCGACCCCGCCCAACGATGCCCGCACCCTGAGCATTCAATGGAGTGGTGGAACCCTGATCGCAACGCCCTAATCCGAAACTTGGTACTATCGCACTATAGTTCAATCAAGCGTTGGTCTTGTATACTAGTGCCAGACCTGCCGTGCACATTATATAGAGCGGTTATTCGTAAAAACGGAGGATAACGATGAAACGAAAATCTCGAGGCCAGGCACTGGTCGAATTTGCTCTTGTTTTCCCGCTGATTATGTTCTTGATATTTGCTTCAATTGATTTTGGCTATTATGTCTTTGGCTGGTCGGAGACCCAGTTTGCCGCCCGCCGTGGCGCCGAGCAAGCCTCCAAGAATCAGCCCCGCGAGGTGCGCACCCCGGAAGGCTATCACGATGGCTACGAGGCAGGCGACCCATGTTTCCGCCTAATCGTGCTTGAGGCGGCCAAAACCGGTTCATTCAACCCCGCAACCAAAATCAATTCTACAGAGCTGTTTATCTCCTATCACCAGAATGGTGCCGACCAGACGGCGCGCTACGGCTCTAGTACCACTGATAAATCGGTGCAAGCCATGGGTCGGGTTGTTCAGGTGCGGATCAACAAAATTATTAAACCGCTCACTCCGGTTTCCGATTGGCTGCTCGGCGGACGCGACTTTACCTTCAATTCAATCTCGCGCCGGACAATTGTTGCCAATGGGCCGCCGTTCATCGATGTTGATCCGAATGGTAACGACTATCAGAAGTGTACTAACCCGATTAGCACACCATAAAGGGAGGATATATGGCAACTCGATTACCTAAACGTAAACGGCCAGGACAGTCCCTCGTTGAATTTGCTCTAAGTATTACGCTGCTTTTTATGCTGATGTCAGCAATTATTGACCTTGGACTTGCTTTTTTTGCCTATCAGGGTATCGCTGGTGCAGCGCAGGAAGGCGCAGTGTATGCCGCCTTCAACCCGGTGATTAGCAATGCCAGTGGTGGGCCCGCTGTCAACGATGCTGAAGTGCGCTCGCGGGTGCGTAATGAAGCCGGTGTCGCCGCAAATGATTTCCCTAACCGCGCCCGTTTTGTCCGATTACACGATCTGAATAACGATAAAGTCGATGACATCGGCCAGCCCGCTGTCCTGACTGAGCGTATCGTGATTTCGACTATTTCCAATGCGTCTAATACGGGTCTGGCTCCATGTAACGATACAGTCCCGCAACGAACCGTCCAGTTCTGTGATATGCGGGTTCGAGTCCGCTACACCTATAAGCCGTTCTTTTATGCCGCTGGTCTGTTAGGTGCAGGCGAAATCACGATATCTGCCACTCGTCAGTCAACCATTAGCCGATAAACGTTCTCCCAATCCATTAGGAGGTAATTTTTATGAAACAGTCACGTGTTTCTACTGGACAAGCGATTATACTTATAGCGGTCTTTATCCTCATTCTGATCGCCTTTGCCGGTCTTACCGTCGATGTAGGCATGGCCTACGGTCAACAGCGCACCAATCAGGCGGCTGCCAACGCTGGCGCTGTTGCTGGCATGAATAGCGCCGTACTGAACGCCACCGATGCGACGATCTCCAAGGTCATCGCCGATACAATGACCTTGAACGGCGTTGGCAAGCTGGAGTTCCGTAAATTCGACAGTGGCTGGCCTGCGGAACGCGAGAAAGACGTTACCTACTACCACGCTATCTATTTGAATGTTACTGGCGAACGGCTTGCCGATGTGGGCGCCAACCCCAGCTCACGGCCATTTGCTGTGGCGGCCAGTGCCGAAACCACCGCGCTCTATATTCAGGTTATTACTTCCGAGGATGTTGGCACCACCTTTGCCAGCGTCGTTGGTGTGCCGAAACTCCCAGTCGGCGCCCAGGGCGCCGCCGGCCTTGGTGACTGTCTGACCGGCATCTACCCGGTCACGTTCCACCAGAAGTATTTGGATGCCGATCCCACTCGGGATCCATATCCAAATGCGCCAAAGATCGTTGAGGACATGAACCTACCTGTGGGCGATCCAGGCTGGGCCGGGAGCCTCATGGAGATTTCGCGCGATAGCACCGATGTTGGCAGCCCAGGCGGCTTCCTGTTTATCCGCTGGAACGGCGACAAAGACGATGATGGCGCGGGTGGCAAGGGCGCCCTGGAACTTCGCAATGGGTTTACCGGCTCTGGTAACCTGGCGCTTGGTTTCTCGGAAAAAACCCCGCCACCAACTGGCTATACCAACGGGCCTAAGCCGCGGATCCTGGAAAAAGGCGACTGGGTTGCCTCTAAAACTGGTATGGCAGCGACGCTTAAGGATCAGTTCGATTTCCATATCAATAACAAGACCATCATGATTCTGCCTATTCACGATAACGTGACCGGCAACGGTGCCAACAGTGCATTTCGCATCTCACAATTCGTCAAAGTCCGGCTGTTAGCGTATAAGAATCAAGGTCAGAAGAGTACCCTGACGTTCGGGCTTGTGGCCCGAAACGCCGCCTGTGTGGCCTCCACGCCGCCACCGTGTTCCGGCGATTGTGAAAATCCGCCGGTCAACAAGCTCACGGTTACTCTGGACGAGGAATTGCTCTGGTATAACCCGGCCAAAGGCGTTTCCAACTACGATATCGCGATCGTGCAGGACTACTCAGCCTCAATGCACTTCTGCTGGGCTGCTGATGTAGGGTGTTCATTCCCTAATCGCCGAATTGACAAAGCGCTTCCAGTGCTGCGCAGCTTTGTCTACGAGATGCTGGTGCGCCGCGCCAAACCATTCCCCGAGGGCATTGGTGCCCAGAATCGGCTGGCCTATGTAACCTTCGGCCATAAAAATGCGGATGGCAAAGTCGTTGCGAAACAACGCATCGCGTTTAACGACAATACTGCGACAACGCTGGCTGAGTTCAAAAACCTGATTGGCGATACCACGACGCCAAAAGATGTTGCCCCTGGCGAAATGAACGGCAACACACCGACCGCCGATGGTCTGGCGCAGGCGATCACCTTGCTCAACAACGGGCGCAAAGTTGATAGCAATGGCAACCCAGTCAAGCTGGTTGTGCTCCTAATCACCGACGGTCTCACCAATGTGCGCTTTGATGGCAAATCCGGCAGCGTCAGCCAGTATGGCGTTCCAAATACATGGTTTGCGACTCCGAGATGTGGCGAGGATGGCAAAAAGACAAACCAACGCTCGGATATCGATATGGACAACCCATTTGTCCAGGCCACCTGCCCAAATAAAGGCAACACCAGCATCACGCCACCAATTCAGGCGGCAGTCAATGTCGCCCAGGCAGCCCAGGCCAATAACATTAGCTTCTTTGCGGTCGTCCTTGGCTTCCAGGATGGGCGCACAATCCAGGATTTGCAGCTCGACAAGATTGCCCCAGGCGAAGGCAACGCTGTGATGGCAGACTCGCCCGCTCAGCTGGACAACTTGGTTAAGGCAATCGGTCAAAAACTAGGTGGAGCGTGTGAAGAATACACGCTAACCCGCCCGGCCGCTGGCGCATCGGTAACAATTTATCAGCAGGAGACAGGCGCTCCGGTCGGAACCTTCTCCCCCAATAGCAATGGCATCCTTAGCGCAGAGCTTGGCCCTGGCAGCTATCGGCTGGAGGCTGCGCATATGAACGTTGTGGCCCCAACCGATCCATTAAATCTGGCACGGAACTATAATCTGCTAACCACAACGGCAATGAATATTCCGAGTCCAGCGCTGAACTTCGTTATGCCGGACTCGAACTACACACACGACAAGGTTACCCTTAACCTGAATAAAGCGACCTCGCCATCGGCTTCATGTCCAAAATAACCAGCCGTAAGGTAGAGTAAGCAGTAAGTTTTATAGCACGCGGTTGTGAAATACAACCGCGTGCTTTTCACCCGGAGAAGAACTATGTATAACCTGAGACGACGTGGAATAGTGCGAGTGGCGGTGATAGCGTTGGTTCTGCTGCTGGCAGTGCCGGTTCAACGCGCCGCAGCCTTAATTACTATTACCCAGATTTTAACCCAAACGTCAACCGATTTTGCGTCCGGTACGTTCGGGTTAACAGGTTTGGCCCAAAATGGTGGTGTGCAGCTTGTTCCCGTCGGTGTGCTCAAGCGCTGGCAGCCACAGCCTGGCGCACTCTGCCGGCCGATCGGCGAGATGGGAACCGCCTCCTTTGGCCCATATATCTACACCGTTGGTGGTATCACCTCGTCAGCGGGCGTCCCCAGCATTGTCGACGAGGTATGTCGAACCAAAGTCCTCTCCGCTCTGGGCGATACCAGTGAATGGATCAAAACAGACGCCGAAGACTTGCCGGAGCCGCGCTACCTGGCCGCAACGGTCTCAGCGCCAATGCCCGGCGATCCAACCCGTGGGCTGCTCTATGTGTTTGGTGGCTCGAGCGAATACGATGGCGCTCAAAAGAATACCGTCTTCTCAGCCATTATTAATCCTGACGGCTCCTTACAGCCCTGGACAACTCAGTCGATTACCCTGCCAAGTGGCCGGGAAAAACTTATGGCAACCGCGTACACGAACCCAGATGGCAAAACCTTTATCTATGTGATGGGTGGCTATCGGTTGTTTGGATTTAACACCTGGGCGTACCCGGAAGTGTATCGTACCGAGGTTGGGGCAAATGGCACCCTCGCCCCCTGGGTAACCGGCGCAGCCAACAATGTTGGCCCCATTCCAATTCCTGCCACTGCTGTCACAGGGGCCAACGCATGTGCGCCTGATATTGGCCTTTACGACGGCGATGTGATTAACTTCGACGTTATTACCAACGACGGCAACTCGGGGCCGAAACGGATCATGGCGGTCATGGGCGGTGTCTTTGAGCTCGGCACAGGCGATATCGTCTCCGGCTGTTCGGCCGGATCGGCGGCCTCCGCTAAAACATTTCTGGCCGAAATTGCGCCCAATGGGAACCTCACCTGGCAAACGACAGACTACTCAATGTTGTCGACCAATAAACAGCTTCGCGCAATTGGGATCAATCAGAAGGTCTATATCGTTGGCGGAACGATTGGAACCCAGGCAACCAACAAGTCGTATTCGTCCTATGTCGATGACACGCTGGCTTTGAAACTTTTTGTGAGCAGTAACTATCTTGAGAGCGAGACTGCGCTGCCTGCTGAGTTGGCTCGGGCCGGCCATGGTTTTGAAATTGTGACGATTAACGACACAACTAAAAATCCACCAGTGCCCCGCCCGATCGCCTACCTGTTTGGTGGGACGAGCAATAATACTCAAACACCACTGCGGGACGATATTCTGACGAGCTTCATTGGTCTCGATGATGATATTGACGATATCAATGCCGCCTACGCCAGCCCAGGGAACTATATCTCCCCGGCCTACCCACTGCGTGGGCTTGGCAACATCACTGAAGTTAGCTGGAACGCCTCGGTTACCAATACTGGAACGTTAGATAACGATATTAAGATGCAGTATCGCGTCGAGAATTCACTCACTGCGCTTAGGACTGCTAGCTGGCTCAATGTCGATGGTGATCCTGGTAGCGCCAGCTTCTCTGTCAACGGCAATAATGTTGGCATTGCTAGCGCGCCTAATACTGGAACCTATATTCAGTACAAGGCATCGCTAACGACGAGTCAGCCGAATGATCGTCAGTCAACCCCGGTGCTGCGCGGTACCATCAGTATTAAGTACACCATTGATGGGCATCCCAGCCTGCATGTTAAGAGCGGCAGTTTCCCCACAATTACCAGCGGGGCGAGTGTAGCCCCATCGATCACCATCGCCAATGCAACGCCGCCACTTTCAGGTAGCACTGAAAATGTGCTTGATGCGAATATTGAAAGCTCTGGCTTCTTATTTGTGGACCTCTATGTCTATCCACCGAACGCGCTAGTCGTACCACCAACCCCTGACGCCAACGGAATCTATCCGCTCACCAGCGCGGCGTTTGCCGAAATCAGTAAAAGCTCCTTGCCGCGCAATACTGAGCTGAGTATTGCAGGATCGAGCTGGAAACAAAACTGTGGGGCATCAGTGTCCTGTCCCGCCGCCAACTGGCAGGTTATCTTCAATAAACCCGGCACCTGGACGGTGATTGCGGTGGTTGATAGCGGCAATAATGTTAACGAGGCCGATAGTGTCACCGACGAGTGGGAAACCGATAACACATTCACGTTTACGGTCGATTCCCAAGTCCAGGGTGGCAACATGTATCTGCCGATCATTTTTACAGTCTCACCACCAGCCCGCTAAATAGTGAGCGTGGCACGCTGAGCCAAATGGGCAGAGAACCTACTCTCTGCCCATTTGGGGTGCGCGTCAGTTTTTTGCAGCGGATGACAGCTTCTGGCCATATCGTCGCCAGGGATGGGTGGTCACGGGTGGCGGCGGTGGTGGCGCTGGCGGCGGATCCGGTACGGGTGGTGGGGTCGGTGGCGTGCGGGGGGTGATCGTCCGGCCAACGCGGCCATGCGCGCGCATATACGCCATACTGGCGGCCCAGACCTCGCGCCAGCGGTCGTTGCAGACCGCATTTCGCAGGACCAACATCGGGTTGATACTGTCCCGTGCCCAATGCATTCCCGCACCTTTGAGTCGTGCCTCAACCACCAGTTTATTGGCGCTCTCAACGATCCCGCTCCCGATCGGCCAGCCGGCCTCCTGAAAGGTCGGGTAGGCCATCTGATCCACCCGTTTGACCAGATAGGCCAGATGGTCACGGCCCACGTCCGCGTCGGGGTGCATGGTGGCGACGGTGGTGACGTCCGCCTGGATTGCCGCCATTCCCTCGTGTTTGAGGCGGTGTTGCATCGCCGCAAACCAGGCCCGCGTTGCGGCAGTGGCGCTCGGCCCTTCGGCCTGCCCCAGGGCGGCGAGGTGCTGGGCCGCATGGGCAAAATCCAAGACCCGCACGGCCCCCGGACAGTGGAAATCAAGCCAGCCTTGGATCCAAACCGCGCCATCGGTCACCGCCACGACCTGCGCGGCCCGCTCGATCCCCCGCCGATGGAGTTCGCCCAAGGTGGCGGTCTGAAACTGCTCGGCATCGGTGCGCCGGGAGACATACGACAGGTCGGTGATCGCCGCGGGCTGATCGTCAGCGGGCGGCTCGATGCTGCCGACTGCCAGCGTTTTGAC
>DAOTUS010000073.1:0-2353 GCA_034437415.1 Herpetosiphonaceae bacterium
CCAGTTGGCATTCACTGCCCCTTTGCAATGAGACGCGGTGCTGGCACGGGTGAACCCACCCAGAGCAGTCGGATTTCGGCGACGCGATCGTCACGACGGTGAGCGTGATCCTGGCACGCGTGGGAACCGTCTCATTTCAGGTGAGCTGGCGGATTAATCTGGCCTGAATCCCTGGGTATACAGTATAGATGCAATGAGGGGCTCTACGCCACGTTTGGTGATGGTGGCTTAAACCATGAAAAAATGATCCCTTATCAGTGTTCAGACACTGATGGATGGCTGAAACGACGACGCTGATGGGGGGTAAACAAGCATTCTTGTTTATCGAAATGCCGTGATCACCAAACGTGGCGAAGGGCCAGCATGCTATGGCAGCGTGTCTCTCGATCCAGCAAAAAATGGCGAGAACAGGCCCTGTTTGATAGCTGACTTTCTTGTCTTGAACCACGCATCGTAGTACTATTCACCATCAACGCCTGCAACCATATGGTGACATCCTGCTGAGCGATGCGCTGCCGTGCAGGAATTCGCCATGCGCTGCCAGCACGGTGCTCAACCAGCCGGGTGCTCGTGATTCCCGGCCGCAATCCGGCCGAAAATCCAAAATCGGGGTAGAGTGAACCATCGATCCGCGTCATGGTCATGAGAGCGGGCACCGATTCACTGCGACTCGGCATTAATTCTACGATGTGCTCCCAGAGTACGCGTATCCGGGCGATGCCTGGAATGGAGGATGGGTATGGGAGACGTGCCACCGAGCAATGAGATGGATGGGATCGTGCGCGGCCGGGCGGTGCCGTTCTCGGTCCTCGATCTGGCGACCATTTTTGAGGGGAGCGACGTCGGCCAGGCACTGGGCAATACCCGCGAGCTGGCCCGTCACGCCGAACGGCTGGGCTTCCACCGCTTCTGGCTGGCCGAGCACCACAATATGCCCTCGGTGGCCAGCGCGGCGACCGCCGTGGTGGTCGCCGCCGCCGCCGCCGAGACCAGCACGATCCGGGTTGGGTCAGGCGGCGTGATGCTGCCAAACCACGCGCCGTTGGTCATCGCCGAGCAGTTTGGCACGCTGGCAGCGCTGTATCCCGGCCGGATCGACCTCGGCCTGGGCCGCGCGCCGGGCACCGACCTGCGCACAGCGCGGGCGCTACGCCGCGATATCGGCCAGGCCGCCGAGCGCTTCCCGGACGATGTGCTGGAACTCCAGGCCTACTTCGCTGCGCCGACGCCGGGCCAAGCGCTGCGGGCCATCCCGGGTGTCGGCCTGGAGGTGCCGATCTGGCTGCTCGGCTCCAGCACCTTCAGCGCCCAGCTGGCCGCTGCGCTGGGCCTGCCTTTCGCCTTCGCGTCGCACTTTGCGCCGGCCCAGCTGCTGCCGGCACTGCAGATCTACCGCAGCCGCTTCCAGCCATCCGCGCACTTGGCCCGGCCGTATGCCATGGTGGCGGCCAATGTGGTCGCCGCCGACAGCGATGCGGAGGCCGAGCGCCTGTTCAGCAGCATCCAGCAGACCTTCCTGCGCATGCAGCGCGGCGAGCTGGCGCCAATCCCGCCGCCGCTGGAAGACCCCGATCGTCGGCAGGAGCTGCGTGCGCTCGCCGCTGGCAGTGGGATGCTCGACTTCGCCGTGGTTGGTACGCTGGCGACCGTGCGACGTGGCCTGGAGACCATCCTGGCCCGCACCGCCGCCGATGAGATCATGGTTACCGCCCATATCTACGACCGGACGGCCCGGCTGCGCTCGTTTGAGCTGGTAGCCGAGGCGCGTGACGCCATCAACGCCGCCCGTCAGACAGCCTGATCCGAGGGGCAATGTGGCTAGTTCCTACACGAGCAACGTTGTCGCCAGCCGCACAGAGACAGCGCATTGAGCCGCGAGATAGATGGCTGGTGGGATGCGGACGTTCCTTGTGCGATCTGCCACCAGACCGTCTCCGCCCTTAAGCGGCCAGGGGAGGTGCAATGAGAAGCGTCGATTGCGATCCAGTAGAACATTGCTATAGACATTAACGCGCGCATCGATCAACGGCGTCAGCGCCCGATAGGAATCCAGTGTGAGCCGCTGCTCTATCCTGCCTCCACCAGCACCATCGGGATCATGGGCTTAAGCGCACGGCACCCCGGTCGCTGTAGCGAATCGATGTGCGTCTCACACTACTACCGTTTAGCCAGATTTGAGGATCGTGCCATGTAGGGGTACAAGAGCTATTTAGCGATTAAGTTACGGTGTCCTACATAATCTACAATTTCGGCTCCCAGTGCGGACGAAATTGCAGCGTGAATTGGTCAAAAAATCGCCGATGTGTCCTACATAATTTTATTTACGTAGGAGAGACCAGACGCTTGGTATTCT
>DAOTUS010000074.1:0-2435 GCA_034437415.1 Herpetosiphonaceae bacterium
AGAGACAGGCGGTAAGCTGGCGGGCCTCATCAAGCGCCTGGGCCAGATCGGCGGTGCGGGTCTGAACCCGCTCGGTCAGGCTATCTTTCTCCCGCTGCAAGGCAAAGGCAATCTGTTCGGTCTGGCGCTGGGCGTAGGTTGCCGCGCTGATAGCCCGCTGCGTGACCCGCGAGCCAACAAATCCCACCGCAGCAATGATCATAATCAGCATTGAGCTGAGGCTATAGACACTCGTATCGTTGAGAATAGTTGGGGGCAGATCGCGGGCCAGCAGGGCTAGCGTGCCAATCGAGCCAAGCGTCATCAGCGTGACCAGCCAGACCTGGTTGTTGTGCAGCGTAATCAGCCCGAGCAGCACCGGAATCATGAAGAAAAACGGGGTGAAGGCGACCTTCTCAGCCGCCAGCGGGGTCGCAATCAGAACCACCTGAACGGCGCCGATCAGCAGCAGCGCCGCCTGAGACACCCGGCCTGAGCGGGCCAGCCCGATGCTGGCCCCGCCGAACAGGATCACGCCGACCAGCAACACCGAGACCGCCCGCCACGCCGGTACGAAAATCCCGATCAGGCCAATCAGCACGCTGCATGCGATTACCACGATCGCAATCGCGATCACACTTTTGCCACGTCGCTGGATATCCAGGTCGTCGTGCTGAACAGACAACAGGCTTCGGGCGAATTGAGGAGCATGCATACCGTGTCTATCTTTCTAAAAATTAACTCCCCATATTGTACACGCAACTGCTACTCCGTGGAGTGATTTTGCGGGCCTCAGGACTCGATCGGCTTTAGGTTGGCCAGGATGGCGGCCCGCTGCGGCTCCAGCTTGGGTGGCAAAATCACCTGCTCGCCAAGGGTGGCGGCATCCTCGTCCACGGCAAACCCCGGCCCGTCAGTCGCAATCTCAAACAGAATGCCGTTTGGCTCGCGGAAGTACAGGCTGCGAAAGTAGTAGCGATCAACCGGGCCGCTGTTGGGGATTCGCAGCGCGGCTAGGCGGTCCACCCAGGCGTTGTACTCGCTCTCGTTGGGCGTGCGAAAGGCGACATGGTGCACGCCGCCAGCGCCGGGCTGGGCTGGGGGAAGCTGGGGCTGAACCATCACATGCAGCTCGGCGGCGGGGTGGGCATACTCGCGCAGCAGCCGCATATTGAGCGCCTGGGTCAGAACGGTGGCGGTGGGCGCCAGCTGCGGCACGCTCAGGGTGACCGGGCCAAGCCCGCGCACCTGATACTCGGCCGGAACCGGGCTTTGCTCCCACAGCACCGGCGCCTCGCCCAGACCACCATCATCGAGCAGCGCCAGCCGCTGGCCCTCGGGGTCGGTGAACTCGACCAGCCGCCGCCCGTCCTGTTCGATCAGGCCCGTGTTGGCCACCGCGTGGGCGTTCAGGCACTCAACCCACCAGGCCAGGGCGACCTGGCCGGGGCACCCGCAGCGTCATTCGGCTGATGCTGTGGGTGCCCCGGCGCTCGGCGGGCACCGGCCAGTCGAAAAAGGTCAGGTCGCTGCCAGGGCTGCCCGCCGCATCGGCGTAGAAGAGATGGTAGGCGCGGACATCGTCCTGGTTGACGGTGCGCTTGACCAGCCGCATCCCAATCACCTGGGTGTAGAAGCGGTAGTTGCCGCTGATATCGGCTGAGACAGCCGTGACATGGTGGGTACCCTGCAATTCCATCGCGCTAGCTCCTTATGCACAAAACCTCATCGCTCTGTATTGTACTGCGAAAGAAAAGGCTGAATCGGCTCACGGCGTGGGTTAGGGCAGGCACCGGGTTCGGCCCTGACGCCGGTGCGCTGGGCTGGTGCTGGGACGACAATCCGCATACCTGGCTCGGATCGGCCTCGTGCGGGCGGCGCCTCGGCCCCGAGCCGCTGCGCTGATCAGCCATTCGGCCTGACGACGGCCTTGACCACCCGGCCAGCGGCGACATCCTCGAGCGCGGCGTTCATCGCATCGAGGCGATACTCGTGGCTGATCATCCGCTCCCAGCCGATGCGCTCGCCGTGGCGGGCCAGCAGGCCGACCATGCGGTAGAAGTGGCTAAAATCCGACCCCCAGCAGCCGCGAATCTCCAGGTGTTTTTTGTTGATCTCGGTGTGCGGATTGAGGCTGATCTCGCCAGCGTCGGTGTACTGGCCGACGATGACGTAGCGCCCGCCGTCGCGGGTCATCTGCATGCCCTCGCGCACGGCGGCAGGCACGCCGGTGGCCTCGATCGTAATATCGGCGCCGCGCCCGCCGGAAAGCCCACGGACACGATCGACCCGCTGGGCAGCACTGGTGGCGGCGACCGAGATCACCGCGTCCACCCCAAAGTCCGTGGCGGTCTGGAGCCGGTTGGGCGGATCGCCGAGCATTATCACGCCGCCAGCCCCGGAGAGCAGCGCCAGAATGGCGATGTTCAGCCCCACCGGGCCGCTGCCCTGCACTG
>DAOTUS010000075.1:0-2558 GCA_034437415.1 Herpetosiphonaceae bacterium
GTACATAACCCTGCCGCCGCCGCCGCCGAATGTGGCGATGCAGCTGGATATGCGCGGCTGGCGCGCCTCCGAGGTGGAGGATCAGCTCGACCACTATCTCAACGATGCCTATCTGGCCAACCTGACCGAGGTGCGGCTGGTCCACGGCAAGGGCACCGGGGCGCTGCGCCAGGTCGTGCGCACGATGCTCAAGGGCCACCCGCTGGTCGCCTCGTACGGCAGCGGCGGGCAGGGTGAGGGCGGCGACGGCGTGACCGTGGCCAAGATGGTTGATCGCTAGCCAAAACTGTCAATCAGATCGCTGGCAGACGAGGGATGAACACTGGTTCATCCCTCGTTTGTTGTATACATTCCTGCTGGGAGGGTAACGATGAAATACGGATACGCATTCACATCCGAGCAGCCAATTCTGCTGGCAACCGCCGACCACTGGATTGAAATGCTGACGCAGTTTTTTCAGGATGCTGGTCTGGCTGTGCTGCCTGCCCCGAGCTATGCTGCGGCGAGGGCGGCAATTGAAACCGCACCAATCAGCGGGATTGTGGCCGCCTTTGAGTGGGCGGTGGATGCTGCTGACCAAATAGGGATCGTATCGCTGGTCCGCAACCGCATCCCGACGATCACGCTTGTGCAACGCGGTGATGGTTACGGGCGAATGTTTGATCAGATCTACCACCGTCCACTCCACGAGTATATGGTTATTCCGCTTGATCTTGAAGGACTGTATGCCCGCATGGAAAAGGCAGGTATGATCAAACCGGCAATTTGAGCCTGGGTAAGCTGCCCGTGCTATAATCGCATGCAGGTCGGCAACGCAGCCGATCGACCAATGAAATAAGGAGTTTACCTGTGGATTATGGCTTTGCTACCCGCGCTATTCACGTCGGCCAGGACCCTGATGCCACGACCGGCGCCGTGATTGTTCCGATTTACCAGACCTCGACCTACGCCCAAAAAGCCGTCGGCGAGCACACCGGCTACGAATATTCGCGCACCGATAATCCGACCCGCACGGCCCTGCAGGAGTGTCTGGCGGCGCTGGAGGAGGGCAAATACGCCCTGGCGTTCGCCTCGGGCCTGGGCGCCACCACCACGCTGCTGCTCATGCTGAAGGCCGGCGACCACGTGATCTGCGGCGACGATGTATATGGCGGCACCTACCGGCTGTTTGACAAGGTCTTCACCAACCACGGGCTGACCTTCGACTTTGTCGATACCAGCGATCCGGCCCAGGTGGCGGCGGCGATCCGGCCCGAGACCAAAATGCTCTGGATCGAAACCCCGACCAACCCGATGCTGAAGCTGGCGCCAATTGCCCAGCTGACCCGCATGGCCCGCGAGCGCGGCATCTGGACGGTCGTCGACAACACCTTTGCCTCGCCCTACAACCAGCGCCCGCTCACCCTCGGGGCCGATGTGGTGCTGCACAGCACGACCAAATATCTTGGCGGCCACAGCGACGTGGTTGGCGGCGCGATCATCACCTCCAACGAGCAGATCTACGAGCGCATGAAGTTTTTGCAGAACGCCGCCGGGGCCGTGCCGGGGCCGTTCGACTCGTGGCTGGTGCTGCGCGGCCTCAAAACCCTGGCCGTGCGCATGCGCGAGCACGAGCGCAACGCCCAGGCGGTGGCCCAACTCTTGAATGAGCATACTGCGGTTGAGCGGGTGATCTATCCCGGCCTGCCATCGCACCCCCAGCACGCGCTGGCCCGCGAGCAGATGCGCGGCTTTGGCGGCATGATCTCGATCATCTTAAAAGGCGGCGTTGAGGCGGCCAACCAGATGGTCACCCGCACCAAACTCTTTACCCTCGCCGAAAGCCTTGGCGGGGTCGAGTCGCTGATCGAGGTGCCTGCCGCGATGACGCACGCCAGCGTGGTTGGCTCGAAGCTAGAGGTTCCGCCCGGTCTCGTGCGCCTGTCGGTCGGTATCGAAGATATTAACGACCTGCTGCACGATGTGGAACAATCGCTTGGGTAATGCGTATGCAGGGTGAAGCGTGGATTAATCCTGCTTCACCCTGCATACTTCATCTTTTACGTGGAGGTTGGCTATGAACTATCGTCGCTGGGGCTTTGTGATGCTCTGGCTGGTTGCCTGGCTGCTCCTCGCGCCAGGAGTCAGGGCCCAGAGCGGTTCGGTTATTGTCGATGATAACGGCGTGGGAATTGATCAGGCGCGCGTGAAGACGGCGGCCCAGCAGCTTGCCAGCGCGGGTGCCAATGTCGTAGTTGTGGTGACCGAGAATGGCGGCAGCAGCACGAGCGATGGTCTCGCCTATCTCTCGCAGCGTCTACGGGCGCTCAATGTCGCCCAAAGCGCCAGTGTCAGCGACCTGCCAGCGAATAGTATTATCTACTATGTCTCATTTTCGCCGCAGGTCAGCTATATCTACTACGGCAGTAATTTCCGCACCGCCCTGGAGGGCGAAAGTGAAGATCTGCGCAACAACCAGCTCAACGCCGGGCTAAAGCGCAATGATCCGACCCGTGGCCTGGTTGATGTGCTCACCGCAACCGCACGAGTGATCGACAACCCGGTGGCGGCGCGAACCG
>DAOTUS010000076.1:0-4080 GCA_034437415.1 Herpetosiphonaceae bacterium
CACCTACAATAATCTCACCCACCCAGCCCACGCTCAGGCCGTCCAGCCGGTCAACCGCTGCGACCTGACCGTGCCGGTGGTGACGATTGGGCGCGAGGGCAATGTGCTCAATCTGCCTAATCCGCAAGTTTCCCGCCGCCACGCCGAGGTGCGGATGCTCGGCAGCGGCCACGAGGTGCGCGATCTGGGCAGCACCAACGGCACCTTTGTCAACGGCCAGCGGATTCAGGCCCACCAGCTCCAGCGCGGCGATGTGATTCAGGTCGGGCCGTTCAAGCTGGTCTACGACGGCCGCTCGCTCGATCAGTTCGACCAGCGCGGGGCGATGCGGATCGATGCCCGGACACTGGTGCGGACGGTCGGCGGCGGGCGAATCATTCTGAACAATGTGTCGCTAGTGATCCAGCCGCGTGAGTTTGTGGCGCTGGTCGGCGGCTCCGGGGCGGGCAAATCCACCCTGATGGGGGCGCTCTCCGGCTACAATCGGGCCAACAAGGGCCTGGTGCTGATCAACGGCGATGACTACTACGCCAACTTCGACGCCTATCGGGCGGTGCTTGGCTATGTGCCGCAGGACGATATTCTGCACAACACGATTTCGGTCGAGCAGGCGCTGCGCTTCACCGCCAAGCTGCGGCTGCCCGCCGACACCGCCCCCGCCGAGGTTGAGGGCCGCATCGCCCGCGTGTTGGATGACGTGGAGATGAGCGCGCATCGCACGAAGCGCATCAACCAGCTCTCCGGCGGCCAGCGCAAGCGGGTCTCGATCAGCTCCGAGCTGCTGGCCGACCCGAGCCTGTTTTTCCTCGATGAGCCAACCTCGGGCCTCGACCCAGGCCTCGAGAAGAAGATGATGTACACGCTGCGCCAGCTGGCCGACTCGGGCCGCACGATTGTGCTGGTCACCCACGCCACCGCCAACATCACCCAGTGCGACCACGTGGTGTTTATGGCCGAGGGCCGCATGGTCTGGTTTGGGCCACCCGCCGAGGCGCTGCAGTTTTTTAGCGTCACCAGCGGCGACTTCGCCGATATCTACACCAAGCTCGAAGGCCCGGCCGGTGAGACCAACCCGCTGACCAAGGGCGAGCTGAAGCACGAATATGATTTCTGGCGCCAGCACAACCAGCAGGCCAGCCAGCCGCCGATGCTGGCCGAGCTGTGGGAGATCCGCTTTCGCCACTCCGAGGCCTATCGCACGTATGTCTGGGAGCGCCTGCAGAGCGGCCCCGACAACTCGGCCAGCGCCGCGCCCAACGCGGTGCAGCCAGTCGTGCCCCAGGCGGCGGCGCCCGGCGCCTACTCGAACCAGATCAGCGGCATGCTCAACACGGTCGCGGCCGGACGACCCAAGCCGCCGCCGGTCTCGGCCCTGCGCCAGTTCAAGATTCTGACCCAGCGCTATGTCAAGCTGATCGCCGCCGACCGCCGCAATCTGCTGATCCTGCTGCTCCAGGCGCCGATTATCGGCCTGATTCTGCTGCTGGTGGCCAAGGCCGACGCGCTGCAAAACCCGATCTCGGCCAACGGGCGCATGGTGCCGTTTCTGCTCGGCGCGGTGGCGGTCTGGTTTGGTATTCTCAACTCGGCCCGCGAGATCACCAAAGAGGCGGCGGTGTATCGGCGCGAGCGGCTGGCCAACCTCAAGATCGGGCCGTATCTGACCTCAAAGGTGGTCGTGCTGGCCGGGTTATGTTTTATCCAGAGCGTCGTTTTGATGCTGGTTCTCAGCACCAAGGTGGATTTTCGCCCCGAGCTGACCACGTTCTCGAAGTTAAGCGGCGCCTCGATCTTTATCACCCGTGCGCCGCCGTTTGGCCTGTGGGGCGCGTTTTTGGTGACCACCTTCCTAACCTCGCTGACCGGGCTGGGGATCGGCCTGCTGATCTCGGCCGCCGTCTCGTCGTCGGACAAGGCGATGAGCATCATTCCGTTTGCCCTGATCCCGCAGATTGTGTTTGCCCTGGCGCTGCTGCCGCTCCCGGCCGCGCTGGCGCCGCTCTCGTTTTTTACCGGCAGCCGCTGGGCGATGGAGGCGTACGGATCGATCGCCCAGCTGTTTGAGCCGTTTGACCCAGCCAAATGTAGCAACCCCGGCAATCCGCTGACCTGCGAGCAGTTTCCCACGGTCAGCTACGACCCCTCGAACGCCCACATTTTGGGCACCTGGGCGATCCTGATCATCTATACCGCGATTTGTCTGGGCATCACCGCCTGGCTGTTGAAACGCCGCGACGCTGAGGCGTAAGGAGCAAACAAATGGACTCGCTGGAGAGCTTTTTCGCCCCGATTGGCGAGCAGATTATCGGCAACCGCCAGACCTTTGTCGGGCCATACGGCGAGCGCCGGATTATTTACGCCGACTGGACCGCCAGCGGCCGCCTGTACGCACCGATTGAGCGGCGGATGGTCGAGACCGTTGGCCCGTTTGTCGCCAACACCCACTCCGAGTCCAACATCACCGGCGGCATGATGACCCAGGCCTACCACATCGCCCAGAAGCTGATCAAGCAGCACGTCAACGCCGGCCCCGACGATGTGATTATCACCGGCGGCGCGGGCATGACGACCGTGATCAACAAGTTCCAGCGGATTTTGGGCCTCAAGGTCGCCGAGCAGCTCCAGGGGTTTTTCAGCCTCCCCGCCGCCGAGCGCCCGATTGTGTTTATCACCCATATGGAGCACCACTCCAACCAGACCTCGTGGCTGGAGACGATCGCCGACGTGGAGATTATGGAGCCGGACGAGCAGGGGCTGGTCGATTGCGACCACCTGCGCGAGCTGCTAGAGAAATATAAGCAGCGCAAGGTCAAAATCGGCTCGTTCACCGCCTGCTCGAACGTGACCGGGATCGAAACGCCCTACCACACTCTGGCGCGGATTATGCACGAGCACGGCGGGATCTGCATCGTCGATTTCGCCGCCTCGGCGCCCTATGTCACCATCGATATGCACCCGGCCGATCCGCTGGAGCAGCTTGATGCGATTGTGTTCTCGCCGCACAAGTTCCTCGGCGGCCCCGGCACACCGGGCGTGCTGATCTTCGCCTCGAAGCTCTACACGCTCAAAGTCCCCGACCAGCCTGGCGGCGGCACCGTCGACTGGACTAACCCGTGGCATCAGCACAGCTTCACCAACAACATCGAGGCCCGCGAGGACGGCGGCACGCCGGGATTTCTCCAGGCGATCAAGGCGGCCCTGGCGATTCAGCTCAAGGATACGATGGGCGTTGAGCGAATTCAGCAGCGCGAGGCCGAGCTGATGCAGCGGCTCTTCGCCGGGCTGCGGGCGATCCCACGGCTCCATATCCTGGCCGACCATATCGAGCAGCGCCTGGGAATTATGTCATTCTACCTTCAGGACGTCCACTACAACCTGCTGGTCAGCGTGCTCAACGACCGCTTTGGGATTCAGGTGCGCGGCGGCTGCTCGTGCGCCGGAACCTATGGCCACTACCTGCTCCACGTCGACCCCAACGCCTCGCGCCTGATCACCGACGAGATCGATCGGGGGAACTTCTTCGCCCGCCCAGGCTGGGTGCGCATGTCGCTCCACCCAACCACCACCACGGCGGATATCGACTATATGCTGGAGGCGATCAGCGATACCGCCAGCAACATCGCGGCATGGGCGCAGGAGTATCGCTACATTGCCGCCACGAACGAATATCAACATATTCGCGAATCTGGGAACAGGTTTCAAGGGGTTGAGGAGTGGTTTCGCGCCGAGTGAGGGGCTGGTACAGGGCAATCGCATCTAAATCAAAAACAGACATTGTTTGCTCAAAACAGCGTTTTTTGCTCAAAACAGCGTTTTTTGATCGGTATGTCATGGTTTAACGGCACCAAAACCAAAAAAGACGGGAACAGTATCGCTCATTCATGCTAAAAATAAGCATTTGCTCGCCCATCATGGGGCTTTTTTGCTCAAAAATGGACACTATAGATTTAGATGCGATTGCCCCAGGGCAATCGCATCTAAATCCCAAGAACCTGCGCCAGGTACTCTTCACTGAGGGCGCAGCGAAAGCGTTTGGTCCTGAGACTGCCGCGACTCGGCTCTTGGCGCAGCAGATTGAGC
>DAOTUS010000077.1:0-3068 GCA_034437415.1 Herpetosiphonaceae bacterium
GCCTCGTCAGCTTTCGCCGCCTGGCGAATCTCGCTCTGCTGCACCTCAAACAAGAGGCGATATTGCAGCGCCTCGGTCTCAATGCGGGGAATATAGTTCCGGAGCGCGTTGAGCGTGCGGATACGCTTTTCTTTCTGCTTGTCACGCGCCTTGTGGTGGGACAGGGTTGCGTCTGCGCCGATACAGCCTGGGTTATCGACGATAAAGCTCCACTGGGCCAGCCGGTGCATTTTGGTTCGCGCACAATAGGCGTCATACGCATGCAGCGGCAAGGAGGAGAGGCGCTTAATCGCCTGATCGCGATCGTAGCGGGCCAGCTCACCGAAATAGCGAATCAGCTCATCGGTCGCCCGCTCCTGGTCATTGCGGGCCGGCGCGGATACCGTTTGCCAATTGACATACACCGGCGGCGGCAGATCCTCATCCAGCGGCGAAACCAGCTTCGGCATCTGCGCTGCGAAAAGCGGCGAGTTCATCACCGCCATATACTGGGTATGAAACCGTTCCATTCCCGTGAAGTCGTCGGCAGTCAACCCCTGGCCATAGGCGCTGGCGTACTGCTGGGCATCCGCCTGCATGGCACCCAGGATAACCCGGGTTTGCGCATTGCCGGAGAGGGTACTCATCACCTGTGATGGCAGCTGGCCCATATTCTGATGGACGATCACCGTGCCTACGCGAAAGGCGCGAAACTGGCTGAACATCACCTCTGCCAGATCGGCATTGTCCTTGAAAACGATCTGGGCCTCGTCGATAAAAACAGGGAAATCTGGCCGTCGATCCTCGGGCACATTGGAGCGCGAGAGCGCCGCGAGCTGGAGCTGCATGAGCAGAAACATGGTGCCAATCGCGGCAATCGGGCCTTCTGTCGCCTTGATGCCGCACAAGAGAATGCCTTTGTTATCCATAATGCGCCGGAGATCGATCGAGCAGCCTGGCGCGACGAGCATCGCGGCCAGCTCCGGATACGACAGCATCCGGTCAATCCGCCGCTCAAAGCCTTTCAGCGGGGCCACCTCTGAGGCTTCCATCAGCGGATAGCGGCGCTCCCAGAAGTCACGCACCGAGGGGTTTTTGATCCGGGTACACAATGCTTCGCGATACGCATCATCGCTGAAGAGTCGCGACATATGCTGAAACGTGCCCGCCGGGTCGCCTTCAATCAATCCGAGCATCGCATTATTGGCAAAGTTCTGGATCGAGGGCGCATCTTTGAAGCGCGGGTCGAGGAGTGAGAAAATCTGGATCAGCGTTGATGCCAATTTACTCGCATCAAGCCCCAGGCTGGCCGCAACGGTTGGGGACAACAGGTTCATAGCAGGACGCATATCCTCGCCCGTAATCATCGAGCCACCAAGCTCCAAAATGGTCACATCGGGTTCGCGATCAATCGGGATGAGCGGGATCGAGTTGACCACCAGGTCTGTGCCTTTACAGTCCAGCATCATCATGGGCGCATTCGCCCGCATGAGCTGCTTGAAAATAACCCGTAAATACTCGGATTTCCCACGACCCATGGGGGCCGTAATGTGGGCAATATAGCGGAAGTCGCGGTAATCAATCCCGATGGGCGCAAGTGATCCATCGGAGCGCACTCCCTGGCCAAGCTCAATCATGTCCGCGTTGGTCGGATCACTATAGGCCGAGACCGGCGCATCAATCCAGCGGGATGGCACCCGTGCGACGCGGGAGCCTAAGACACTCGCCGGCGGTTGCCACAGCGTGGCCACTTCGGCCACGCTAAGAATAGTCGGTTTGCGCTTGAACCAGTCGGCAATCAGCGGCACGACCTGCGGGTTTTGAATGGGCGGCACACTATGCAGCACATGCTGATGCTGCTGATAGGTCGTTCGTCCGCTGCGGCGGTCACGCTGGCGCACAACCAGCGCGGGGATTGCCAGCGGCACCAGCGGCACCAGCCACACGACCGTGGGCCGTGGTGCGCGAACGGCCACGAGGCCCGCAAGCAGCACTCCTACAAGCAGCACAGAAGCCCACAGACCAAGACGTACAAACCTCCCTGCCGCAGGTGGGGCACCCATCCGCGCTGGGAGGGTCTGCATTGGCCCACACTGCAGCTGCTGGTGCGCCAGGCCCATCCCCTGGGCCGATCGTGAGAGCGCTCCAGCCATGGTCCGAATCATCACGTCCCCGGCCTGGGCCGAGAGCGCGACGGTCAGCAGCCGAATGGTCACCTCAACGGCAGGGCCATCGGCCTTCGCCTTCATCATGCGCTGCTCCTGGCTGCCGGTGTCCAGCTTCATGGATTCGAGCTGGGCCAGCACCCGGGTTCGCCACGTTTTTGCCGTGTGGCCACTGATCAGCACCTGCACATCCGACACGATCACATCAGCCTGGGGCGCGAGGGAGGGAACAAGCGTCTCCAGCAGCGGGCATTCCCGGTCACCAGGGATATTGATCGGCAAATCATCGCCCGCCTGCAGCCGCACATCGGCCCAGCACAGCACCCGCTGCTCGTCAGGCTTCTTCGGGTCAAACAGGGCCGCAATGAGCGGATCGGGCTGTTCCGTCGCCTCAGCGCGCTCGGCAACGCCTTGCAGCATCCGTTGAATGGTTGTGGTCAGGGTCGGTGCGCCGGCCAGACTCACGCCTTGTTGCGCGGCCTGCTCCCGCCGCCCGGTCCAGCGCAGAACGACCGGCACCGGATCACCCCGCCGGAGGTTCCGCGCTGGAATGAGCGCTGCAATCTGGCTCAGGAGCGTCACGCCATCTTTTTGCCCGCCAAGCTGCGCATCCGCAGGGACGCGCAGGCGCAGGTAGGTGCGCGGAGCCGGAGTGACCATCTGAACACGCATCGCGATCCAGTGCTCGACGAGCTTCCACGCCATCCACAGCCCCACTGCGGCCGCAATCCAATAGATCCACTGCAGCAGCGGCGGCGCACCAGGCTTTGGGATGGGGCGCAGAAGAAACGGCCCAAATGATTTCCAGAGAACCGCCTTCCACGGCCACGTCCCAATCCGCTCGGGGATCAGCGGGAGTAGACGGGGGATGATCACAATGGCCAGCCAGGCCAGGATCATTCCAAGCCGATTGAGCCGAATCGT
>DAOTUS010000078.1:0-20840 GCA_034437415.1 Herpetosiphonaceae bacterium
GAAATTGTCTCAGCAAAACCCAGATCGACTTTTAATTTCGCCGAGCCATTGCTATCACGGTGACACGACGCTCAAGGCGTTGAGGTGATGAATGGCAAATTGGCGAGGGTATTGATGGAGGGACAAATTGATGACAAAAACAATTGATGTCCACGATGCCCAGACCCGACTTTTGGAGCTATGGTCGCTCGTCAGTGATGGCAATGAAGTGATTATCACTGATGGACAAAAGCCTGTAATGCGGCTTGTCGCTTTTCACGACGAGACACCAGCACGAGTTGCCGGTCTGCACGCCGGAATGGGCTGGATCAGCGATGATTTTGATGCGCCGCTATCAGAAGAGCCGTAAAATTTTAGTAACTACGTGGCTGGCACCTCATTCTTAATCGACTACAACTCTTGGCACAAAACTCGCTTAACCATGTGTCATTGACATGACATATCCGGCTGGGTATAATGTTGGGTACTGCACTATACACATTTTATCCACATTACACTAGGCTAATAACTTGTAAGGGGGACAGCATGTCGATGAAAGAACAAACCATTAAGGAGCGGCAGGCGAGCGCTATCAAGCGCGGCCAATCGCAACCACAGCGTCACAACACGCAAGGTTCTTTCAAGAATGAGCGCGTTGCCCCGCCGGAGAAGAACCTTGAGCGCGTCCGGGCGCGAGTCGAATTTGTGCCTACTGCTGAAGTGAAAGCTGTTACGGCCCGACTGTTGAAGGAAAAAGCCGAACTATGGCGCAAACTTTCCGCGGACTAACGGTTGAAGCCATAATCGACCTTAATCGCCAGATGATAGAATCATCTGGCGATGATGTTTTTATCGAGCCAGACAACGTACGGGTAGAGGGCATGATCCATCAGATTACTCAAGAGGTAGAAGAAACCTATTTCGACCAAGAACTATTCCCAACAGCATCTGAGAAGGCAGCCGTTCTTTGCTGGAGAATCATTGCTGGTCATTTATTCCACAATGGAAATAACCGCACTGGTGTTATGGTGCTCTACCAAACCCTTGAACATAATGGTTATACCCTCATGGTGACTGATGATGAGATGTGGGAGAGGGCAAAAGGTATTTCTAAGGGTCGTGACAATCCTGGCTATATGGCTCAAGATGGATTTGTGGAGTGGGTGCAAAAGCATGTATTACGCCGACAAAACAAGCGTCGTAATCGACGGCGTTAATCACCCAAGAATTCACCCTTGATAGTAGCGCTATCCTGTTGTTGTTGAGTGGTAGTTGTTGGCTTGATTTTGACCTGAGCGTAAGTGCCGCCGAACCACGCTACGCAATCCCAACCCTGGCCGCCGAGCCGCCCAAGCAGCTCGGCGGCCTGACTGGTTTAGGGAGGCTACTCCGGCTCAAAGCCCAGCCAGGGCTGGGGCGCGTTGGCGTGATCCTCGATCTCCCAGGCGTGGCGCCAGAGCGAGCCAGCGCCATCGACCCGCAGGGTATCGCCGCTGATGTAGCTGGCGGCGGGCGAGAGCAGAAACGTCACGGCGGCGGCGACCTCGGCCTCGCTGCCCATGCGCTTGGTCGGCTGATGCTGGACCATCTGCTCGATGATCGGCTGCATCGCCTCGCCATAATTCATCAGGCCGCTGGAGCGAATCAGGCCGGGGGCGACCGCGTTGACTCGCACACCCGCCCGCGCCCACTCGACCGCCAGCGTCTGGGTGAGGTTGACCACGCCCGCCCGCGCCGCCCCGGAGTGGGCCATCCCCGGAAAGCCGCGCCACATCTCGGAGACAATGTTGACGATCGCCCCGCCGCGCTCGCCCATCGACTGCTTGAAGGCCTCGCGGCACATCAGGAATGTGCCGCTCAGGTTGGTCTCGACGACCGCGTGCCAGCCGTTGCGCGAGATATGCTCGGCGGGCGAGAGAAACTGGCCGCCGCCGTTGTTGACCAGCCCATCAACCTGGCCGCGCTCCTGCACCACCGCCGCGAACAGCGCCACAACCTGGGCCTCATCGCGGATATTGCACAGATAGTGCGCGGCGCTGCCGCCAGCCGCCACGATCTCCTGGCGCACCCGCAGCAGATTCTCCTCCTTGCGCGCCGCCAGCGCCACGTGCGCCCCCAGGCTGGCCAGCTCGTGGGCGATCGCCCGCCCAATCCCGGTGCCGCCGCCGGTGACAATGATGGTCTGGCCCGCAAACAGGTCGGGTCGAAAGATTGAGCGATACATTTTGGGTACCTCAGATATTTAGCAGCTAGTCGCTGGCAGCTGGCTGCTGGTACGATTAATTCAGCAGCTAGTAGCTGGTAGCTAGCAGCTAGTAAGGCCGAACGACAGCAGCTATAGCTCCTAAAAGCCATCAAATCCAACCCACTAGCTGCCAGCTACTCCAACAACCTTCAGCGCCTGCGCCACGCTATCGGCCGGGCTGATCTTGCCCTGGACATCGAGCAGGCGGCCCTCCTCGTCGATCACGAAGTGGCTGCGCTGGATTCCGAAATATTTTTTCCCGTACATTGATTTCTCAGCCCACACGCCGTAGGCCTCGGCCAGGGCGTGGTCGGTGTCGGCGACCAGCAGAAACGGCAGGTCGAACTTGGTCTTGAACTTCAGGTGCGACTTCACATTGTCGGGGCTGACCCCGATCACCACGGCGTTGCGCTCCGCAATCTGCGGGTAGGCGTCGCGGAAGCCACAGGCCTGCGAGGTGCAGCCGGGCGTATCATCCTTGGGATAGAAGTACAGAATTACTTTTTTGCCGCGAAAGTCGGCCAGCCGCACCGTCTCGCCGTTGTCGGCGGGCAGCGCGAACTCCGGGGCCGGGTCGCCGATAGTGAGGGTTGTCATAATTGCTCCATTAATCTAGCTCTACTTCTGCATACGCACCGCTCACCATCTGCTCAACCGCTGTGCGAATGGCGTCCACATGCTGTTGAATACGCGGCCACGAAGTCGAGCGTAGAACTAGAATTGCGATGTTCCGGGTTGTAAGATTCTGCTGATAACGCAGGTTCTGATCGGTGGTAATCAGAAGATTATAGCCTGCCTCTTCAGCAGTGCTGAGCAAATCTCCGTTGCTTAGGCTGGACCAGCCTTGTTCATAGGCAGTCGCGACGGTATGTTCAGTCAAATGTTTGCGTAGCGGCACTGGCGTTCCTTGATCGAAAAGGATATTCATTCAACCTCTACGTGGGTGAGCAGCAGCACTTCATGTTCAAGGACAGCTTCGACATCGGCGCGTTGGACCCCAGGAAACCACTCAAGGAACTGACTCACCGTGGCACCATCGCGCAGATTTTCAAATAGGGCGGCGATTGGAACCCGCGTTCCACGAAATACCAGCACTCCGCCCACTTTATCAGGATCCTGATCGACTGCCGCCAAATCTTGCCACATTGCATTCATAGCAAACCTCCTGGGTTAGATCAATCTGGTTTTGATCTATTTTACTTCTTTTGATGGCCTAGTAGTCCGTCAACGCTACACTGAAGGAGTAGGATGCTTGAACTTGACTCGTTCATCAATCAAATGGCTATTATTCAAGATAGCCATGACGGACTACTAGTTCCCGCGCCTCGCCAGCTCGTTGGCGATCGGCAGGGTCAGCCAGAAGGTCGAGCCTTTGCCCAGCGCGCTGGTCACCCAGATGCGCCCGCCGTGCAGCTCGACCAGCGCCTTGGAGATCGACAGGCCCAGCCCGGTGCCGCCGATCTTGCGCGTGGTCGAGTTGTCGACCCGGAAGAAGCGGGCGAACACATTGGGCAGATCGGCGGCGGCGATGCCCATGCCCTGGTCGTGGACCGCGATCAGGATGGCCCGCTCCTGTGGCAGCGGCGGTGCGCTTGGCGGCGGCTGGCGCAGCTCGCGCACAATCAGGGCGATCTGGCCGCCGCCGGGCGAGTACTTGATCGCATTGGACAGCAGGTTGGTCAGAATCTGGCGAATTTTATCTTTGTCGGCGTAGATCGGCGGGATCGACTCGGGGATGTCGATCAGCAGGCGGTGTTTTTCCGAGAGCGTCTCGTTGAGCTGCTTGGTGATATCGCGGATGGTCTGGTGCAGCGAGACCACCCAGCGGCTGAGCTTGATCTGGCCGGCGTCGAGGCGCGACAGGTTGAGCAGGTCATCGACCATCTTCGAGAGCTGGTTGGCCTGGTCGTAGACGGTCTGGATGAACTCCTGGCGCTCGACCGGCTTGAAGTCGCGGGCCAGCAGCAGCTCGGTGTAGCCGAGGATCGAGGTCAGCGGGGTGCGCAGCTCGTGCGAGACCACCGAGACGAACTCGTTTTTCATCTTGTCGATCTCGCGCTCGCGGGTGATATCTTCAGTGATGATCAGCCTGCCAGTGTGGGTGCCCTGCGCGTCCAGCACCGGCGTGGAGCGCAGCTTGATATCCTGGGGCGGCTCGCTCAGGCGCATCGTCAGCTCAAAGGTTTCGCTGGGCTTGGCCTGCGACTCGGCGAAGAAATCGGTTAGCTCCAGCGGGTGCGACAGGCGCTTGAGCAGCACGGGCAGCAGATCCCAGGGCACATACAGGGCCGACTCATCGCTGGGCGCATCGATCTGCCACAGCCGATACCAGGCCGGGTTGGTGCGCAGCACCCGCCCATCGAGGTCGGTCAGCGCCAGGCCCAGCGGCAGGCTCTCCAGGGTCTGGCCAAGTTGGGTGCGGGCCTCCAGCAGCTCGCCGTAGCTCAGGGCGCGCTGGAGCGGACGCGCCGCCACATCCGCCAGCGCCTGCACAAAATACAGGTCGTTGGTGTTAAACGCCGGGTCGCTGGTGGTCGCCAGGACCAGCACCGCCAGCGTCACGCCCTCGATCCGCACCGGCACAATCATCTCGGCGCGCACGTCCGGGCTGGCCGAGAGCCACTCGGTGTCGTGGGCGACATCGGTGAGCAGGGCGGCCTTGCCGGTGCGGGCCACCCGGCCAACCACGCCCACATTCCACGGCCAGGTGCGGCGGTCGGTCGGGCCGGACGGCTTGGGATAGCCCTGCGCGACGGTCAGCGTGTACTCGCCGCGCTCCCGATCGACCAGGTTGATCGCGCCCGCCACCGCGCCGGTCGCGTCCATCGCCCGACGCATCAGCAGCGTCAGCAGCGGCTGGATCTCCAGCGGCGCCTCCAGGTCACGGGCCAGCGCCCGCAGATCGAGCTGATACTCGATCGCGGCGGTGTCGGCGTGGCGGCCCCACTGCTCCTCGCCAATCGCCGCCGCCAGCAGGGGCAGCACGCCGCCGATCAGGGTGCGCTCGCCGGCGGTAAAGGTGCCGGAGCGCCGCACCTCCAGCACGCCCCACAGGCGGCCCTCCCACTGCACCGGCAGGCCCATATAGCTTGGGCCATCGGTTGGCTGGACGGCGGGCTGGGCGGCGGCGCCAGTCCAGGGCGCTGGCGGCAGCGCCGGGGCGCTAGGCTGATCGAGCACCAGCGGCTGGCGGCGGCGGGCCACCTGGGTCACCCGCGCATTGTCCCAGCGCACCCGCTCGCTCCCCAGCGGCGAGAACGCCCTCGACGTGCCGCCCGCGCCATCCCACACGGTCAGGCGCACATCCAGATGGGGCAGGGCGCTGTGGAGTACATGAAAGCAGGCATCCAGGCGCGCCTCCAGCGGCTCCTCGCTGGTCAGGGCGCGGGCAATAATGCTGTATGTCGGCAAAGTCATCATAGCCAGTATCATAGCAGAACATCGCCGAGTCGTCAGTCGAGGAGGCCCGCTCCCCAGGGCATGGGCGCTCGCGCCAAAAGCGCCCAATCATCAAATTAAGCGCCGATAAACCCGAATAGCTGCGGCCTCAAAGCCGAGGGAGTGGTATAATAAAGCACGAAAATTTGTGCTAAACGGAAGGAACATATGGCAGAGATAACCTACCTGGGCCACGCCTGCATTCGGATTCGAGGACGCGAAGGCGTTGTGCTGTTCGACCCCTTCGACCGCTCGGTCGGGCTGGAGATTGGCAAGCCAACCGCGCACATCGTGGCGGTCAGCCACAACTCCGGCGACCACAACAACGTTGGCGCGGTCAAGCCGCTGAAGGAGCCAGAGACGGTCTTTTTGGCCGACGGCCCCGGCGAGTACGAGGTCAAAAATATCCTGATCCGCGGCATCGACACCGCTCACGCGAGCGCCGATGGCAAGAAACAGGGCCACAACACGGTCTATGTGGTCCATCTGGACGATATCGCCTTCTGCCACCTCGGCGACCTGGGCCACAGCCTGACGGCCAGCCAGATCGACGACATTGGCGAGGTCGACGTGGTGTTTGCGCCGGTCGGCGACGGCAGCTGGGTGATGAAGCCCGACGTGCTCTCCGAGGTGATCAGCGAGATCCAGCCCAAGCTGGTGATTCCAATGTACAACAATAATCCCCAGCAGAGCCTGGAGGCATCCGATCTTGAGCCGCTGGAGACCTTCGTCCACCAGATGGGCCTGAAGGAGTACCAGGTCCAGGAGAAGCTGGCGGTCAGTGTCTCGACTCTGCCCCGCGAGGACGAAGAGACGCAGTTTGCCGTCCTGCGGCCGCTCTCAGCCGCCGCCTAGGCTAAACAGCAAACGCCGCCAGCACTCACGTGTGCTGGCGGCGTTTGGCGTTTTAGATGCTGTCTGACTATCCCCAGGCCAGAGGTGAAACCACAAAACCCACCAGCTACTAGCTGCTAGCTGCTAGCTGCTCCCCGAGCAAAATCGGCGTCGAGGTTGGCTGCGCGCTGCCGCCGGCCGGCTCGATCGTAATCCCAAAGATGTTCTGGCCGCCCGCCGCTGGCAGGGCCAGCGAAAACACTGGACGGGCATAGCGGCGATACAGCACCTCAAGGGCTTGCTCATCGCCGGCCACCAACAACGCCACCAGCGCAAGATCCTGCTCATCAGGCGTTTGGGTTCTCTCGGCGGTGTAGTCATAGGCCAGTCTGGATGAATTATTTGATGATAGGTTAGCCACTTTGAGGCCTTTCTTGCTTCAGACTTACGTCAATCAACAGGTTCATGGATGCAATCTGGCTACTTAAGCAAGAATTGTGCAGCTGCATATCAGAATAGGACTAAATCTAGATAATATCTGTGCATCGCCATCGATCACCGTTTTGAAATCTGGATAAAGCCTATGCATCCACTTGAGCAGTTCCTGTCGAAATAGTAGGTAACACAGCGGTGCACCCATGCTAACCGGGTATGACGAAGCTGAATAATCGGGCGATCAAGTGCCCAATCATACCATGCCTGGCAGCATGAAATTGTGAGCCAACCAGCCGATTCGCTATCTAACCCATCTTTGACCAGTGGCGGCGACTTGGCCTACTTGTGCCGCAAGCATAACTCGATGGTCGGAATAGTTAAAGTCACCCAGTAATTAAGCGTAATGCGCTAGGAGGTTTCAATGAATCGGAGTGTGTATCAAATTGGATGGCGGTTGCTGCTGGCGCTGATCATGGTCGGTGGACTGCAGAGCGCCACCAGGCCAGCGGCGGCGGCCGAGGAGCGCTGCTTTGAGCAGACCGGCCGGTGTATCAGCGGGCGCTTCCGCGAGTACTGGGAGCAGAACGGCGGCGTGCCGGTGTTTGGCTACCCCATCACCGCGCCCCGCAATGAGGTCAACCGCGACACCGGCCAAACCTATCTGACCCAGTGGTTCGAGCGCAATCGCTTCGAGCTGCACCCGGAAAATGCCGCGCCCTACGATGTGCTGCTCGGACTGCTCGGCAAAGAGTCGCTCCCCGCCAACCTGCCCGCCGACCTGAAAAATCCCGAGCCTGGCGAGAAGGCGGGCTGTCGCTGGTTCCCGGTCACCGGGCACAATGTCTGTAACCAGGGCGCCGGCCTGGGCTTCAAGGCCTACTGGGAGAGCCACGGCCTGGAGTTCGATGGCCGGCGCGGCACCAGCCCCGAGGAAAGCGTGGCCCTGTTCGGCTATCCGCTGACGGCGCCAACGATGGTCACCAACAGCAGCGGCGACACCGTGCTGACCCAGTGGTTCGAGCGGGCCCGCTTCGGGCACCCCAACAACCCCAACGAGTTTAAAGTCCTGCTGGGCCTGCTGGGCAAGGAGATCTCCGGGTCCGCCCCAGCGGCTGGCGCGACGGTGGCGATTAAGGTCTTCGCCTTCAACCCCAGCCCGCTGCAGGTCAAAATTGGCACCAGCGTGACCTGGCGCAACCAGGACGACATTGGCCATACCGTCAACAGCGGCACCCACGACGCCCCCGGCGGCCCGCTGAACTCCGGGATCTTAAATCTCAACGGCGCCTACAGCTTCACGTTCGCTCAGGCGGGAACCTACAGCTACTTCTGCCAGCGCCATCCCTCAATGCAGGGCAGCGTGATCGTTACGCCGTAGCGTGCTCAGGCCAGCCCAAAACCCCGCTGGCTGAGCCTGTCGAAGCCAAAACGCCATGTTCCAGTAGGCTCAGCCAGCAATCTGGGCCTACTGGAACATGGCGTTGAGGATCCGGCGCCACTCGTCCTCGAAGATCACCTGGAAGTGGACGTTATGGTCGCTGAAGTCTTTGGTAATGTCGTTCCATTCCTTTTTCTTGCTCAGATCGTTGCACAGCTCAAAGACTTCGCGCTTGTAGTCGGTGTCGTCGTTTTTCAGATGGATGCCCTTGGTCTCCAGCACGTAGATCTGGTTGATTGGCTCCGGCGACTCGTCCTCGACGTCGCGCCCAAGCACCACAAAGTCGGAGTAGATGCGGTGCGCCTGCCAGCCCTGCACGCTGTAGCCCGATTTCACCAGGTTGCGCCACCACCACAGCACCCACTCGTGCTGGTCGAGATACAGCGCCACGGTCTGCTCCAGGGTGTTGTAGTCGTCCTCTTTGAGCGGGTCGAACAGCGAGCGCTGCAGCGGGGCGCCCGACTCGCGGTTCAGCCGCCGGGTGCCGCGCACTTTGATTCGCTCGGGGATGGCGCTGCCGGCACAGCCATGCACCAGAAAGAACTTGAGCTGACCGCTGTTGACCAGCTCCAGAAAGACCTGTTTGCCCAGGCGGCGCTTTTCGGCCAGAACCAGCTTTTGCAGCTCATCAAGCACAAAGGCCAGGTCGCGCACAATCTCGGCGTCGCTCCAGCGGGTGCGCAGGCGGCGCAGGGTTTCCTGCACCAGCGCAAAGCCAACCCAGGGGTTGGGCACCACATCGTTCAGCTGGCGGGTCAGATAGACCGGGTCGAGCGTCATCAGCGCGGCTTCGACGGTGGCCAGGTGGGCGCTGTTCGGGTCGATCCCAATCCGCCAGACGCTGTTGGTTGGGCGGGTGGCGTGCAGAGCCAGCGTGTCAAAGCGGCTCAGATCGAACTCGTCCCACGGGATGCGGCTGAGGATGTCGCCGTCGTAGTTGATCTCGCGCCAGCCGCCGCTGCCGTTTGGCACGACAAAGCAGGGCAGGTACACATTGCCGGCCCACTCGGCGAACTCCGGGCGAATGCTGGCCCAGGTGTCTGAAGCGCCGTTGTTCGCTGCGGCGCTGTGGTCGACGATCTGTCCGGTGACATCGCCCAGACCCTCGTCGTTGAACCCGGCGATGATCTCGCGGGTCAGGGCGCCGGCATCTTTGCGGTAGCAGTAGGTGTAGCTCTCGTCGAGCAGGCCAACCCCGGTTTTGCGGGCATACGGCTGGCGCAGCACTCGCCCAATCAGCTGGGTCAGGCCGGTTTTGGCGCTTGGGTTGGTCAGCACGGTCAGGATGTAGGCAAATGGGCAGTCCCAGCCCTCCTGCAATGCCTGTTTGGTAATGATGTAGCGAATCGCACACTCGGGGCTGAGCAGATCGATGCGCTCGATCTCGTCTTTTTCGCTGCTTTTGACCGCGATCTCCTGCGGGTGGATGTTGCAGTGGGTGATCAGGTGTTCGCGCACGTCTTCGGCGTGGATGCGCCCAGAGGCCCGCTGGTCGCGCCCGGTCCGCTCGACCTGAATCAGGGTGATCGGACGAATGTAGGTTCCGCTGTTGGCATGATATTCGATCGCGGCGTGTTCCAGCTCGTCGCGGCGCAGCACGCTTTCGCGCAGCACGTCGCGCCAGTCGCTGGTCGCCAGGGTGTGCAGGTTCAGGTCGAGCTTGATCATGCCTTCCTGATGCACCGCCCGGCCGCTGATGCTGACCAGGATGTTGGCGGCCGGCGGCGGGGTGGCCGATAGCTCCAGGATAAAGCAGGGGTTGAAGCCAAGCAGGGTTTTTTGGGCCAGCACGCTGTAGGCTTTGTGGCCTTCGTCCAGCACAATAATCGGGGTGAGCAGCCGCAGGGTGTTGCCCAGCGAGTGTTTCAGCATCGCGCCCAGCCCGGCGGCGGCGTAGGTGTCCAGATTGGGCACCTGCTTGAGCAGCGCATCTACGCCGGCGTAGTCATCCTCCAGGGGGAAGAATGCATCAAAGCCGCCGCGGTCGCGGAACATCCGCAGAGTCTCGCGGGTCTGGCGGTTGGCCGAGGGCAGCATCAGCAGCAGCACAATCAGGTGCGACTGGGCGTCGGCGGGGCCGAAGGTGGCGTCTTTCTCCAGCACCAGGGTCTTGCCGCCGCTCACGCTGTCCAGCACCTGGCGGTACGGGTGGGCGCGGTCGCGCAGGTAGCCCAGGGTCTGGGCGTAGATCTGGGCGGTCGGCACCACCCACAGTACCACGCCCGCCCGCCCGCCGTAGTAGCTTTTCAGGCTGTTGACGGCCTGCACCGCCAGCAGGGTTTTGCCGCCGCCAGTCGGGATTTTAAAGCACATATTCGGCACCGCAATGCCGTTGCCCGCGGTGCTGCCGTGGTAGACGCTGTCGCCCACGGTTTTCTTCCACGCATCACTATCCCACGCGTAGGGAATGCCCAGATCAAGCGCCGCCAGCTGGTCGCGCTTGGCCTCGGTCTCCCGCAGGTTCGTAAGATAGGTTTGCAGCGCGTTGAGCGCCGTGCGTTGGTAGCTTTTCAGTTCCACAGGTGTTCCTTTGTTGGTTGGCAGGGTTGGCCCTCTCCCCGGCTGCTGCGGCAGCCACCCCTCTCCCTGTGCGCGGGAGAGGGGAAGAGTAGATCCTCGGCTCCCCTCTCCCGTGGCCCAGAGGGCACCCCGGAGAGGGGCTGGGGGAGAGGGCTTAATTTTAGCCGCGAAAGCGGGTCAGGGCAAATGGGAGCTGGAAGAATTCCATCCGCAGCGTCAGCAGCCACTCGCTATCGACGTATTTGTGCGAGGCGCAGACCAGCCGGGTCTTGCCCGCCGCCTCGGGCAGCTGCTTGGCCCACTCCAGGGTCAGCGGGTGGGTTTTTAGATACTCCACGCTGGGCTGGTAGATCAGGTAGACGTCGTATTTGGCGGTGCTGCCAAGATAGCCGCGCTCCTCATCCACCTGGGCCTCGTCGAGGTGGTGCCCGGTGGCGTTGAAGAAGACGTAGCGGGCCATCTCGCGGTAGCTCGGCATTGTCTCGCCGGTCAGCAGGCCCAGCTCGTCGAGCGGCTGGCTCAGGCTGTAGAAGCTGAATGAGCCGCCCAGGCCGTTGCGCAGGGTCTCGTCTTTGGCCGCTGGCACCCCGGCGATCACCCGGCGCAGACGCTCGGCGGTCAGGCTGCGGGCGTACTCCTCTTGCTCGATCAGGATGAAGCGACGGTTGCCGCCGTCCTCGGCGTTCAGCGCCAGCACCGCCTGCCCGGTCGTGCCGCTGCCAGCAAATGAGTCGAGCACGATGTCGCCGCCCGCGGGGTTGGTGGCAAGTTCTAACAGCTTTTTGATGAGTTTCACAGGTTTAGGTGTTGCAAAAATATCTTGAATTTCGGGAAACAATTCTCGCAAATTTTGTTTTGCAGAAGCGTTATCATCAGCAACATCTTTTGACCACCACGTAGTTGGAACAAGCCCCTCGCGCACTTCAGCAATAAATCTTTTTCTTCGTGGCATTGCATCACCATCAGGCCCAAACCATACGCGATTTTCCGCTACAAGTTTTTGATAACTTTCGCGTGGAACACTCCAACTGCGTCCCGATGCTGGCCATACTTCTCTGCCGCTTGGTAGTGTGATCGCGTAATAATCGTGTTCACGATATTCTCGTCGCGTAAGATCACTGGAAGTCCACGGTCCTCTAGAATCGTTATCTGGATTGGAATAACGAGCATTCGCTTCTTCAGTTCTGACAAGACGATTAAATTTAGTTATTGTTTTATTTTTAGCAAAAGATAATATGTAATCGTGCGTATTGGTAACAAATGCCTCATCACTGTCAGGTGATACACGTCTTTGCCAGACAAAACCTGCCACAAAATTCTCTTCCCCAAAGATCTCATCCATGAGCATGCGCAGATGCTGGACCTCGTTATCATCGATCGAGATAAAGATCACCCCGTCCTCGCGGAGCAACTCGTGGAGCAGGCGCAGGCGGGGCAGCATCATACAGAGCCACTTATCGTGGCGGGTCAGGTCATCGCGGTCGACCACCTGGCGCAGCCACTCCTGGTGCATCGGGCTATTAACATTATCGTTGTAGGCCCAGTGCTCGTTGCCGGTGTTGTAGGGCGGGTCGATGTAGATACACTTGACCTTGCCGCTAAACGAGGGCAGCAGCGCCTTGAGCGCCAGCAGATTATCGCCCTGGACCAGCAGATTGTCGTGCAGGCCGGGGCTGGCCGACAGCGTGACGGCGGCGTCTGGCTCGAACTGGCAGAACGGCAGCGTCAGGTGGTAGGTCTGAACGATGGATTTCCCCTTGAAGTGGAGCATCGGCATGGTGGCGTTCCCTTGTCTCAGATCGAATCGCCGGGTCAGTATACCAGAAGGGCGCTGGGGGATGGACAACGTCCATTGGCACGGCGCGATTTTGACCTCACCCCGGTCATGCCAGCCAGCGCAAAACCCCGCTGGCTGAGCCTGTCGAAGCCGAATCTCCCGAAGCCAGTCAACGTCACGTTGCACGATCTTCCGCACAGGGATATCCTAGCCAAATCGAGTTATTTGGAGGAGCTTGCCGTGGATCAACAGCGGATTGGGGTTTGGATCGGCGCAGTCATAATCGGAGCGGGGTGTGGATACATTGTTGAAAATACGCTCAATCTCTATGGTGGCTATATCGAATGGATAACATTTTTCGTCATCACCAGCGTGTTTGTGTCTATTCCGCTAAAGACTGTCCATCGATTAATAATTGGGATGATCGCAGGTGGCATCAGTATGCTATCACTCTTTCTCATCGGTTTCTATGGCGGACAGATGGGCAACGGCTATGAAAAGTTTTTGGTTCCCGGAATGGTTATCTGGTCACTCTGCGGAACGATCTTCGGGCTGGCGAGCGGGCTGATCGCGGCGGGACTCTGGCGCGTGGTGAGGCCAGTCCAGCGGCTAATTTCTAGCCATTAACCCGCCAACCAACAGAGGAGCGCCGTTCACTGGAACGGCGCTCCTCTGTGGAATAAACCATTGTTATGAGCTAAACCCAATGCCGTTCAAATAAGCAAATTCGTGGGTATTTCCCCTCTCCACGGCGGTGGAGAGGGGTGGCGCCGCAGCGCCGGGGTGAGGTCAAACATGCCGCTATTCCGGCTTATTTAAGCTAAACCCCGATCCCCAACGCCCTACACGTTGAACAGGAAGTGGGTGATATCGCCGTCCTTGACGATGTAGGTCTTGCCCTCCAGGCGCACGGTGCCGAGCTTCTTGGCCGCCGCCATATCGCCAGCCGCCATCAGGTCGTCGAAGGCCACGATCTCAGCGCGGATAAAGCCCCGCTGAATGTCGGAGTGGATCGCCCCGGCGGCCTCGGCGGCCGGCGTGCCCTTGCGGATGGTCCAGGCCCGCACCTCGTCGTCGCCAGCGGTCAGGAAGCTCATCAGGCCCAGCATCGCGTACGAGGCCTTGATCACCCGGTCGCGGGCCGGCTCGCTGATCCCGAGGTCGTCCATAAACGCCTTGGCGTCCTCGTCCTCGAGCTGGGCCAGCTCGGCCTCGACCTGGCCGGCCAGCGCGACGACCGCCGTGTTGGGGCTGCTGTAGTCGACGGCGGGCGGGTTCTGCAGCTGGCTCTCGCCAATGTTGACCACAATCAGCATGGGCTTGGCGCTGAGGAACTGAAATCCGCGCAGCGCCCGCGCCTCATCCTCGTTGAGTGGATCCTGGGCGCGAATCGGCTGCTCGGCCTCCAGGCCGGCGTACAGGCGCTCGAGGGCGTTCAGCTCCAGCTGGCGAATCTCGCGATCCTTGGGCTGCATCTTGCCGATCTCGCCCTTGAGCCTGGTAACGCGGCGCTCGATAATCGCCATGTCCGAAAACATCAGCTCCAGATCGACCGAGGCCAGATCGCGGGCGGCGTTGACGCTGCCCTGCTCGTGCGAGACGTTATCGTCCTCAAAGGCCCGCACCACGTGGAGCAGCGCATCGACCTGGCTGATGTAGTTGAGGAACTGCGGGCTGAGGCCGCCGCTGCTGCTGGCGCCGCTGTTCATCCCGGCGACATCGATGTACTGCACATCGGCGGGGGTGAATTTTTTGGGCTTGTAGAGCTTGGCCAGCGCGTCCAGCCGCTCGTCGGGCACCTTCACCATCGCCATATTTGGCTCGATCTGGCCTGATGAGTAGGCGGCGGTCTCGATAGTGCCACGGGTCAGCGCGTTAAAAACCGTCGTTTTGCCACTATTTGGCAGGCCAATAATCCCAATTTTCATAAAATTCCCAGTATCCTTAAATTATTGATAGAAGTCGCCTTAAACGCCAACAATCCCGCCAGCCACCACTGCTCAGCGCCTACGGTGTCGGCGTGATCGCCGGCGTGGTAGTGGTGCTCGACTGCCCGGAGCGATCGATCGTGCGGGGCGGCGGCGGGGCCGGAATCACGGTGCTGAAGATCTGGTTGCCGTTGGCGATGTACAGCTGGCGGCCCTGCGGCCCTGGCGGCGTCACCGCCAGATCGGTGAGCTGATCGAGCTTGATGGCGCTGGTGGCCGGGACGCGCAGCTGCTGCACCATCTGGCCGTCCTGGTCGAGCTCGACGATGCGCTGGTTGATCGTATCCATAATAAAAAAGTGGCTCTCGTTGCCGACATCCGGCCGCACGTTGGAGAGCGCCATCTTGCTGGCGGTCAGCGGCGGATCGACCTCGGGCGCCGCGATGGTTTTCTCGTAGACCCCGGCGTCAAAGACCACGATCGAGCCATTCGAGCGCAGCAGATAGATCTTACCGTCGATCGCCATATCGACCGCTGACTTCAGCTCGACATCGAGCGGCACATCGGTGATCCACTCGCTGGGCAGGCTGGTGTACTCGCCCGAGCCATACTTCAGAATCTGCCCGGTCGAATCCTGCCCGCGAATCCAGATATACAGATTGCCGCCAAAGGTTTCGATATCGGGAAACGGCTGGGCGGGCCACAGCTCGCTGCCATCGAGCCGGGGCGTAAACCAGGCGCCATCGGGCTGGCTGAGAAATGCGGTCGAGGCCTCGTCGTCATCAATCGCCGCCAGCGCACCCTCGCGCCAGACCATCGAGCGAATCCGGGCAGCGATAGTCGGCGGCACCTCCGCGCCCTCCGCGAGCACCACCGCTGGCGGGGCTGAGCTGCCGGCCTGCTGCTGAAACAGCGTGCCGCTCTCGTTGCCGAGAAAATACAGGTCGGTCGTGGTATCGTTTGGCACCGCCAGCAGCCGCCCGATCGTGTCGTCGGTGTTGGTGGTTGGCAGGGTCGCCACCAGCTCCAGGTCCTTCAGCAGCGAGGTGCGCTCGATGCTGGCACGCAGATCATCGGCCTTGGTGCGCAGGCTCTTGTAGTTGGCCTCGCGGGTTGGGTCGGCCAGCAGCCCGGTGTCTTCGCCCATCGAGGTCAGCTGGGTCTCCAGCGTGGTCAGAATCACCAGCGCCTCGGCGTCGGTCGGGGCCTGGTTGGCGCTGATAAACTGCTTGTTGGCCTCGTTGAAGGCATTTTGATAGCTGGTCTCGTTATTTTGCAGCGTGCGGTTTTGCAGATAGAGGTAGCCGAATCCGATCAGCAAAATCAGCGTAAAAATTGCGGTGTAGGGGATGCGGCGCTGTTTGGTCCGCCGATACGAGAGGCCGCGCGCCGACTGCTCGAAGCGTGGCATTGGCGCCGCGCTTAGGCGCCGACCGCGGCCCAGATTGGCAAAAAACGTCACGAACGCGGCCAGAATGTAGCGAAAAGGGGCGGTCATCCGCTGGCCAAAGGTGGCTGGCGGAATCGGATCGCGCTGCGGGATTGCGGCGAAATCCACCGGCAGCGGCTCATTGTCGCCCAGATGGATGGTGGCCCGGCCGGAGGCGGCGCTCATCGCCGGAGCCGTGCTGCCCTCGCCAAGAAACGCGCTTGGCGGCCAGATCTCGGTATCGGCGGTGGCGCGCTGGCGCACACGGGAGCGCCCGCGCAGCCAGTTCATATCGCGTGGGTCGATATCCTCCAGGTCGGCGGGCAGAGTTGGCGGCTCGGTGATCGCCGAGGTGGGATGGATATCGTCGCTAGGCTGCAGGCCATTCTCGCTGGCCTCGGGATCCTCGCCGTGGGCGGGCGGGCGGCGCAGGAGCAGCGCGGCATTCCCGGTCACATCGCTGATCCAGTCGCCAACCGCGCTGGCCGCCGCCTTGCCGCGCTCGCTGATCCCCTCGGCGCTGAGCGGGGCGCTCTGGGCGGCGGCGGTGACAATCGGCAGCAGCTCGATCACCGCGACGTGGGCCTCGGTCAGGGTGTTGCGGCGGGCGATATTGTATAGCTCCTCGAGCGCCGAGGGTGCATCCTCCAGGCAGAACAGCCGCTCCGCCTCGGTGCGGCCGAGCACCCGCGCCAGGCGGCTGGAGCACAGAATAACCTCATCGCCGGGTTCGACCACATTGCGATACAGCTCGGGCTCGCTGAACAGGCTGGTGCCAAGCGCATTCGGCAGCAGCATCGACGGCGAGGCCGAGCCAGCCTGCCACGAGGGGTAGGTTGGCAGGGCGCGGAGCTGGCCCTTGTGGGCGATATAGGCCTGGGTTGGCTGGACCTGCGCAATGTAGAGATCGTTGTCGCGCAGCACCGCGCAGGTCAGGCTGACCGCCGTCTTTTGATGGTGGGCGGCTTTGTAGTTGTGCTCATACAGCATCGTGTTGGCCGACTTCAGCGCGTGGCGCAGGCTGGAGGTGATGCTGAACGAGCTATCTTTATAGTAGGTGGCCGTAATCGTTTTGGCGACCAGGTCACAGGCCTCTTTGCCCCGCGAGGTCTCGTTGACCGCCTCGGTGAGCACAAACAGCTGACCCTTGCGGGCCTCGGGCGCAAACAAATTCCCCGGAACAGCGCTGCTGATGCGGTCGCTAACGTCCTGGCGAATGCCACTGACAATCCCAAATTGTGAGGTTTGAAGTTTGTAACGCGTCATTTACACAGTCAAAAAGCAAAATATCAAAAAACCAAACATCAGAAGGCCAAAAACGCTTAGGGTCACCAGGCGATGGTCTGGAGCCGATCGACCCAGGACTGGCTGGTCAGATCGAAATGCAAGGGCGTGATCGAAACGTGGCCGGCCGCAACCGCCCCGAGATCGGTTCCATGCCGCGCATTATACGCGGAAATCGGCCCCGCTGCCAAACGTCGCCGCTTAAAACGGCCACAGCGCCCATCGGCGTGATGGTGCGCTGTGGCGAATGCGCGCTTAGGGGGCGATTGTCGGCACGGCGGTTGGCGGCTCCGGCACGGCGGTTGGCGGCTCCGGCGGCGGCGCGGGCACGGCGGTTGGCGGCTCCGGCGGCGGCGCGGTCTCGGGCGCCCGGACACCCAGGATAATCGTGGTCGTGCTATCGATCACCGTGCCAGTTCCCGGCAGGCTGCTGACCACCGCAAAGGCGGGGAACTGATCGAACACCGGGCCAAGGCGGGCGCGATCCTGATAATCGACAATGATGTTCTCCGGGCGAATGCCCATGCTGTACAGCAGCTGCTTGGCCTGATTCTCGCCCAGTCCCTTCAGGTTCGGCATCGTAAGCTGGCCGGGCTGGAGCGGCGGCGCGGTCGGTGGCGCCAGCGGATCCAGCGTTGGCGTTGGCATGGCCGTGGGCGTGGCCACAATAATGGTGTCGCACGAGGGCAATTCATCAATATTGATCGATGAGACGGCGATATCGCTATCGCTGCTGGAGCTGCTAAAGTCTTTCCACTTGGTCAGATCAATTTTCTCATCGTCGTTGCTCTCCGGCAGCTTCCAGACATACAGGGTTACCCGCGACCCCTCGGGATAGCTGCCCCCGGCAACCGGGCGGCAGTAGACACTGCTGGTGGCGGCGTCGGGATCATCGTCGCGGCGGGCCGAGAGGCGAATCACATCGACCTTTTCGTACAGGTCGCAGTTGCCGCCCGCATTCATACCATTGACAAAGAGCTCCTCGGATCGGCCGCCAAACGGGCCGGGGATCTCGCAGATCGACTCGCTAAACACGCCGGGATACGATCGAGGAAAGGCCTGGGGCATGGTTTCAATCCCGCCGTACGGCTCGGCCAGCATGCGCATCATGCGGTCGCTGGCGAAGACCTGCTCCATCACCCGGTTCCAGATCGTGCCGCCGCCGGTGGTGCTTTCGACATTGCCGGTCGACTCGTTATTGTTGTTGCCGGTCCACACTGTCACGGTCAGGAACGGAGTAAATCCGGCGGCCCAGGCATCGCGGTACTCGTTGGTGGTCCCGGTTTTCACCGCCGCCGGCAGCGAGAGTTTCAGTACGCTGTTGGAGCCAAAGATCGGCTTGCGGGCCTCGTTGTCGCTGATCATATTGGTGATGATGTAGGCGAGGCGGCCATCGACACACTGAGTTCCGTTGGGCACCCGCGTGCCAAGCACGTAGTCCTCCAGCGCCGGCACGACACACTTGCTGGTATCGACCACATCGGCGTTTGGCGCGGTGGAGGTGGGCGTGAACTCTTCGAGAAGATTGCCATCCGAGTCGGCAATCTTCAGAATCGGCGTTGGCGCAAAGTAGCGGCCGCCGCTGGCGACAGTGTTGTAGGCCACGGCCAGATCCAGCGGGGTCACTTCACCGCCGCCCAGCGTCAGCGCCAGGCCGTAGTAGTTGGGGCTGTTGGCCAGACTGCTTGGCGCGATCCCCAGACGATGCAGCAGATCGAGGGTTGGCACAATCCCGGCGATTTTCAGCGCCTTGACGGCGGGAATATTGAGCGAGTTGGCCACGGCGGTGCGTGGGCGCAGCGGGCCGTGGGCCTTGAGATCGTAGTTCTCTGGCTCGTACTTCACGCCGCGGGGGTTGAAAATCGTCGGCACATCCCAGATTACGGTCGCCGGTGTGAGGCCGCTGGCGCCGTCGGTGGCCAGATACTGCTCCATTCCGGCCATATAGGTGAACGGCTTCAGCGCCGAGCCAGGCTGGCGCTGCCGCGTGGTCACGTTATCTTTGCCATTGAGCACATTGCCCTCCTGGTCGGGCGTCGTGGTCGCTTTGGTCAGATTGTAGCCAATCGAGCCAACCATGCCCAGGATCTGCCCGGTGTTGGGCTGGAGCAGCACCACGGCGGCGTTATGAATATTGCGCTCGCCCGCCTCCAGCTCCAAAATCCGCGAGTAGGCGACGGTCTGGGCCATATCCTGCATGCCGAGATCGAGGGTGGTGGTAATTTCCAGGCCGCCGTTGGCGACCACCTCGGAGCCATATTTGCGCTCCAGATACTCCTGCACATAGAACACAAAGTGCGGCGCCAGCAGGCTGACATCCTGGGTTTTGAACTGCAGATCCTCGGCGAGTACCGCCCGAGCTTTGCGCTCGGTCAGATCGCCCAGCTTCACCATCTGGCGCAGCACATCGACCTGGCGGAACTTGGTCGGGGCGATTTTATCGACATTGGCGACGCCCGCGTAGCCATAGCTCGGGTCAAGCCAGACATCTTTGGGCAGGCGCATGCCGGGCAAAACCCGGTTCTCATCAACATACTGCAGCGGGTTGTAGAGGGTGGGAATCTGCGGCAGGCCGGCCAGCAAGGTGGCCTGGGGCAGCGTCAACTCGCTGGCATCAACCCCAAAGTAGCTCCGTGAGGCCGCCTGAATGCCATAGGAAAGGTTGCCATACGGAATTTCATTAAAGTACAGCTCCAGAATCTCTTCTTTGCTAAACTCCTGGCTCAGCTCCTGGGCCAGCACAATCTCTTTGAGCTTGCGATTGTAGATATTTTCGCTTTCGCGCTCAGCTTTGGTCAAAATAATATTGCGCACGACCTGCTGGGTGATGGTCGACGCGCCGCCAACCCCGACATCCTGCTTGGTAACATTCGCCCAGGTGGCGCGCACAATACTGAAGTAGTTTACGCCCGAGTTTTCGTAGAACGAGGCATCCTCAACCGCGATGCTGGCCCTGATCAGATCGGGCGCAACATCTTCCAGCTTGACCGGGGTGCGACGGCCGGCGCCGACAAATTCGTACAGCAGCGTGCCGTTGCGGTCGTAGATATGCGAGGCCTGAAAGGCTTTGTAGGTGTTGACCTGGGCCAGCCGAGGCTGTAGGTTGGAGGAGATATTGTTGTAGGCGACCGCGACGCCAAGCCCGCTGAGCAGGCCCAGCAGCAGCACCAGGCCAAAGCAGGCCGCCAGAATCAGCGCTAGGCGGCGGCCAACCGCACTTTTAGGCGCCTGGCTGCCAAGCTGCGATGGCAGCATTCGGGAGTGGCTTCGGCGCGTTCCGGCGGTGGCCAGGCGCCGCCGGCGCGTTGATTGTCTGCTCATATAAAAACCTTGTGTTATAGGTTAGCCGCCCAGAGGCGGTATGTCATGAAAACAAGCGGCTCCACGCCGCCCGTTTGTCATTCTACCATGCTCTCAATACCCTCGCCAAAATAGAGCCTGATCAGCGGGTGCGCTGACCGATGGACACATATGGACGTTTGTCGTAGAGTGCGGGTAACGACAACCACAGCTCGGAGACAAACGTCCATGGA
>DAOTUS010000079.1:0-5696 GCA_034437415.1 Herpetosiphonaceae bacterium
GAAAGGAGTAGTCTCCCGTATCAGTCCGCACAAATTGACCAATGTTCCAAAGTAGACAGGATTCGAGTAACCCAAAAGGAGTAGTCTCCCGTATCAGCGTTTTGGCGAAGGTATTGATATGATCAATCGAACCGCCACAGCCGCACCGTGGTGTCCTCGCTGGCGCTGGCCAGCTCAGCGCCTGATGGATGCCAGGCCACGCTGCGGACGAACTCGCTGTGGCCAGTAAATATCTGCTGACAGGTTACATTCGGCGCTGGTTTCGCGGTGACATACAGGCTCATTCTGGGCCCTCCGCCCACGGCAGGGTGGTCTCCGGCACCCGCGCTGGGGCGACAGCGCGCAGCGGCACGACGTTGGCCTGCGCCCACTGCTCCCACTCGGCCGTCGAGCGCGACCGAAACAGCGCACACAGCTCCAGCCAGACCGGGTTCTCGGCGTCGGTTGCGCCGAATGCCTCCGGGATCCAGTCCGGGCGCTCGACGGCGCGGCAAAAGCGCTCCCACAGATGCGGCTCCAGCGCCGCCAGCACCACCCGCCCATCGGCCGCTGGATAGACGCTGTAGCACAGCCGGCTGCCATCCAGCCCCGGCAGGGCCGGGTAGGCCAGCGCCCGCGCCGTCTCGGAAAGATAGACCTCGAAGAAACCGCCGCCCCGCCGCAGACCCTCCTGCGCGGCGATCACCACCCAGAACGCGGCGGTCCCATCGGCCAGCTGGGTGGTCTGGGTGGCGGCGCCAAAGCGATCGAGCAGACCGTCGGCGGCCAGGCAGGCCAGATCGTGGCCGGGCGCGGCGTGAAAGGCGGCCTCACGATAGTTCGCCAGCCGCACATACGTCAGGCCGGGGTTGATCGCCCGCAGCTCGGCCGGGCCAACGCCCAGCCGCTCCAGCACGCCCGGCCGATTGGTCTCCAGCAGAATCGCCGCCTCGGCCGCCAGCGCCCGCAGCCGCTCGCGCCCAGCCTCCGTCTTCAGATCGACGGTCTCGGTTTGTTTGCCGACGTGCAGCCAGGCGTAGGCCTCCGGCGCGGCCAGCTCCAGCAGATCGCCGCTCGGCGGCACAAGCCGCAGCACTCGATAGCCCATCTCAGCCAGCAGACGCCCGGCCAGCGGCCCCGGCAACAGCCGGGTCAGATCGAGAACCAGCATCTGTCCTCCTTTGCGCTTCGCGCAGGCGATCAGGGATCAGGGATCGGGGATCGGGTTTTGATCTCAGTATCGTTGCGATCCACGAAGGAACTATCGCCCGACCCCTGATCCCCGATCCCCGATCCCTGCCTCCTACTTCGGCCCCATCCGCAGCGACCCATCGAGGCGAATCGTCTCGCCGTTGAGCATCGGGTTCTCGACGATGTGAGCCACCAGCGCGCCGTACTCGGCCGGGTCGCCCAGGCGCGAGGGGAAGGGCACCTGCGCGCCCAGCGACTGGCGGGCGGCCTCGGGCAGCCCGGCGAGCAGCGGGGTGTCGAAGATGCCGGGGGCGATCGTGACCACCCGAATGCCGAAGCGGGCCAGCTCACGGGCGGCCGGCAGCGTCAGCGCGACAATCCCGCCCTTCGAGGCGCTGTAGGCGGCCTGGCCGATCTGCCCATCGTAGGCGGCGATCGAGGCGGTGTTGATGATCACGCCGCGCTCGCCGCCAGCGTTTGGCTCGTTCTGCTGCATCCGCGCCGCCGCCAGCCGCAGACAGTTGAACACCCCGATCAGGTTGACCTTGATCACAAAGCTGAACACGTCGAGGTCGTGGACGCTGTCGCGGCCGAGAATCTTCTGGGCCATGCCCACGCCGGCGCAGTTGACCAGCGCGTGCAGGCCGCCGTGGGCACTGACCGCCAGATCGAGCGCCGCCACCATCGTGGCCTCATCGGTGACATCGACCTCGGCGAACAGCACGCCCGCGCCCAGCTCGGCGGCCAGCGCCGTCCCCGTCTCCACATTCCGATCGGCGATGATGACCTTGGCCCCGGCGGCGTGCAGCCGTCGCACAGTCGCCGCGCCCAGCCCCGATGCGCCACCAGTGACCACGGCGCTGATTCCTTGTAGTTGCATTGGTGCTCCTATTCAGTAGCTAGCAGCTAGTGGCTAGTAGCTAGTGAGGGTCCTGATTGATTTTAGGGCTTTCTAATCACTTATAGCCAGTGAGATTACGGAGGGCTGCTACCAGCTACCAGCTACCAGCTACCAGCTACCAGCTACCAGCTACCAGCTACCAGCTACCAGCTACCAGCTACCAGCTACCAGCTACCAGCTACCAGCTCCTAGATCCGCTCAATAATGGTTGCCGTCGCCTGGCCGTGGCCGATACACATCACCTGGAGGCCGAACTGGGCATCGCGGCGCTCCAGCTCGTGCAGCAGCTTGGTCATCAGCACGGCTCCGGTCGCGCCGAGCGGGTGGCCGTGGGCGATGGCGCCGCCGTTGGGGTTGACCCGGCTCATATCGGCCTTGAACTCGTGCTGCCAGGCCAGCACCACCGAGGCAAAGGCCTCGTTGATCTCGACCACATCGATGTCGTTGATCGACATTCCGGCTTTTTGCAGCGCCTTGTGGGTGGCCGGGATAACTTCCAGCAGCTGCAGGGTCGGATCGCCAGCGGCCACCACGCGGGCGCGGAAGCGGGCGCGCGGCCTGAGGCCGGCCAGCAGCGCCTGCTCGCGGTCGCCGATCAGCACCGCCGCAGCGCCGTCGGAGATCTGGCTGGCGTTGGCGGCGGTCACCACGCCCTCGGCGCGGAAAACGGTGTGCAGCTTGCCCATTCGCTCCAGGTCGGGCTCGAAGCGAATGCCCTCGTCATACTCAAGGCGCAGCGGCTGGCCGGCCTTGTCCACGCCCTCGACGGGCACGATCTGGCTGGCGAAGTGGCCGGCCTTGGTGGCCTGGGCGGCGCGGATGTGGCTCTCGTAGCTGAACTCGTCGAGCGCCTGGCGGCTCAGGCCGAACTTGGCGGCGATGCGCTCGGCCGACTCGCCCTGGTGGACCATCTCGTATTTGTCGTTCAGCGCGGGGTTGAGCGCGGCGAACCCGCCGGCAATGTCGGAGAACATTGGCACGCGGCTCATCGACTCGACGCCGCCGCCGATCACGAAGCTGCTATCGCCAGCGGCGACGGCCTGGGCGGCAAAGTGAATCGCCTGCTGCGAGGAGCCGCACATGCGGTTGAGGGTCACCGCGGGCACGGTCTGGGGCAGGTTCGAGAGCATCACGCCCAGGCGGCCGATGTTGGCGCCCTGCTCGCCAATGTTGGTGACGCAGCCGGTAATCACATCCTCGATCTGGGCGCCGTCGAGGCCGCTGCGCTCCAGCAGCGTGTTCAGAATATGGGCGTACAGCACATCGGGCCGGGTCTCACGCAGGGTGCCGTTCTGGCGCCCGATTGGCGTGCGCACGGCGCCTAAAATCACTGCTTCGGACATGGGGTCTACCTCCGTGTAGGGACAGGCGTCAGCGCCTGCCCGGTAATAGTTCGAGTATAGCATAGCCACCATTTAAACGTCAGAAATACCAGCCTGACCGCGCCCAGCGCTTTACAGCCGCTCCAAGCGCCTTGCTTAGCGCCGGATCCACCGGGCTGACAAAGTGTGAAATATGTGATCTAGGACACAGCTTTCCCCACACAGAATCGTTATACTCGGCGATAGTTTGCCAAGAGAGCCAGTACATGGACAGACGCCACGAAATAGGGATAGCTCGTGAGCTATTGGAGCATCGCGGTCGTATATAACCGAAACACGGCGACGATGCTCTCCTTAGACTGTACAAATAGCTGTCCAATTTCTATCAGCTATAATCATAGGGTTTACGCTATCTTAGCGACCTTACCTGGGTACATAAGGAGATGTATAGATGAAGCGTTCTACGCGGTTGATGTTTTTTGGTTTTCAAATCAATCTGGTGGGTTTTTTCCTAATATACGTATGGGTTATCGGGCATAGCAACTCCCCCGAATTAGCAGGTATCCAACTCGTTGGTATGGCGATGTTACTTCTTGGACTAATCCTTTCGGGATTTAGCGCCTTCGGACGTGAATAAACAGCATTCGCTCTTAGCAATCCTTGTTGGCGGAAGCGGAACATTGTTTGTTGTCTGGTTCTGATAGTGCTGTCATACCATTCAGCATTGAATATGACGCATAATCGCGCTTCCATACGACACCAATGGTGGCTCCCCTCGCCCGTGGCCCAGAGGGCACCCCGGAGAGGGGTTGGGGGTGAGGGGTCACACTGCATCATTCCTATGGCTGAATGGTATTATGGAGGAACCTTTCGCATACCCGATAATGTATTTTTTCGTTTATTTTGGAGAATTCCTGTGAGATCAATAATCAAGCTACCGATATTACTCTTGATTTTCTTACTGGCGGCTTGCTCTTCCACGCCAGCAGCGCAAGCGCCATCATGGATTGAGACGGTTGAGGGTATTCGAAAAGAAGCGCGTGCTGTAGATGCCTCCCTTGTGCTCGATACGATAATGGTGTCATCTAACGAAGGCTATCTTGATACGAACACCTTAAGAACCGTAGTATGGATGGTTAATCCAGACACGCGAGCGGGATTTGAATCACGCTTCAATCAAGGCGAGGCCGCGTCGCCCATCCTCAATATGGGAACAGGGTCACACATGTATAAAGACGCTGATACCTTATTCAGTCTGGTTCGCATTGCGCCGAACGAGGCCCTGCTGACGGCGAATACGCAGCTACCTCAGTATCCAGATAAGGATAAAGGCGAGCTATCGTTCTTTTTAGTGCTTGAATCCGGGAATGGTGTGCCGGAGAAATTAAGAAGTACCACAAAAATTGCCTGGAAGGTCCGCTACAATGCCCGAGGGACACAAACGGCATTTTTTGTTTGGGTTGATGCACAGACAGGTGCTGTACTCCAAACCAAGGTTGAGGAATTTGAATAACAGGACAGAGGAATGGGATAACATTGGCCCTAATCGCGCTGTGCCTGTGTCCTGCTGAGAAATCGCCAGCGCTTTATTTCTGATTTTCCCCGTGCTATACTTTGTTATATTTGTAACGAGGTGTAGCTATGCCAACCCTAAATCCCCCTGGGCCACGCGGCAACTGGCTGCTTGGCAGCCTGCTCGACCTGTACCGCGACTCGATGCACTATATGCGCGCTATGGCCACCTACGGCGATATCACTCGGTCGCGGGTCGGCCCATTTCACGTCTACCTGCTCAACAACCCCGCGGCGATTCAGGAATTTCTGGTCACCCACCGCGACAAACACACCAAGGATCCCCGCGACGCCACGCTGCTGGGCCGCTTTCTGGGCCTGGGCCTGCTGACCAACGAGGGCGAAAACCACAAGCAGCAGCGCAAGCTCGTCCAGCCCGCCTTCCACATGAAGCGCATCCAGGCCTACGCCGATGTGATGGTCGCCCACACCACTGCGCTGCTCGACACCTGGCGCACCGGCAGCACCATCGATGTTGACCACGAGATGACCAAGCTGACCCTCAACATCGTCACCAAAACCCTGTTCAACGCCAACGTCACTGCGGCCGAGGCCGAGGCGGTTAGCCACGCCCTCGACGAACTGCAGGCCGATATGACCAAGCTCTCCACCCTGATTCTGCCGGTCCCGGCCTGGCTGCCGCTGGCGATCAACCGGCGGATCAAGGCCAACACGGCGGTGATCGATCGGATTGTCTGGCGGGTGATCGAGGAGCGCCGCGCCGCCGGGAC
>DAOTUS010000080.1:0-5102 GCA_034437415.1 Herpetosiphonaceae bacterium
CGACTACCGGCAGCGACCGCGCCGCCAGCTTCAGGCTCAAAACCGACGTGGCGATCTACGGCGGCTTTGCCGGGACCGAGGCGCTGCTCTCTGAGCGCGACTGGACCACCAACGTGGTCACGCTCAGCGGCGACCTGCTGGGGAATGATGTCGGCTGGGCGAACAACGAAGAGAACAGCTCCCACATCGTGATCGGCGCCACCGGGGCCACCCTCGACGGATTTAGCATCAGCGGCGGCAATACCAGCAATAGCTGGCCGTATGACGGCGCTGGGATCCTCAATAAAGACAGCCACCCGACCCTGTGCAACCTGACCATCAGCGGCAACCAAGCCTGGCACGGTGGTGGCGGGATTGCCAACCAGGGCAGCAGCCCGCTGCTGACCAACGTGACCATTAGCGGCAACAGCACCCGGTTCGGCGGCGGCGGCGGGATGGCCAACACCCATGCCAGCAACCCGGTCCTGACCGATGTGACCATCAGTGGCAACTCCGCTCAACACGACTATGGCGGCGGAATGTTGAACGAGTCTGGCAGCAGCCCGGTCCTGACCAACGTGACCATCAGCGCCAACACCGCCGACGTCGGTGGCGGCATGTTCACTGAGTACGGCAGGCCAGTGCTGACCAACGTCACGATCAGTGGGAACAGCTCCGACTCCAACGGTGGCGGCATGTTTAACACCAATAGCGATGCGGTGCTGACCAATGTGACGATCAGTGGCAACACCGCTCAAAACGGTGGTGGCGGACTGGTCAACTCATCCAGTGATCCGATTCTTACCAATGTGACGATCAGCGCCAACACCGCTGGATGGGCCGGCGGCGGGCTGGCCAACGTCTACTACAGCCGTCCGACAGTGATCAATGTGACGATCAGCGGCAACACCGCCCAGTTTGGCGGGGGACTGTACAACGAGAAGAGCAGCCCGGTGCTGACCAATATCGTGGTCAGCGGCAACGCTGCCACCAAAGACGGCGGCGGGATGTACAACAGGTCTGGCAGCAACCCGGTGCTGACCAACGTGACGATCAGCGGCAACACCGCCACCGAAAACGGCGGCGGGGGGTTCAATACAACGACGAGCAGCCCCCAGGTGCGCAACAGCATCCTCTGGGGCAACAGCAGCGGGATCGTCAACACCGCCGCCAGCACGCCGACGATCAGCTTCAGCCTGGTCCAGGGATCCGGCGGCTCGGGCGCCTGGAACGCCAGCGTCGGCACCAACGGCGGCGGCAATCTCGATAGCGACCCACGCTTTGTCACGCCCGTGCCCGCTGCGCCCACCAGCGCTGGCGACCTGCGCCTGCAGCCCGGCTCCCCGGCGCTTGATGTCGGCAGCACCACCGTGGCCAATCCCAGCCTGCCCGCCACCGACATCGCGGGCAACCCGCGAATCACCGGCGCCAGCGTCGACATGGGCGCCTACGAGCGCCAGGCGCCGCCGATCTACGTCGACCACGCCGCGACCGGCAGCGCCGACGGCAGCTCGTGGGGCAACGCCTATCCCCAGCTGACCAGCGCCCTGAGCGCCGCCGCCAGTGGCGACCAGATCTGGGTGGCCGCCGGGACGTATCGCCCGACTACCGGCAGCGATCGCGCCGCCACCTTTCAGCTGAAGAGCGGCGTGGGGGTGTACGGCGGATTCGCCGGGACCGAGACGCTGCTCAGCCAGCGCGACTGGACAACCAACGGCGTCACCCTGAGCGGCGACCTGCTCGGCAACGACGCTAACTGGGCGAACATGACCGAGAACAGCTACCACGTCGTCACCGGCGCCAGCGGGGCCACCCTCGATGGATGTAGTATCAGCGGCGGCAATGCTGATGGGGCTGGTCTGGATAGCCAGGGTGGCGGTGTGCTCAACATTGCCAGCAGCCCGGCCCTGGCCAACGTGACCATCAGCGGCAACGCCGCCCAGAGCAAAGGCGGCGGCATGTACAACGCCCAGAGCAGCCCGGCGCTGACCAACGTCACCATCAGCGGCAACACCGCCAACTTTGGCGGCGGGCTGGCCAACGCCCAGAGCAGCCCGGCCCTGACCAACGTCACCATCAGCGGCAACACCGCCGAGATTGGCGGCGGGCTCGCCAACGAGGACAGCAGTCCGGCGCTGACCAATGTGACGCTTAGTGGCAACACCGCCCAGATCAGCGGCGGCGGGCTGGCCAACTATCAGAGCAGCCGCCCGGTGCTGATCAACACGATCATCTGGGGCAACAGCAGCGGGATCAGCAATGTGACCAACAGCACGCCCACGACCAGCTTCAGCCTGGTCCAGGGCTCGGGCGGATCGGGCGCCTGGAACCCTGCCACCGGAACCGATGGCGGCGGCAATCGCGATATCGACCCGCTGTTTATCATGCCCGTGCCGACGGCTCCCTCGACCGGCGGCAACCTGCGCCTGCAGGATAGCTCGCCTGCGATCGATGGGGGTACCCCCTACTACAACAGCCCGAGCCTGCCTCCCACCGACCTGGATGGCAACCCGCACATCACCGGCGCCGGCGTCGACATGGGCGCCTACGAGCGCCAGGTCTTCATCTGGAGCCACACCCCCTATCCATTAACCTATGGCAACGCCTATATCCACACGTTCCGCATGAACGGCCTGAACAACACGCGCGGGTTCACCTTCACCCTCACGGCCGGCAGCATACCGCCGGAGCTGACCCTGGATCCCAGCGGGGTGCTCACCGGCACGCCCACGGCCGTCGCCAGCTATCCCAATCTGGCGGTCACCGCCAGCAACGGGGTCGACAGCGCGACCCAGATCTTCACCCTGACCATCAGCCCGGCCCGGCTGGATGTGGCGCTGGACCCGATTACCCGAACCTACGGGGCCGCCAACCCCGCGCTGACCTACACCATCAGTGGTCTGATGCTCGGCGATAGCCCGGCGGAGGCCCTGACGGGGACGCCGCTGACGTGGGGCCTGGCGGACAGCCCGGTCGGCAGCTACGCGATCTTCCAGGGTTCTCTCGCGGCCACCAGCAACTACAACCTGATGGTCAGGGATAGCATGCTGACAATCACGCCCGCGCCGCTGACGATTACGGCCAACGATCTAACGCGCCCATTCGGCCAGGCCAACCCGCCCTTCACCGCCCAGATCAGCGGCCTGGTGCTGGGCGAGGATACCAGCGTGTTCAGCAGCCCGCTCACCTTCAGCACGCCAGCCACGATCAGCAGCCCGGTGGGCAGCTATCCGATCACGCCGGGCGGCGCCAGCGCGGCCAACTACGCGATCACGTTTGTGCCCGGCACCCTGACCATCACCAGCGCGACGCACACGCTGTTCCTGCCGCTGGTGGCGCGGCCCTAAGCGCGTTCCCGTCGTGCCAGCTGCGTTGGGGCTGGCGCGGCGGTGGCCATTTCAACTATAATTGTCCGATTATGTCTAGCTGTATTGATTGAGAGAAGATCCTGTGAAGCCTTCCATCCCCGTCCATCGTTCGCCCCGGCCGCTTGTGCGCCTGCTGCTGCTGCTGACCCTGCTGGTCGGATCGCTGGCGACGCCACCGGCCCGCGCCGCTGGCCCGATTGTGTACGTCCGCGCCGGCGCCAGCGGCAGCGGCGACGGCAGCTCGTGGGCCAACGCCCACCCCGAGCTGGCCAGCGCCCTCAGCGCCGCCGTGAGCGGCCAGCAGATCTGGGTGGCCGCCGGGACCTATCGCCCGACCACCGGCACGGATCAGACCGCCACCTTCACGCTCAAAAGCGGCGTGGCGGTCTACGGCGGATTTGCCGGGACCGAGACCCTGCTCAGCCAGCGCGACTGGTCCACCAAGGCCGTCACCCTCAGCGGCGATCTGCTCGGCGACGATGTTGGATTCACCACCAACGCCGAGAACAGCTACCACGTCGTCAGCGGCGCCAGCGGGGCCACCCTCGACGGGGTGCGAATCAGCGGCGGCTTTGGCTTTGCGCCGTTCCCGCATAATCGCGGCGGCGGGATCTTCAACAATGGGAGCAGCCCGACGCTCAGCAACCTCGTTCTCAGCGCTAACAGCGCCATGTATGGCGGCGGGATGGCCAATCTCGGCGGCAGCAGCCCGACGCTCACCAATGTCACCATCAGCGCCAACATCGCCGAACATGGCGCGGGGATGGCCAACGACGCCAGCAGCCCGACCCTGACGGATGTCACGCTCAGCGCCAACGATGCCTATATTGTGGGCGGCGGGATGTACAACACCGCCAACAGTAATCCGACCCTGACCAGTGTGACCATCAGCGCCAACATTGCCCAGGATGGCGGCGGCGGGATGTACAACGATGATAGCAGCCCCACATTGCGCTATGTCACGCTCAGTAGCAACACCACCGCCTGGAGTCATCCCAACATCCTCTCCGGCCCCGGCGGCGGGATGCTCAACACCAATAGCAGCCCGACCCTGACCTCGGTGACGATCAGTGGCAACGCGGCCACCTACGGCGGCGGGATGCTCAACATCGAAAACAGCAGCCCGACCCTGACCAATGTCACGCTGATCAGCAACACCGGCGAAGCTGGCAGTGGCGGGATGTTTAACGCCAACAGTAATCTGACCCTGACCAATGTCGCGATTACCAACAACACCGGCGGCGGGATGTACAACGCCTTTAGCAGCCCAACCCTGAGCAATGTGACGATCAGTGGCAATACCGGCGACGGCGGAATGGTGAACAACGACGACAGTAACGCGGTGCTGACCAATGTGACGATCAGCGGCAACTCCGGCTATTACGGCGGCGGTGGGATGGACAACACCTACAGCAGCCCGGTGCTGACCAATGTAACGATCAGCGGCAACACCACCCAAGAAACTGGCGGTGGGATGGCCAACAGCGACAGCGATCCGGTGCTGACCAACGTGGTGATCAGCGGCAACTCCGCCCCGTATGGCGGCGGCGGTATGGATAACAATGCCAGCAGCCCGACGCTCACCAATGTGACGATCAGCGGCAAATCCGCCCCTTCCCCGGACGGTGTCGGCGGGATCGCCAACTTCAACGGGAGCAATCCGCAGATCCGCAACAGCGTCATCTGGGCGAACACCAGCGGGATCAGCAACACCTTTGCCAGCATGCCTGTGTTCAGCTTCAGCCTGGTCCAGGG
>DAOTUS010000081.1:0-6953 GCA_034437415.1 Herpetosiphonaceae bacterium
GCTTTTGCCCATCGCCTGCGCCCGCTCCTCAATGGCCTGGCGCAGCCCCTGGAGCAGCACGCCGCCGCCGGTGAACAGCACATAGCGGCTCTGCTGCTGGAGGGTCGGCAGCAGCCGCGCCACCAGGTCCTGACCCTCCGCCGCGATCACCTGGTCGACCTCGCCGCCAATATCCCGGCGCACCCCCGACTCGCGCACCGTCCGGCTGATCAGCGCCTGCATTGCCTGGGCGTCGTTAAGGCGCAGGTGGCCGAGCTGAACCGCCAGCTGGCGGGCCATCGTGACGGTGCCGCGCCCGAGCTTCTCGCCGCTCATGCGGTAGGGCGCAACATCCACGTCGGTGCGCTGCAGGTCGCCGGTCCCAATATCAATAATCGTCAGCGCCTCGATCCCGTCGTCGACGGCCTCGCCGTTGGGCCGACGGCTCCAGGCCAGGTACGTCCCGATGCTCTGCGCCTGGGGCAGGATCGTGGAGTAGGTCAGCGTCCAGGCGCTAGCAGTGCCATTCGAGGCCGTGCGCTCAACCGCGACAGTCCGCCCGTACAGATGCTCCTTGATCGCGGTGCGGGTCTCCTTCGCCACACCCAGGCCGTCGCCCGATTGCTTCAGCACGATCTCATCGTTCGGCACCGCAAAGCCCACCGCCAGATTGTGGATGCCCGCCTTGTACCCGGCGGCGATCAGCGCCTCAACCAGCGTTGCCGCCAGGAAGTCGCGCTGGCGACCATCGCCGAGCCGCTCACTGGTCGCGCCAATCGGAAGCGCATCGCCCTCCTGGCCCAGCGCCTCGGCGCCGATCCAGAACGCCGGGCCGCCGCCAACGCGGTAGCGCACAATCGGCGCGCCGCCGCGAATCTCCTTGGCCGTCCGGTACACCGTCGGCACCGCCTGGGTGATCAGCTCGCCAGATGGCGTGAGCAGTGCCAGCTTCGTGTGGCCGTTGCCGTTGTCGAGGCCGACCGGGACGAGCGGGCCGCTGCCGAGCACGCGCACGGTTGCGGGCAGGCCGAGCGGCAGGCCGTCGTGCAGATGATCCAGAATGGTACCGCTGCGCTGGGTGGTGATCGTCATAATCGTCTCCTTTTGTCTGAATATGTCCGTATAGGCTGACAGTATAGCACAAATGTTACATTTTTATGTCAGCTTATACCGACAATGGATGATATATACAGACATATGTCCGCACTTGTCTACCTTTATAGTTTTTCGGGCGGGCTGGGTGCGACAGAGCGTCATGGGTATCATGCCGCCACCGCCCACCGTTTGGGCTGGGCTTTGCTGTGGCTCTTGGCATTCGGGCAGGTGGCGAAGTGGCTGACGGTGGCCGCGCCCTGGGCGGCCACGTCGTAGGGGCAGCGCTTCCCGGCAAAGGTCTCACCCCAGACGACGGGCGTCTGGCAGGAACGGCAGCGGGCCTGCGTCCCCGCCGGGGCAACCGGCAACGGCGTCATGACGGGGCGCGGGTCCACGGCGGCGGGTGTGGCCAGTCCAAGCAGCTGCGGCTGGCCGGGGGTGCACACCACCGCCAAGGCCAGCCGCCGGGCGACCAGACGGGGCGGCAGAGCCCACGACCACACCCCGGCCACATGGTCAAAATCCCAGATCAGCGTGTTGGCGTCGTCGATCGCGATCTGGGCGCAGGTCTCGCTCAGCGCCTGCTCGGCCGCCAGGATTGTGGCCAGGCCATCACCACGCTCCACGGTGGCGGCCTCGCGGCGCCGCTGGAGTGCCCAGCGCTCGTCGCTGACGCCGCAGGCGGTGCGGGCCACCAGGAGCGTGTGGTGGCGCGTCAGGGGTTCCAAGTCGGCGGCCTGAAGCACGCAGGCGAAGCGGGCGTAGTCGCCAGCCAGCGCCTCCTCCTGCACGATGATCCGCTCCTCCAGCACATCGCGGGTGCGCTGCGGAATACCCAAGCATTTCGGGCAGATCCGAGGCGAGGTCTCGGCGATCGTGGTCGGATAGGCGCAGATCCCGCAGCGCACCCGCGATGCGCATAGTCCCTCCATCATGCGCGTATGATCGAGCACGCCCAGCCAGTGGAGCATGAAATCGAGCACTGACTTCATTGCCTTCTCCCTTTGGCAATCTGATTGATGCTGGCCCGGAGCGCACCGGCCTGCTCGATCGCGCCAAGCTTACTGCCCAGATATTTGCAGAGCCTACTGGCATTGATGTACTGCCCCCGGTGGGCATACCGAAGCGCCATCGCGACAATATCATCGGCTGTGGCGATACTCCCATCACTCCAGACGGGCGGCTCGGCAACACTGCCGTTGGTGTCGGTCAGAAATGTGCGTGGATCATCCTCTTTTTCTCCCTGTTTTTCTTCATTTTTTGATCTTGCCATACAATATTCATTTGTGAGATCAGTCTCATTTGTGATCCTTGTGATCCTTGTGACGGAAGAAACGGGATTTAAGGCAGAAGAAAAAACAGTGTCGGATCCCTTTTTCGATTCAGAAAAAAGTTCCTTTTTAGGATCACAAGGATCACAAGGATCACACTCGCCATCTAATGGTGGCATGTCTGGGCCATTATCGGAGCCATCAGGGGGCGTCAAAAGGCCAATGCCGATGTATGAGAACCCTCGGCGGCTATGGAAGCGATCATAGCCGCGCTCAGTGAGCTGCATGCCAAACCGACGCTGGGTGATTTTGAACTCGCCGGTGTCGTCGCACCACTTGCTGTAGCCGGCATAGAGTTCCGATGCCCGGACGGTGTAGGCCGGGCCAGTGACGCACGTATCCTCGATAAACCCGCCAAGGGTATCCATCTCCGCCCGATAGTCCGCGACGGCGTCCTGGACGCACTGCGGAACGCGCAGGCCGATGTCTTGCCACTCCAGGCACCCGGCCATGGCCCAGTTGAGAATGCCGGCCAGCTCAGCCTTCAGTTTCGCGCCCAGTTGCGGGTCGCGCTCTTCGGCAGGGATGGTGACCTGGAATGGGATCAGACGGATGCGCCGCCAGATACCGGGATCGGTGCCGCGAATGATGGGCTTATGGTTGCCGTACATAAAAAGTTTGTGTGTTGGGGGAAACTCAAAAAATTCTTTGTGGAGGTAGCGGGCGATGATGGTGTCATCGCTGGTCAGATCCTTGACCAGCGCCTCGGCCAGGCGTCGGCCCTCCTCGATCTCGGCGGTGACCACGAAGCGGCAGCCCATCAGGCGGGCGACATCGTTCGGGATGCTGCCGCCCGTGCCGAGCTTGGCCATGATCATCTCGGTGGGCGCCTTCTGCTGGTAGTCTCCCAAGAGCGCGGCCAGTGTGTTGAAGAACACGCTCTTGCCGTTGTGTCCCTTGCCATGGGCGAAAAACAGGCACTGCTCGCTCACATCGCCGGTCAGGGCGTAGCCAATTGCGCGCCGCACAAACGGCACTAGCTCGTCCGCCTTCTCGCCCATGACACGGGTGATAAAGGTCTCCCAGGTTGTGGCTTTGGCGGTTGGGTCAAAATCGATCTCGATCCGTTTGGTGATCAGATCCTCGGGGCGGTGCTTCTGGAGCTGGCCAGTCCGCAGGTTGAGGGTGCCGTTGCAGCAGTTCAGCAGCCAGGCGTTGGTGTCCAGCTGGGTGTGCTTGATCGCAATGCCGGCGATGGTTTTGGCGACCTCGATCATCGCCTCCATCTTGCCCTTGTTCTCGCAGGCGATACACCATGCCCACCACTCCTTCTTCTCTTTGGTGCGCGGATCGGTTTTATCGTTCGGATCGCCGTCGGCCAGCGCTCCCACCTCGGCCCACATGCGCTTGACGGTGGTCGCTGCCAGGCGGTAGATCTCGTAGGTCTCGTCAATCGCCCAGCGGGTGCCATCCCAGATCAACCACTTGCCCCAGACGCCGACATAGCGGACGTGCTGACCGTGGTCGGCGATGAAGCGCTCGGCGTTGCCCTGGTCCGAGCGGTGGAAGCGGCGGAGCTCCGGGGCGCGGCCGTCGCTGGCGCCGCCATGCCCCTCGCTTGGCTGCATAGGGGTTGGCGATTCGGAGCGTTCGCCGTAGCCCGCATCGTAGGCGGCGCGCACCGCTCGGCGCACATCGCCGCCATGCTCGAAGATGCAGAAGAGGTCAAACGCATCGTGCGAGTTGTTGTCGCACATGGGGTCATTGGTATTGAAGTGATGTGACTTGCCGTCCTTCAGCACGACGGACGGATTCTTTCCCCCTGGCCGCGCCCAGCGATCATGATATGTCTGGACATAGCCATAGGCCTGGAGCGCCTCCTCGATCGGCACTCGGCCGGTATAGTCGTCGATGATACTGCCCTGGCTTGATCGTTCCGTCGAGGTGCGCTCACGCTGGCGCTCACGCTGGCGCTTCTGGATTGACTCCAGCTGATCGCGGGTGTAGGGTGCCTGATTTAAGCTGCGTGCGGCCTCAAAGAGCATGGCGGCGGTATCGTCAGCAAGGGTGGGCACATCAGCCAGGTCGCCCTGGATCATGGTGTACTGGTTGCCCGAGGGGTGGATGCTCGGGGCAACGATGACGTAGCCACCCTCGCCACGAGTTTCAATCGCGATCGTGCGGCCCGTCTCCTCGGTCTCATCGGGGGACCATGCCAGCTTGTCGTTATTGCCGGGGTTGGCGCAGCGGAAGAAGACGTGGTAGCCGCCACTGCCAGTCTTCTGTGTGGGCAGCTCGGCCGCCAGAGGACCGACCTTCTCACACCAGTCGGTATAGAACGCGGGGATGTCGAAGTCGAAGATCACCAGGCCACCACTAACCTTGCCGCCAACGATGGCGAGCTGCGCACCGTGGGTGACCCAGCGCCTGATCTCGGACTCGTCCGCGCGCGCCGCCTGGAATGGCTTCCAGGTTGGCCGGATGCGCTCCTTGACCGTCCCCTCGGCGGGCGGGGGCCAGAGGCATGCTTGGGGGAGCAGTTCGGCATAGGGCTGCTTGGTTGACGGCTGTGTTGGAATGAGCGAGAGACCGGCGCTCGCGTAGCGGCGAGCAGCGTCGAATAAAGGATGTGTCATAGCCAGTCCCTTCCATACACACAGGCGCCCATCCAGCAGATGCTGCACGGGTGACAGAATCGAATTGTATTCAGCTCGGGGTTGTGGTAGACTCTCGGCATATCTCGTTGGCGGCTCAAATATGGGCCGAATACGGCGCTCACCACGGCCATGGTGGGCGTTTGTGTTTTAGGGTGTCTCATGGGTTCCTCCGTGTGGACACCCCGTGCGATGTCCGTACCCACAGGCATGGCAGAAAAGGTGTCCGCACCCAGCACACGCAGCCTCGTCGCGGTGCGTACAGACGATCAGCTCAGGGGTCTGATCGATGGTGGTGAGGATGTGGTCGGCGATCTGTAGCATCGCGGACCGGTCGTAGCCTGCGATAACGGCGTTCCGGCGGTAGCCCAGGATCATCCCGCCCGGGCCTTGGTAGCGAAACGTCTCAACGCCCCGCGGCTCCAGCCAGGTTGTTGCATCCCAATTCCCGCAGACGAGTCGAACCTCGGCTGGGGTGACCATGTTGAGCGGGATGGGCGGGACATAGTCCGGTCGATAGGGTTTTGGCATAGTTCCTCCGTATACGTACTCTACAGAAACGGCGCGATCCTGAGAATGGGTTCAGTCCCACGTTTGTCCCACGTTCCCGCGCAGCGAGCTGGCGAATGGTGGGTACACATAGCCGATCCGGCGCACCAACTGGTGCTCGGGCGGCTGTTTCAGCATACATTTTTTAGGGATAGAAAATGTGATCACAATGTGACATGTTTTCAAAAACGAAAATGAATTTCGTTTTTGGGTATGGAAAAGGCCGAGGCGTTCACGGGCTCGACCAGCAGGACAGTGCGTGTTGGAGATGGGGAGTTAGCGGGGTAGGATTGTGATTTTGAGGCGACAGCCGGGGTCGCTCTCAATGGTGATCAGCCCGCGCTTCGCGAGCCGGTGAATGATGCGATGGGTATAGGCGGGTGAAAACCCTGCCATTTTCGCGATTGTCCGAACGTCTGATCGGGATGTTGTTTGGAGTGCCTGGAGCACGATGCGACACATGTGTGACATCGCATCCCCGTGGGTCTTCATGTGGCATTCTCACTGCCGGCAGCTTGTTATCATCTACGTATCAGATACGTAAAAGGAGGTAAAAGGTTTGTCCCCTTTGTGGTATGATAACAAACAGCGGCGCTACATAACGCAGTGACTGCTGGCCTTAGCTTCATTGTTAAGGTTGGTGCATGGCGGGGGCGTGTCAGATCCGGCAAAGACTTAACGCGCTCCCCCACCCGATTACTCACTTACTGATGAGTAAAGGATATGGTTCATTATCACCTACATGCCCTAAGATTTGCACGAACAGGTGTTCGACAATCATTACGGCAGTATAATTTAGATAATTTGTAAAGGTTCAATAGTTGGCCTGTCCGACTGGCGAACTGGTTGTGGACGGCTGCTGTGATTTTCCAGGTCAGATAGCAGCCGTCTTTTTTTGTGGCCGTTACGGCGGCCAACCGCCCCTCTAGCGACTAGATCTCGCTAGAGGGGCTTCGATTTTTCCCGCTAGTCCTTCACCAAGAAGATCGCCAACCTCCACCTTTAGTTCGCGTGCAATTGCTTCTAGCGTAGACATCCGTGGATTGGCATCCTTGCCCTTCCACAGCGGGGTGATGGTGGCTCTTTCAATATTTGCCTTACGTGCAAGCCGAGTCATGTTCCAACCTTCTTTCTCGGCTATCTCGCGGATGCGGTATTTTGGCACGTTTTACCTCCCTGGGATATTTAATGCATATTATACTGATCAATCGTAGAATGTCAATAATAAATCGCATATTATATTATGCATATTATAATTGACATTGGCTTTTCTCGATGATATACTCCCTCTAGTGGGTCACTTGCCATGTCCATTGGCATTCGTTCGTACCCTGTGCTATGCTTTGTCCAGCATTATCAGTATCCAGCATGGAGGTGTACCGTGAGTCGTCAGCCAACGGATCCC
>DAOTUS010000082.1:0-19975 GCA_034437415.1 Herpetosiphonaceae bacterium
AGATTACACGGCAAAGGCGCAGGATTTTGGATGAAGATGGACGCTTGGTGGATAACGATTGGTGGAGGGACGCCATATATGGCGTCCCTCCCGCGAATACGTGCGCTTTTTGGGTTTCCCGGTCATCGCGCAGGTCGGCGCGAACGCCATACATGGTGTCCATGGGCCTAATCTAACATTGTCAAAGTAGACATTTGCCCAAAAAGAGCCTATTTGACACCTACATAACATGGTATACAACTTGCATTTAGCTGCGCTACCACGGGTACGTATGTTCCAAAGGGTACATGCATCTACCCATTTTGGAAGAGGAGAGCACGTATGACTGACATTAAAGCCGTACATTCCCAACTAATCCCCAATCTTCTATCCCCCTTTGAACGAGTCGCGGAAGCCATCACCGATCGGGTCGCCGCCGTGTTGAGCGCGGACGTTGTGGTGACCGATGCACGGGGGATTGTGGTCTCAAGCAACCAGCGCCGCCTGATTGGCCTTTTCTTCGATCCCAACAATGTCGAACAGCCGGAGAGCACCTACTGGGTGCCCCTGATGATCGAGGGCCAGATTGGCAAAGTGATCACTAACCAGCCACCCCACGGCGAAATTCTTTCGTCGCGGCTGCTGAAAAACTTAGTGGAACTGGTCACGGCCCAGGTGAAGGTCGACTGGCAGCCCAACACCGCCGAGCTGCGCGATACGTTTTTCCACGATCTGATGCATGGCCTGTATAAAGATGAAGAAACGGTGCTGCGCGAGGCGGCGGTCCTCTCGATCGACCTGACCGTGCCCTATCAGCTGCTGCTGATTGACGCCTCCAGCTATATTCTTGGCTCGAACAGCTATCAGCAGCCGGAGACCGCCGACAGCCAGGTGCGCCGCCGGGCCCAAACCGTCATCAGCACGGTGCTGAATATGGGCCACACCACCGCCGAAACCCTTGGCTCCTACATCGGCAATGGCGAGATTATCTTTCTGCGCACCTACCAGCACAGAGCCCTGTCCCAGCGCCGCCACCAGCCGGACTACAACGAGAGCAGCGCCTGGGAGCAGAGTACGACCCTGCATCAGCTCAGCACATTCCTGATCGATCGGCTGCACAGCAACCTTGACCCCCATATCAGCATTGGGGTTGGGCGCCACCATCCTGGCCTGAGCGGGTTTAGCCGCGCCTACGAGGAGGCCCGCGCCGCCATTACGCTGGGCCGCCGCTTCAAAAGCAGCGCCGGGCTGTACAGCCTGGGCGATCTGGGCATCGCCGCCTTTATTGGCCTGACCGATGAGCGCACCAAGGCCGATCTGGCGGCCTACATGCTGCGCCCAATCATTGCCGATCAGGAGCTTTACCGCACTCTGACAATGTTTTTTGCTGAAAATTGCAGCCCCTCCGCCACGGTTAAGCGGCTGTCGATCCACCGCAATACGCTCAGCTATCGGCTCGATAAAATTACCACCCTCTCGGGATTCGACCCGCGGATTTTTGATCAGGCGGTGCAGCTACGCCTCGCGCTACTCCTCCACTCCAACATGGACACCCTCACCTCCGCATCGTAACTTAGGCATACGCCCAACAATTCTGAACAATCAGACACAACAGTTCAAGCAATCGCCTAATGGTAAGTTCGGCTCAACTCTCTATACTTACTCCTGAGATACGGTGAGAGTCACAGCAGGGCTGTTGAGGTCCAGGTTGGGCTCGCATCACGACACATTGAGCGTAAGCGATTGCCTTACGGACAGGAGCGATGTATGTCTGACGACAGCGGCACCCAGATGAAGCAGCAGCGCGGTTTTGCAGTGATGGATCGGGAGAGGCAGCGTGAGATCGCCAGCCAGGGCGGGCGAGTCGCGCACGAGCTTGGCAGAGCCCATAGATTCACCTCTGAAGAGGCCCGCGAGGCTGGCCGTAAAGGTGGCGAAGTGGTCAGCCGCAATCGCGACCACATGGCCTCGATTGGCCGTAAAGGTGGCGAGGCGGCGCAGAATGGCCGTTCGCACAATGGCGATAGCGAAACCTAACTCCCGCTCACACCTGAACCCAGCGCCACCCCGCGAAGTCTTGAGAATTCTCAAGGCTTCGTTTGTTTTAGCCAGCATCGTAGCGCTTAACCTAAATTTAACCGAAACTCTGTGCGCTTGCATAAATCTTGTTTACATTTTGTCCCGTAGTTGTCTATAATGAAAGCGATTCCAGATTCGTTGAGCCGGGCTAAAAATGGGGGAGCGCGGACGCTGCAGCGGCTGATTATTGAAGATAACCAGGAACATCGGCTTCTGCTGACCCGCCATATCCCGGTGATTGCGCTGACCGCCCACGACACCGATGGCGACCAGCAGCGCTGTCTGGCGGCTGGATGCAACGCCTATTTTGCCAAGCCGATTGACTTCGGCCAGCTGCTGAAGACCATCGCCCAGCTTGGGCCGACCAGCTAGCTCCTGCTCAGTTCGTTAGCTGGTTGATTAGGCGCCGTTGATAGGCTAGCAATAACCCTGTTGATCCCCTAGCCGGAATGAGGAAGCAATGCCCACCATTCTCGTCATCGAAGATCTGCCCGACAACGCCGCCCTGGCGCGCCGGGTGCTGACCGCCTACGGCTACAGCGTGCTGGAGGCGCCCGACGCTGCGACCGGGATCGATCTGGCGACCAGCCAGCACCCCGACCTGATTCTGCTCGATCTGGGCCTGCCCGACGCCGATGGCCAGACCGTGGCCGGGATTCTGCGCCGCGATCCTGGCCTGTGCGATACGCCAATTATTGTCTTTACCGCCTGGCCCGAGGAGAGCGCCCGCGAGATGGTCACGGCCTACGGCTGCGACGGCTATATTCGCAAACCGCTCTCGATCAGCGAGTTCACCGCCCAGATCGCCCAATTCGTGCGCTAAGTTAACGAGAACACATTGAGCTATGACGATGCAGCAGCAAGAACACGTTGGCACCACGATTGTGCCCGCCAGCAGATTTAGCCACGCGGAGCTCGTCGCCGCCTACAACCAGGCGCGGGTCGACTATATCGTCCCGATGCCGATGAATGTCGCCCGCTTCCAGGAATATATGCGCTGGTACGATATCGATCTGGAGGCCTCGTGTGTGGCCGTCGACGAGGACAACACCCTGCTCGGCGTGGCGATGCTGGGGATCCGCGAGCGCTCTGCCTGGGTCACCCGGCTGGGCGTGCTGCCCAATCGGCGCAAAGCCGGGGTTGGCCAGCGGCTGATGGCCGGGCTGGCGGACGCGGCGGCGCAGCGCGGGCTGACCTTCACCGTGCTGGAGGTGATCAAGCACAACGAGCCTGGCTACAACCTGTTTGTGCGCTGCGGCTTTCGCCCGGTCGGCGAGCTGCTGGTGCTGCGGCGCCCGCCGATCGCTCCGCTGCCGCCGCTGGCCGGCCGCGTCGAGTGGCTCGGGCGGGTGGATGCGCTGGAGCGGCTGGAGACCAGGACAGGTCGGCCGCCCTGGACCAACCACACCCAGACGTTTCGCAACGCCCAGACGGTCGAGGGGCTGGCGGTGACGGCCGCCGACGGCAGCCAGGGCTGGGCGGTGTTCCAGCGGCAGCCACTGGTCCTGTCGCATCTGGTGCTGCACACCGAGCATGGCGCTGCCGGCACGGTTGGCGCGGCACTGCTGGCCCAGATCCATCACCGCTACCCAGATCTGGACACCCACGCCGAGAACATCGCCCTGAGCGACCAGCATCTGGCGGCATTTCGGCAGGCCCACTATGTCGAGTCGTTTCGGCGGATTGAGCTGTACCACGATCAGGCGGTGGTTTAGGCGGCTTTGGTAAGCTAATTCGTTAACATCTGCGGCTATCCTGCAATCAGCAGCGTTTCATTGGGAGCTTCAAGGCTATGCACATATCCTCACCAGCATCACAGCCGGCCCAGCAGGTTCAAAATCTCCGGCGCATTTGTGCGATCTTCGTCGGGCTGATTACGCTGACCCTACCGATGTATCTGTATCTGTATTTCACCGTCGGTGGCTGGCAGCTGCTGACGCTGAACATCGTTTTCGCCGCGACCCTCGGCCTAAACGCGAGCTTGATCTACCTGAGCCGCTACCAACACCTCACCCAGATTGCGATCGGCGTGCTGCTTGGCTGGACCTACATTGTTCTGATCGCGACCTCCATCTTAATCATCGGCCTCAGCTATCCGCTGGCGTTTATGGGCCTGTTTCTGCCCAGCTATATCGCCCTGCGCACCATGGCAGCCCGCTGGCTCCAGCCCGTGATTGGGATTAGCGTGGTGGTCGGCCTGGTGATTATTGGCTATGCCCTGTTTGGCCCCAAGGTTGGGATCACCGTCCCGCTGGTGGGCTCGTTCGCCCTGATCTCCAGCCTGCTGGTTAGCGCTGGGTTTGGCTTTTTAGTGCTGCGGGACTTTAAAAGCTTTCAGCTGCGCAACAAATTGCTGATCGCCTTTATCAGCATTTCGCTGATCCCGGTTGTGATTATCACCGTGGTTGAGATCCAGGCCACCAGCACAGCCCTGATCGCGAGCGGCCAGAGCGCGCTGCGGATCGCCGCCGCCCAGACCCGCGACGATATTGTAGAGTTTCTTGAGGCGGCGCGGGACGATGTGGCCCTGGTGGCCCAATTCCCGCCGCTGACCGAGTATCTGGCCCTGGCGGTCCCCGCGCGGCAGGGCAGCCGGGCCGAGGAGGAATTTGGGCGCTTCATCAACGCGGAGCTGCGCAGAGATCCGGCCAATCTGGTCTCCTACGCGGTGCTCGATGCAGATGGCAGCGTTTTATTGGATACTCAGCCGGACAATCTGGGCCGCAATGAAGGCGACGCCGCCTATTTCCAGCAGGCCTTGATCACCGGCGAGCCATTTATCGCCCCGCTTACCTTTGCGGCCAGCGCTGAGCCGCTGCTGTATTTCAGCAGCCCGGTGCGCAACGCGGCCGGCCAGACTGTCGGCGTGGTGCGCTCGAGCTACAAAGCAGCGGTGCTGCAGGAGATTGTCGAGGGCACCGCTAATAAGGTCAGCAGCGACTCATTTGCGATCATTGTCGATGAAAACGGCCTGCGGCTGGCCCACGCCACCAACCCGGAGAATATTTTCACGCTGCTGGCACCACTTGATAGCGCCAGAGTCAGCACGCTGCAGGCGGCCGGACGCCTGCCCCAGGCGGCGCTGCGCCAGACCGATGGTGCCCTCAGCAGCCTGGAGACGGCGCTGGCCAACGCCAACGACGGCGACGTGTTCACCGCCGACATCAACGGCGACCACGCTGGCGACGCTGAAGATGGCGTCGACTACTATGCCGTGGCGACGCTGGAGCAGCAGCCCTGGAAAGTGCTCTATCACCAGGGCGGCGACATCTTTCTCAACCCGGCCAGTGTGCTGGAGCAGCGGATTGTGGTGATCACCCTGGGGATTTTAATGCTGGTCGCCGCCCTGGCAGTTGCGGCCGCCCGCCTACTGACCGAGCCAATCAACCGGCTGATTGTGGTCAGCCAAAAAATCACCAGCGGCGACCTGGCGGCGCAGGCCGAGGTGGGCGCCCCGGACGAGATCGGGGCGCTGGCGACCGCGTTCAACACCATGACGGCGCAGCTCCGCACGACCTTGCTTGGGCTTGAGCAGCGCAGCCGGGCGATGGAGACCAGCAGCCAGGTCAGCCGCCGCCTCTCGACAATTCTGGACCCGCAGCAGCTGGCGATCGAGGTGGTCGAGCAGCTGCGCTCGGCCTTCAACTACTACCACGTTCATATCTACCTGTTCAACGAGAGCAACACTGAGCTGCTGATGGTCGGCGGCACCGGGCGGGCCGGCCGCACAATGCTGGCCAAGCAGCACCGCATTCCCCAGGGGCGCGGGCTGGTTGGCCAGGCCGCCGCCAGCAAAGCGGCGGTGCTAGTGCCCGACGTGGCCCAGGCCGTCGGCTGGCTGCCCAACCCGCTGCTGCCCGACACCAAAGCCGAGATCGCCGTGCCGATTATGCTGGGCGAGACCGTGCTGGGCGTGCTGGATGTGCAGCATAACGTCGTCAACGGCCTGACCAATGATGACGCGGCCCTGATTCAGACGATCGCCGACCAGGTTGCGGTGGGGCTGGAAAACGCCCGCTCGTTCACCAGAATGCGGGCAACCCAGGAGACCTTGCGGCTGCGCGACCGCGCCATCAGCGCCAGCAACGATGGGATTGTGATCACCGACCCCAACCAGCACGACGCGCCAATTTCGTATATCAACGATGCCTTCGAGCGGATCAGCGGCTACAGCGCCGCCGAAGTGATTGGGCGCAACTGCCGCTTCCTCCAGGGCGAGGATAACGATCAGCCTGAGCTGAAGCGCCTGCGGATTGCGATTCGCCAGCAGCAGCCCTGCCGGGTCGTGCTGCGCAACTATCGCAAAGACGGCACGCTGTTCTGGAACGAGCTTGATGTCTCGCCGGTCTACGACGACGCGGGCAAGCTGATCAACTTCATCGGCGTGCAGCAGGACGTCACCGACCGAATCAGGGCCGAGCAGGCGCTGCAGGAATCGCTGACCCTGCAAAGCACCGTGCTCAACAGCGCCAACTATATGATGATTGCCACCGATACCGCCGGGACGATTATTACCTTCAACGCCACCGCCACCCACTATCTTGGCTACAGCAACGCCGAGGTGGTCAACCTGCTCAGCTCGGCGACGTTCCACGACCTGGACGAAGTCGTGGCGCACGCCCAGACCCTTTCGGCGGAGCTGGGCACCACCATCGAGCCGGGGTTCGAGGTGTTCGTGGCCAAGGCGCGCCTGGGAATTCCCGAGGAGCGCGAGTGGACCTACACGCGCAAGGACGGCAGCCGTTTTCCAGTGCTGCTGTCGATCACTGCGCTGCGCAATGTGGCCGGGGAGATCACCGGCTTCCTCGGCGTCGCCAACGATATCACTGCGCGCAAACAGGCCGAGGTCGAGCGCGAGCAGCTGCTGGAGCAGATGCGGTATCGGGCGCTGGAGCTGGAGACCGTGGCCAAAGTTGGCGCCGCCGCCACCTCGATCCTCGACGCCGATGAGCTGCTGCAGACCGTGGTCGATCTGACCAAGCGCAGCTTCAACCTGTACCACGCCCATATCTATCTGTTCGACCAGGCCAGCGCTAGCCTGCGGCTGGCGGTGGGCGCCGGGGCGGTTGGCCGCCAGATGGTCGCCGAGGGTCGGACAATCCCGCTCGGCCGTGAGCAGTCGCTGGTCGCCCAGGCCGCCCGAACCCTGAGCGCGGTGGTGGAAAACGATGTCCACCGCAACCCAGCCTTCCTCAACCACCCGCTGCTGCCGGAGACACGCAGCGAGATGGCGGTGCCGCTGGTGGTCGGCGAGCGGCTGTGGGGAGTGCTCGATGTCCAGGCAGATCGGGTCCAGGCGTTCTCGGCCGAGGATGTGCAGATTCAATCCACCCTGGCCGCCCAGATCGCCGTGGCGCTGCAAAATGCCACCCTGTATGCCGACCAGGCCGCCACCGTAAACCGGCTCCAGGAGCTGGATCAGCTTAAGTCGGGCTTTTTGGCCACGATGAGCCACGAGCTGCGCACGCCGCTGAACTCGATCCTGGGCTTTACCGAGGTGATTCTGGAGGGCATCAACGGGCCGATCAACGAGCTGGTCGAAAACGACCTGGCGATTATCCATCGCAACGGCCGCCATCTGCTGAACCTGATCAACGACATTTTGGATATGGCCAAGATCGAGTCGGGCAAGCTGAACCTGCATTTCGAGCCCTTCGATCTGGTCGAGGTGGTCACCGAGGTGGTCGCCACACTCAGCCCGCTGGCCAGCCAGAAAGCGCTCGATCTGCACGTGGTGGACCCTGACCAGACCCCGCTGCTGCTCACGGCGGATCGCTTCCGGGTGCGCCAGATTATGCTCAACCTGGTCGGTAACGCGGTCAAGTTCACTGACGTGGGCGTGGTCAGCGTGAGCCTGGAGAGCACGCCAACCAGCCGGCTGATCCACATTCGCGACACCGGGATCGGCATTCCAAGCAGCAGCCTGGCGGCGATTTTCACCGAGTTTCAGCAGGTCGACAACTCGACCACCCGCAAGGCCGGCGGCACGGGCCTGGGGCTGCCGATCAGCCGCCACCTGGTTGAGCTGCACGGCGGCAGCCTGCACGTCACCAGCAGCGGCATCGCCGGCGAGGGATCGACCTTTACGATTGAGCTGCCCAGCGAGCCCAGCACCGTCAGCGCGGCCAGCAACGCCACCGCCCTGCACGCTTCACTGAATTAATTGCGGATAAAGGCACCAACAATGACAACCCTGGAATGCCAGAACTGCGGCCAGCGCCAAGCCTACCAGATTGGCGGCAGCGCTGCCTGCGCAACCTGCCCGAACGGCTGGCTGGAGCCAACCTACGACTACGTGGCCTTCAAGCAGGCGGTGGCCAGCGGGGCGCTCGCCGCTCGCCCGCGCAGCCTGTGGCGCTACGCCGATGTGCTGCCGGTGCCCGCGCCCGCCAACCCGCTGCAGGTCGGCTGGACCCCGCTGCACCACGCCCGGCGCTACGGCGCCAAGGTTGGCCACGCCCACATCTACATCAAGGACGAGCGCTACGGCCCGACCAACTCCTTCAAGGATCGCCAGGCCGCGCTGGCGGTCGCCGCGATGAATGCGGGCGGGATTGGCGAGTGTGTGATCGCCTCGACCGGCAACGCGGCGGTGGCCTATGCGGCCGCCTGCGCCGCCGCCGGGATCAAGCTGTGGGTCTTTATGACCAGCATGGTGCCCGAGGCCAAGCTGCGCGAGGCGGCCCTATTTGGCGCCGAGGTGATCAAAGTCAGCGGCAACTACGACCAGACCAAGCAGATCGCCGCCGATTTTGCCCAGACCCGTGGCCTCCTGTACGATCGCGGGGCCAACAGCATTCCGGCCCGCGAGGCCATGAAAACGCTGGCCTACGAGATCGCCGAGCAGCTCGACTGGCAGGCGCCCGACTGGTACATTCAGGCCGTCAGCGGTGGGCTGGGGCCGCTGGGGGTGTATCGCGGGTTTGCCGAGCTGGCCGAAATGGGCCTGACCAGCCATATTCCGGCGCTGGCCACGATTCAGGCCGATGGCTGCTCGCCGATGGTCCAGGCCTTCAAGGCCGGCCAGAGCGTGGCGACTCCGGTGATCCCGAACACCCACATCGCGATTCTCTCGACTGGCGATCCGGGCCACATCTACACCCGGCTCTGGCAGCACACCACCAGCACCAACGGGCTGATGGAAAGCGTCAGCGATGAGCTGGCGTTTACGGCCATGCGCACCCTGGCGGCCACCGAGGGCATCTCGGTCGAGCCAGCCACGGCGGTGGCCTTTGCCGGGCTGCAAAAGCTGCTGGAGCAGGGCCAGATCGACCCGAGCGCGAAGGTGGTGATCAACTGCACCGGCCACACCTTCCCGGTCGACAAGCATGTGCTCAGCGACCAGTGGCACATTGCAGTGCATGTCAGCGATACCCAGCAGGCGGCACCCCGCGAGGGGCTGCTGGCGGCGCTGGAGCAGCTGAATGAGCAGGCGACCACGATCCTGCTGATCGACGACAACCCCGACGATGCCAGCCTGCTCCAGCGCATTCTGGAGCGGCGTAAGTCGTATCGGGTGTTTCGCGCGGTGGACGGCGCCGACGGGGTTCGGCAGGCGCTCGAGCGGGTGCCCGCTGCGATTATTATGGACTTGATGATGCCGAACATGGATGGATTCCAGGTCATTGCCAGCCTGAAACAGCATCCGCGCACCCAGAACATCCCAATTATTGTGGTCAGCGCCAAGGACATCAGCGCCGCTGAGTGGCAGCAGCTGGACACGCACACCAGCGCGTTCTATCAAAAAGGCTCGCTATCGCCCAGCGCCTTGGTTGACCAGGTTGTCGCCGTGCTTGAGCAAAAATAGCCAAAGGGGATTCTATGAGCAAATCTATTCTGTATATCGAGGACAATCCCGACAATATGCTGCTGGTTGAGCGGCTGCTGCGGTCCAAAGGCTTTACGATGCTGCAGGCGCCCAATGGCATCAGCGGCGTCGAGGCGGCCCAGCACCAGCGACCCGACCTCATTCTGCTCGATATCAACCTGCCCGATATCGACGGCTACGAGGTCGCCCGCCGTCTCCGCGCCAGCGCCAGCACCAGCTCGATTCCGATTATCGCGATTACGGCGAATGCCCTGAAGGGCGATGTCGATAAGGCGCTGACCGCTGGCTGCGACGCCTACATTCCCAAGCCAATCAACCTGCGGGAGCTGTGGACCAACATCAACCTTTTTACCACGGCGGTCCCCGAGTAAAGCCGGGCTAAACCAAAACCAAGCGGGCGGTGGAACACTCCTTGTTCCACCGCCCGCCTGGTTTAACGATTAACTTATGCCCGCCGCCCCGACGTATTCGCTGCGCCAAGCGAGCCGCGAATCGTCTCCATGAAACTAGGAATATCAAAGGGCTTGGTCACAAAGCCGGCCCAGTCTGGACTCATCAGGAGCCGAATATCGGCGGGGTCGCAGCTGGCCGTAAATGCGACAAGCTGAATATGCTGGAGCTGTGGGTCGGCCTTGACTTTCCGGCAAACCTCCCAGCCGTCCATGCGCGGCATGGTCAGGTCCAGCAGCACCAGGTCCGGCCGCTCCCGATCGATCAGCGCCAGCGCCTCGATGCCGTCGCTGGCCATCAGCGTGGTGTAGCCCATGCGCTGGAGCAGCATTCCCGCCAGCTGGCGATTATCGGCCAAATCATCGGCCACAAGTATTGTTACCATCGATACGATCCTTAAAAACAGAGTGCGAGGAGCGATATAGTGGTACTACGCTGTCTGAACCGCAATGGATGTGGTCCTAAAGCCAGTATAATATGCGGCTGATCGGCTTTATGGTGAGGCAAGCGATTCCGTGCATATCCTTCAGGTCTACAAAGATTACTACCCGGTGCTTGGCGGGATGGAAAACCATCTGCGGATTATCAGCGAGGGCCTGGCGGCGCGTGGCCACACCGTCACCGCGCTGGTCAGCAACACCTATCCCAAAACAATGATCGAGCGCCTAAACGGCGTGGCCGTGATCAAAGCCAGCCAGTGGAGCCGCCGGGCCTCGACCCCGATCAGCCCGCGGATGCTCAGCCTAAGCTGGGGAGTTCCCGCCGATATCGTCCATCTGCACCACCCGTTTCCGCCGGGCGACCTGGTCTACTGGCTGCGGCGCGCCCGGCTGCCGCTGGTGATCACCCACCACAGCGATATTGTGCGCCAGAAGCGCCTGCTCCAGCTGTACCGCCCGCTGCTGCTGCGCACCCTGCGCGCCGCCGATCGGCTGATTGCAACCAGCCCGCAGTATATTCAGTCCTCGCCCTGGCTGCGCCCCCACGCCGCCAAAGCCACGGTGATCCCGCTCAGCGTTGATGCCGAGCGTTTTGCCAGCCCTGATCCGGCCACCGTCGCCGAGCTCAAGGCCCGCTATGGCGGCCCGCTGCTGCTGTTTGTCGGACGTTTTCGCCACTACAAAGGGCTGGACTATCTGCTGGAGGCGCTGCGGGCGGTTCCGGCGGCGCAGCTGGTGCTGGTTGGCAGCGGCAGCGAGGCGCCGCACCTCCGCCAGCTGGCCGAGCGGCTGGGGCTGGCCGCGCGGGTCCACTGGGCTGGCGATGTCGCCGATGCCGATCTGGCGGCCTACTATGCCGCCGCCGATGTGTTTGTGCTGCCCGCCCACCTGCGCGCCGAGGCCTTTGGGATTGTCCAGCTGGAGGCGCTGGCGGCGGGCCTGCCGATCGTCAGCACCGAGCTGGGCACGGGCACGAGTTATGTCAATCAGAACGAACAGACCGGCCTGGTGGTGCCGCCAGCCGACCCGGCGGCGCTGGCCCAGGCGATCAATCGGCTGCTGGCGAACCCGGCGCTGCGGGCGGGCTTTGGGGCCACCGGGCAGCAGCGGGCGCGGGCGCACTTCTCGCCTGGCCGCATGCTCGATCAGCTTGAGCAGGTCTACGCCGAGATTCTCGCCAAGCGCCAGGAAGCGCCCAGCACTCCATAATCGGCCGGATTCTATGGTATGCTAGCGCCGGGCCGGGCCGAACCTGCCCTTCTTTTTGAACAAACAAGCGAGTTTTAACATGACCGATCATCAACCCTATATTCAAAAAATCTTCCGCGAGCACATCAGCATGTCCGAGCGCGTGCTGGCCGAGCAGGCCGCTGTGATCAACGCGATGGCGAATGTGCTGATTGACTGCTACAAAGGCGGCCACAAGGCCATCTTCTGTGGCAACGGCGGCAGCGCCGCCGACTCGCAGCACCTGGCCGCCGAGTTCGTCGGGCGCTACCTGATCGACCGGCGCCCGCTCCCGGCGCTGGCCCTGCACACCGACACCTCAACCCTGACCGCGATCGGCAACGACTACGGCTACGATCAGGTGTTTTCGCGCCAGGTCCACGCCCACATCCAGCCTGGCGATGTGCTGATCTGTCTGACCACCAGCGGCAACTCGCGCAATGTGGTCTGCGCCGCCGAGGCCGCCCGCGAGCAGGGCAACCTGGTGCTGGGGCTGCTGGGCAACAGCGGCGGCGCGGTGCTGCCGCTCTGCGACCACGCCCTGGTCGTCCCCTGCCCGCAGGCCTATCTGGTCCAGGAGATCTCGATGCTGGTCGGCCACCTGCTCTGCGACCTGATGGAACAGGCGCTGTTCAGCGACGCGCGCTGATCGGCGCCAGCCGGCATCTGCCCTGAGCCTTTGATTTTTTGATGAGAGTATATGGCTGTTTTTTTAGATCGCGACGGCACAATCAACGTCGAAATCGATTATCTCCACCAGCCCGAGCTGGTGCAGCTCGAACAAACCGTTGGCGCGGCAATCGCCCGCCTGAACCGGGCCGGGCTGGCGGTGGTGGTCGTCACCAACCAGGCCGGGATCGCCCGCGGCTTCTATGATGCCGCCGCGATGCACAGCGTCCACGCCCGGATCAGCGAGCTGCTCCAGCCGTTTGGCGCCCACATTGATGCCTGGTACTTCTGCCCGCACCACCCCGAGGTCACCGGCAGCTGCGCCTGTCGCAAGCCCGGCACCCAGATGTTCAGCGCGGCCGCCCGCCAGCTCGATCTCGACCTGAGCCAGTGCTGGATGGTCGGCGACAAGCTGCTGGATGTGCAGGCGGGGATCAACGCTGGCTGCCGGGCGCTGCTGGTGACCACCGGCTATGGCGCGGCCCATCAGGAGCTGGTGCCTGCCGGAACTGCGGTGGTGCCCAACCTGGCGGCGGCAGTTGACCTGATTCTGGGCTAGGCGCTGCACGGTTAAACCAAGATCCCGGCCTTCCTTGGGAGGAAAGCCGGGATCTTGGTTTTTGTGAAATTGGGCTGCGCTGGATTAGCGCACGCGGCCGCGGGTGGCCAGGTTGTAGATCCCGAGCAGTACGACGGCGCCGACGAGTGCGGTCAGGATGCTGCCGATATCAAAGAAGCTAGCTGGGACTGAGCGATTGAAGAGAAATCCACCGATCATTGCGCCGACAATACCGACGACGATATTGAGCAGTGCGCCCTGTTGACCATCGGTCTTCATAATCAAGCTAGCCAGCCAACCAATGAGAGCCCCGAAGAGCAGCCATAGAATAATACCCACAGTAAACCTCCTTATAAGTTATCCACATCGCAGTTATTTCTGCGCTGATACCCTATAAAGCAAACAGTGTGCCACGGATGCTCGAACCAGCGAGGCAATCGGCAAGGATGGCACAAAGATACCCGCCATCAGGCAATTAAGCGTGATGGCGGGTATTGGTTTATCGCCAGGCTCAGCCAACGATATTTCTAGGCGCTGGCGTAATCGGGCTGGCCGGGCACCGGAAAGGCGGCGCAGAGATCGCGGACCTCGGCGGCCACTTTGGCCTGGAGCGTCTCGTTGGTCACATCGCGCAAAATCTGGCCGACCCAGCGGGCGATATGCTGCATCTCGGCGGGGCCAAAGCCGCGTGACGTCACCGCCGGCGTGCCAAAGCGCAGGCCGCTGGCGACCATCGGCGGCCGGGGGTCGAAGGGGATAGCGTTTTTGTTCACGGTGATCCCGGCCTTGTCCAGGGCGGCCTCGGCGGCCTTGCCGGTCACATCAACCGGGGTCATATCAACCAGCATCAGGTGGTTGTCGGTGCCGCCGCTGACGATGCGCAGGCCTTCGGCAGCCAGGGCCGCCGCCAGAACGCGGGCATTCTCAATCACCCGGCTCTGGTAGGTGCGGAAATCCGGCTGCAGCGCCTCGCCAAAAGCCACCGCCTTGGCCGCGATCACGTGCATCAGCGGGCCGCCCTGAATGCCCGGGAACACGGTGCGGTCGATCGCCTTGGCGTCAGCGGCCAAGCACATAATCATGCCGCCGCGTGGGCCGCGCAGGGTTTTGTGGGTGGTGGTGGTGACATAGTGGGCCAGGCCGATTGGCGAGGGATGCAGGCCAGCGGCAACCAGACCGGCGATATGGGCAATATCCGCCATCAGAATTGCCCCGACGCTCTCGGCGATGGCGCGGAAATGCTCGAAGTTCAACGTGCGCGGATAGGCGCTGGCGCCACAGATAATCATTTTGGGCTTGGTTTTCTGGGCGATATCGGCAACTTCCTCGTAGTCGATCTGCTCGGTCTCGGGGTTGACACCGTAGGCGTGAATCTCGTAGCTCTTGCCGGAGAAATTCAGCGGGTGGCCGTGGGTGAGATGGCCGCCGTGGGCCAGGCTCATCCCCAGCACCCGGTCGCCGTGCTCAAGCGCCGCCAGCTGGACGGCCATATTGGCCTGGGCGCCCGAGTGGGGCTGAACATTGACGTGATCGGCGCCAAAGAGCTGCTTGGCCCGCTTGATCGCCAGCTTCTCGGCGACATCAACCCACTCGCAGCCGCCATAGTAGCGCTTGCCGGGATAGCCCTCGGCGTATTTGTTGGTGAGCACCGAACCCTGGGCGGCCAGAACCGCCGCGCTGACATAGTTTTCCGAGGCGATCAGCTCGATCCCATGGCGCTGGCGCTCGGCCTCGGCATCAACCGCCTGGGCCAGCTCGGGATCCTGCTGCCGTAGTATATCCATCAAGGTCATAATGGCTCCTTCAAATAGACACTGTTGAGCGGCAAAAGCGGTCACTCCGCCCGACTGCGCCGCGCTGACCGTAGAATATCACAATTGACGCACGGCTATGGCGCGGGCTTCGGCTCCGGGGCGGTCGCGCCGCTCAGATCGGCGATGGCCTTGCGCAGGTCCTGCATCTCAAATGGCTTGGGCAGCACCAGGTCCACGCCGCGGCTCTGGGCGGTCATGGTGTCGTACTGATAGCCCCAGCCGGTCATCAGCACGGTCGCAATCTCGGGGTAGAGCGCGCGGGCCTGGGCCAGCAGGTCCCAGCCGTTCATGCCGGGCATGCCCAGGTCGGAGATAATAATGTGGAAGGTTTGTTTGCTGAGCAGATCAAGCGCCTCTTCGGCCGAGGTTGCCACGCTGACCGTATGTTTATCGTGCGACAGAACCCGCGCCACCACCTGGCGCACCGACAGCTCATCATCGACCACCAGAATCGACTGCGACTGCGGGCGGGTGACGACCACCGGGCGCTGCTCAACCAGCGCCGCGTGGTGGCGGGGCATAATGGCGATAAAGCGGGCGCCGTGGGGCTTGACCTCATCGACGTGGAGCGTGCCGCCGTGGCGCTGCATCACGCTCAGCGCCACCGCCAGGCCCATGCCAGTGCCCTCGCCGATGCCCTTGGTGGTAAAAAACGGATCAAAAATCCGGGTGCGGTTTTCGGCGGAAACCCCTTTGCCGCTGTCGGTGACGCTGAAATAGGCCCACTCGTTCTTGGTCCCCGAGGTCACCGTAATCTTGCCACCGCCCGCCATCGCGTCGACCGCGTTGACCAGCAGGTTCACAAACACCTCGCGCAGCTCGGCCTCGCTGCCCATCACATGGACCGGCTTGAGATCGGCCACGATCTCGAACTTAATCCCACGCTGCTGGGCGCCATCGCGCCAGGAAGGCCGGGTAAACTCCAGCCCAACCTTGACGACCTCCTGGATGTCAACCACATCGTTGTAGACCGTCTCGGAGGAGCGGGCGAACTCTTGAATGCGGCGAACAGTCACGGCGCCATCTTTCGCAGCTCGTTCAATCATCCGTAAAGCCTCCCGGCGTTCGCCAACCAACTCATCCATCAATAGAATCTGGGTATTCCCCAGGATCGATGCTAACAGGTTATTGAAATCGTGGGCGACTCCGCTGGCCAGCTCGCCGAGCGAACGTAGTTTTTCGGAACGGAGCAGGCGCTCGCGGGTTTGTTCAAGCTCGGTCAGCACCGCGCGGAGCTGATGGTAGGACTGCTCGGCATCGGTGCGCAGCAGGTGTTCGTTTTCGTAGCGGCGGGCGGTGTGGATGGCCTGGGCGATCTGCTGGGCGATCGAGGCGGCCAGATGGCACTCATCGTTGCTCCAGTCGCGGATCGCGCCCCGGCTATACATCTGCAGCCAGCCGCTGAACACGCCATCGACCATCAGGGGCTGGGCAAACAGCGATGATAGCCCTTCCGCATAGGCGGCATCGCCACCGGCCATCGCGTCGTAGCGCACATCGGGGATATAGACCGCCACTGGTGGGGGAAAGCGCTTGATCCAATCCTGCACCGTTTGATGGGTCATCGTCAGGCTGGCCGCGTAGGGCGGCGAGAACCCAGCGCTGGCGACCACCTCCATGGCGGTGTTCGAGGCATTCGCCATCAGCACCGCCGCCGCCGAGATATTGAACACATCAATAACTTTACCCGCAACTTTCTGGCACAGCGCCGTCAGGCTGAGCTCGCCGCCGATCGAGCGAATAATCTCCTGCAGCGCCTCTAGCTCGCGGCGGCGCTGGCGCTCGGCCTCGTAGACGTGGAGCTGGCGAAAGGCCAGGGCCAGCTGGTCGGCCACATCGGTCAGCAGGCGCAGCTCATCGAGCGACCAGCGATAGGGGCGGTAGAGCTTATAGATACACAGCGTGCCCAGCCACTGGCCATTGACCTGGAGCGGAATCCAGACCAGCGCCGCGATATTCAGGGTCTGCAAGGCGGCGTGGGTGCTGTGGCTGAACTGGGGATCTTCCAGGGCATTGTTGGCGATACAGTGCTTGCGCTGCTGAATGGCGGTGGTCAGCTCGCCGTGGAGCAGCGCATCGGTGGCGGTGTGCTGGTCGGGCGAGATCAGCATACGATAGGTGCCATAGAAGCGCAGATCGTTGTCATGCTCCATCAGGGCGACGGTGCAAAAATCCACATTCAGGCCCCGGCCAAGCGTGCTATTCACATCGGCGATCGTATCGCGGATATTCAGCGACTGGCGAATCAGGCTGACGATGCGGGCAAACAGCGTGCTGCGCTCGTTGCCGGCATACATCGAGTTAAACAGCCGGTTGCGCTCCAGCACCTGGCCCAGGCTCTGGGCAAACTCAATCAGCAGATTGATCTCCTGGGGCGAGAGCGGCACCATCGTCACAACATTCAGCACCCCAAGCAGGGTCGTCCCGACGGTCAGGGCCACATCGATGCTGATGCTGCGGCTATTGGTCAGCGTCTGCAAGGCCTGGTGATAGGGCGGGCCATAGGGCGAGAGCTGCGAGCGCACCGCGGCCGGGAGCGGGCGGTGGCTGGCGGGCTTGTAGTTCAGGCTGCTGGCCCGCAGCGCCAGCTGATTATGCTCGATCAGATACAGCGCCACCGAGCGAAAGGGCAGGCCAACCGTGATGATCGTAACAATACTTTGCATCAGCACATCGCTATCGAGATGCTGATCGGCGCGCTGACGAATCGTCTCAACCAGCGCGGCATAGCGGTTGCGCCGCAGGTTGGTCACGTGCAGGCTCAGATTATCCAGCGCCAGCCCCAGCTTTTGCGCCACCAGCTCAATCACCGGCCGCGCGTGCTCAAGCGTATGGTTGGGATCGGTGGTCTGAATATCGATCACCCCTTGCACCTGATTAGAGTTGCTGGGGATCGGCACGGCCAGCTCGGCCACCGTATCGTGGAAGGCCGGGACATAGCGCTGGCGCGAGTCGGCGGCCGGGCTGGTGACCAGGGCCGACTGGCGCTGCGTCACGGTCCAGCCACACAGGCTGGTCTCATCGAGCGCCAGCACATTGGGCAGGATCCCGATATATTCCTCGACGCAGCCAAGCCCATAGCTGATGAAGTGCAGCTCGCCACCCTCACACAGCCCGATCGCAACCCGCGTCGAGCCGACGTACTCGCCCAGGAGATGGGTGATGCGACTGGTCAGGGTTTCGCGGTCAAGAACCCCAAAACACTCTTGTCCGACGCGATGTAACAAGCGCAAGTGAGTGTCTTCGGACGGGGTGACAAGCTCGATTGTGGTGTCCATTGTGACTGCCTTTGCCTGAAAAACTCGCAGGGACATTCTACCATTGTGGGCGACGTTTGGTGAGAAAGGCGGCCAGCCCTTCCTGACCCTCGGCACTAGTACGAGCCTGGGCAATTGCTTCGATGGCGTAGTTTCTGGCCGCCTCACGCTCCAGCTCCCACATCGCGGAGACCAGACGCTTGGCGGCGCCCATGGCCTGTGGGCTACCGCTCAGCACACGCTGGGCCAGCGATTGGACCGTCGCATCGAGCTCTTCGGCACTGGTTATGGCGTGGATGAGACCGATCTCAAAGGCGCGCTCGCTGGTAAAGCGCTCGCCGGAGACAAACAGCGCCCGGCTGTGGCTCACGCCGATCTTCGGGACCACATATTGGGCGATCACCGCTGGCAGCAGGCCCAGCTTGACCTCGGTAAAGCCAAAGCGGGCCTCCTCAACCGCCACCGCCAGATCGCAGCAGGCGACCAGGCCCACCCCGCCGCCGAGCGCGGCGCCGTTGATCCGCCCGATCACTGGCTTGGGCAAGCTGTTGAGCGCCTCGAACATGGCGTCGAGGCCACGGGCATCGGCCAGATTCTGATCGTTGGTATAGCCCTGGCTGGCCTGCATCCAGCTAATGTCGCCGCCCGCCGAGAACGATGGCCCGGCCCCGGTCAGCACCACGACGCGCACCTGCGCATCGCTGGCGAGCGCGTGGAGGGCCGTGGTCATTTCGCTGATGAGCTGGGGATGGAAGGCGTTGTGCAGCTCAGGTCGATTCATCACCAGGGTGCAGATCGGCCCCTGAATCGCAAGCTGAATGAATTCGTAGGACATAGAAACCTCGTTTGATACGACGAATGGATTGGGGCAGCGGGAGGCAGGGATACGCCAGCGGGAGCGCCAACGTCGGCCGGCGGCGCAGCACTCTCACTCTGCGCCGCCGGCCAGGATTCCGTAGCTTATGGATAGGCCATCCGCAGGTTATCGAACTCCAGCAGCGAGTCACCTTCGTCAAACGTGCTGCCGCCGAAGCCCATCGAGCCAGACTCATAGGTTGAGTCGATGGTCTTATCGATCTCCTGTTCATTGATATAGAGCGTAAAGACCGGGCCAATCGCGGTAAGCCGCAGGCGGTTGGTGCTATCCAGGCCTGGGTTGATCGCCGAGGTGTAGGTCCACTCAATGATATTGGTCCACTCGCCATCGCCGACATTCTTGTCAAAGCGCCGCAGGGCATACTCGCCCTGGGCGTCGATCTGGAAGACATACAGGCTGCCAGCGTCGGCGCCCGACTGCTCGCGGATGACCAGACCGGCGGCATTTCCGGTTGGGCCGCCGCGGAAGGTTACATCGATCTCAGCATCGACATCGCTGTACTCCTCGGTCGTGGAGGTCCAGAGAATTCGCTCCTTGGCCGTGATGCCAATCTGATAGGCATCCTCGACATAGGCGTAGCTGCCGGTTCCGCTGGCGGTCTCCTGCTCGGGCCAGCCCTCATCCTTGGTTGAGAAGTCGTCTTCCAAAAATGGGATGGTCACGTTGACGTCGAATGGCTCCTCGGTGGGTTCCGGCGCGTTGGTGGGCTCTGGCGCGTCGGTGGGCGCGCTGGTCGGGCGCGGGGTGGCCTGGGGCCGGCTGGTCGGCAGATTGCTGACCTGGTTGTTGCCGCTGC
>DAOTUS010000083.1:0-3047 GCA_034437415.1 Herpetosiphonaceae bacterium
AGTGCGGCCGCACTGTGTCGGCGCACGGCGCACAGCGCGGCGGATCTCGTGCCCCTGGTGCGCACCGCTGACCGCGCGCAGGCGCAGCAGCACGCGGACGCCCTCCAGGCCGCGCTGTGTGCCGCCGAGGCGCAGGTCGCCGCCGCGTCCGCAACGCTCCAGCAGCTGCGCACGCAGCAAGATGCGGTGGCCCAAAGCCAGGCGGATCTGGCGCACGCGCCGCCGATGTTTGAACTGGATAATCGCAAAGACCAGCTCATGACGATGGTCAAGCTGTGCGCGGCGAACCTGGGGATGTGGACGCGGGATCAGTTTTTTCCGGCCACGTATGCGCAGGCTGGCTGGGAGCGGCTGCGGCCTTTTTTCGACCTGCCGGGCACGATCGTGGTGGATGGGGAGCGCACGGTGGTGACGTTCAGCGGGTTCAACGACCGTGCGCTGAATCGCGATCTGGCGGCGATCTGTGCGACGGTGCGCGAGCGCCAACCCCGCCTGCCGGATGGGACGACCTTAATCTGCGAACTGGCCCAGCACCGGAGTTGCATTTCAGAGCGGCAGTAGCCGTTCCACTGGCCTGAATCCCTGATGACATGGCTGAGTGTGCTGATGTTTTTGAATGGAGGTATGCGTGTGCTCCACCATGAATCAAACGAGCGGCCCCATTGTGTAGGACCGCTCGTAATGCGTTGTTGGTTCTTTACATTGGAGCGATCAGGCCGCCAAGAGCCGCTCCTCGGTAGGTTGCGTAATCAATTCTTGTAAAACGTTTTGCTGCTCTTCCTGGGCCAGTTTGACCCGCATTTCACGGACATAGTCCAGGGCATCGATTTTTCGCATATCCAGTTTCATGGCAATCGGCGTGTCTTTCAGTCCCTGCGCGATCCAGTAGCGCACGGCCGCTTCACGGAGTTCCGGCAGCTTCGGCGACTGGCGTACGGCCGGAAGTTCCGCAGTTCCGAGCGTAGATTCGGCGGTTTTTTCCATCGCGGAACTGGGAACCGGAACGTTCCAGCTACCGAGCAATGTCAAAGGCCCCTGAGCCAACGACACCGCCCTGCTCACATCCACCGCATAGTGCTGGCCGCCATGGGCGACCACACATGGACGAGACAGACCCAGGATAGACTTCGCCGTCACAGAATCAAGCTTCTTATCGCTGACTAAACGGTTGACAACTTTTCGCGCATCTGCGCCCAAGTAGATCCACAGTACATTATCAACGGCATCACCATGGCCATCCAGGCCGAGGGCTCCGACTCGATCAGACTGGGGGAAAAAGAGGACATGCACGTTGTACTCACGACCAACCCGCAGCAGCCGACGCAGCGGCACCCCAGCGTCTGGCAACTCTTCCATGGTGTCATTAATTTCATCCCAGATCAGCCAGAGGTCGGTAAAGGTCGCCTCAGGGTTATCACGTTTGTAGATCCGACGCCGATTGAACTCCGCAAAGACGGTGCGTAACCCAATCGCAATCTGCCCGTAGCCAGCATCATCATCAATGCCAGCAGCAGCCAGGCCACCCCACTTGCCCCGCCACCACTTGGGGTCGACGACAAATGCCTCGCCGTGGAGCAACCGAATGATCGCCTCACCAGTCGTGGTTTTGCCATCACCGGTTTTGCCAATGATGCCGATATGCGGCGCTACCTGAATGAGCTGCTTTACGACGGCCTCAAGCGGCGCTAACTGAATCGTCACCGACGGCTCGGCGATCATGGCAGAATCACTACTGGCGCTGTGTGAATGACGAAACGCCACCGCCGTGGGGGTAACTGGCTTCGTCTCTGGCGCATTATAGGCATACATCTGCATGCTGCGGCGCCAAAGCCACCAGGCAATCGGTCCAAGGATGAGCACCGCGATGAGCGCGACCCAATAGAGATTTTGCAGCGTTTCATCATTCATAATAGCCTCATTTCACCGCTAACGCACGCCGACGATCACGCAATAATCGCACCGTGGCCAGTAATGTCACGACCAGTAACGGCTCAGGTGCCAGCGCGATTACTCCGCCCACCGCCGTCCAGATAGTATTGAGCAACGGACTGGTATAAAACGATGGTTCCGCCTGGAGGCGTTGGGCAACTTCGAGGCGCAAACCTGCGGCGGTGCTGTATACATCGAATAGCACACAGAGTGCGAGGAGTGGCCATACAATCCAGCGCGCAACTTTCCACAGTTCGTACATGTTGGTACGAATGAAGAAGCGTTTGAGGCGAGGAAAGTGCTGCTCGCCGATGGCAACCATCAATTGGATTGCCAGAGCTGCTCCGAAGCCGACCTGAAGCGATGACAGAAAACGCACTGAAAACCGTATGTTGAGATACAGAATAAAGACAATGAAGACCCCCAGACTCAGCAGTGCAACCACAGCCCCACCAAACTGATACTGTGCAAACCCCTTATCTTTAAGGAGAGGCACGGCCTTTGCTGCGCTGATTACCGAGGCTTCACGGCGCATGGTCTGTGGCCGACGTCGGCTGACTGCTGCCCGACGATCGCTCGTCGGTGCCCTCACTGACGCATCTGCCGCAATTGCCGCAGGAGCGGTCTTCAATCCACTATTGTCTAGGACGGCCTTTTTGAGATCGAATGTATCCGACATAGATGCCTACCTTTCCGGGTAAGCAGCCGTGCTATACTTTTGACGGCTGCCGTGCGCTAAATCCTTCGGTGGCCCACACGCCAGGACGGTTGCACGTCGCTGGCGTTTTGCTATGCTCAGTATACCAGAGCGGTCAAATAATGCTTGCAATCTAAAATCACCAGTTCACTCCTATCGACGTGTCGCGAGATCATGCACTATTCATCATCGTTATCATCCAAAAATCCGCCACCCAATTCCTGGCGTCGGCCTCCCGCACCGTATTGTATGCTAATTTGCATACATTTTGGAAGTGTGTTAAAGTGAGTTGTATGCTAATCAGCATACACGGTAGTCGGAGGAACCTATGGCAAAGCCAGGATCAGCACTGATTGATGTACCGCTTGAGGATGTGCGCATGCCGCACGCGGTCGCATACGACGGTCACGAGAACGTGGAA
>DAOTUS010000084.1:0-12469 GCA_034437415.1 Herpetosiphonaceae bacterium
TGGGCATCGACGACCACCTTTCTCGCCAGTTAAATCGTACGACCCGATTCTGCCGCATCTGGGGGATCCATGCAACCCGCTATTTAGGCGTGCCCACGGCAGATCCCAAAGAGCCAATAATCTTTCACACCCGATACCAATTTGTCGATATATGCTTGTCATACCCCCTGCCGCTTTATGAGCCATATACATAAGTGGGTCATCTAAACCAAACCAGTTATAGAACGGGTCGGATCGATAAAGAGATTGAAACTGTTCAAGATCATAGCCTGTCTTACCATGTCCCATCTTGGGAGTATAGGAAGCACAAACACGTATAGGGGTTACGACAAGAGAAAGATATTCATCATCTTTAGTAAACATAAAACATCCTCTTTTCGATAATACGCTCTATGTTGACCGCACCATCCTACCACGAGCGGGGAAACAGCGTTGAAGGGCTAGGGAGGCCGAGATTACCCCTGGGGGAGCGGCTTAAGACCCTCGTGAACCGCTTCGATCAGGCGATTGGTCGCGCCCTCCTCCAGACCAGTCTGCGTGATGATGCGGGTCTGGGTGGACATCGGGCCAATCGCCATGCCGGTCTGGGGATCGTAGAGCTGGAGTCCCTGGGCCGGGATCAGGGCCGTCCCGAGCGTTACGGGCGGGTGGTTGACCCGGTAAATCGTTTTGCAGGCTTTGACAAAGCGGTTGATCAAGATCGCCAGCCGCTGGAGATCCAGCGTCTGCGGTGCGCTAAAGCCCCACTCCTGGCGCAGCTGCATATTTTGCAGCATGCTGTTGGTGTTCCACAGCACTTCATCACGGCCATACGAATCAATGTAGCGCCGGTCGCCGTTGGGCGTAGCGAGATTACAGCCGATCTGATTGGAGTACAGAGCGACCTCAATCGGATCGATCCAGCCATCAGCGGGCTCAAAATATTCATCGGATGGGGTGACAAACGCGGTCAGCAGAATGCGCCGACCATGTAACAACTGCGGTTTGAGACGGGTATACGCGGCGTTGCTCATAAGCGCATCTCGATCACAATAGAAGGGTGACGTAGGCCCCTAGTATACTACAAAATTGTGCGCATGACGGAGCAGCTAGCAGCCCAAGCTCAATCTTGCGACGGATCTGGTTTTGATTCAATTTTGCTATTATGCAATTATTGAATAATTGATTGTGAGGCTTCTAATGGAAACACAGGTCGATGTCGCGCCAGTGCTGGCGGTGCTCAACAGCCTGACGCTGCTCAACCGCACTGGCGCAGCCCGCGGGATCAGCAGCTGGGTGCAGCGGACGGTCAAAGAGCTAGCGGTCGAAACGGCGCACCGCAATCAGGTGGTTGGCCACGGGCTGATGCTGGCGCTGGTGCCCGATACCGACTGGGCCAGCTTCCCCGACTATCTCGATGATCTGACGGCCAGCAGCCCGATCACCCTGCGCGACCGGCTGCTGCGGCGGGTGGTGGAGCTGGCCCGGCTGCGCAGCAGCGCGACCTACACACCGGCAGCGCTGCTGGAGGACTGGCGCACCTATCTGGAGGCGCTCAAGGCGGCCCAGCCCGGCGAGCCAGCCCAGGTGATGATCGCCCACGAAACCCACAGCCTGCTCAACAACCCGGCGCTGCTCCACGATCTGGCGATCAGCCACCTGCGTGAGATGTGGGAGCGCTGGCTGGCGGGCGAGTGGGAGCGGATGGCTCCGGCGCTGCGCCAGGCCGCCGGGCGAATGCGGGCGCAGGTGCAGACGGGACGACCAGTGCTGGAGGCGCTGCGCAATCTGGCTGGGCGTGACACGCTGGCCTGGGAAAGCCTAAGCGCCGATATCAGCCGCACCGTGCTGGTGCCGGCCCCGCACAACGGCGTGGTCACCACCTTTTTACGCGGCGATACAACCCTGTGGGTGTGCATCGGGCGCGACCTGTTCAGCGCCGAGCTGGTGCGGGCAACCCCGGTTGGCCGGCTGGAGCTGCTCCATCGGCTGCAGGCGCTGGCCGACGACGCGCGGCTGCACATTCTGGAGCTGCTGCATCAACGCGAGGAGCTCTCGGCCCAGGACATCATCGCCCATACCGGGATCACCCAGTCGAGCGCCTCGCGGGACTTGAACAACCTGCGCAACGCTGGGTTTGTGCGCGAGCGACGGGTCGGCGGGGCCAACAAATTCTATCGCCTGGCGCCCAACCACGTCGCCAGCACCTTCGAGGTGCTGGAGCAACTGCTGAGCGGCGCGGGACAGATCGAAGCCGCCCCAACCCCAAGCAAGGAGCCAGCCCACCCGCTGGCCCGTTTTCTCAACGCGGCCGGGAATATGGTAATCTGGCCGCCCAAACAGAAGGATCGGCAGCTGCTGCTGCAGTATCTGGTGGAACAATTCGAGGTTGGGCAGTTTTACAGCGAAAAAGAGGTCAACGTGATCCTCAAGCCGCATACTGGCAGCGATGTGGCGGCGCTGCGGCGGACGCTGTGTGAGGTGAAGCTGATCGATCGCGAAAGCGACGGCTCGCGCTACTGGCGGATCGGCTAAAACAGCAGCGGGCCACAGGGTTGCTGTGGCCCGCTGCTGTTTCCAGGGATAGCGGTTCTATTTGGTGGTCAGCGCGGTACTTTGCTGGGCCACGCTGGGGAACCCGCTGGTGTTCCCAGCCCAGTCACGGGCGCGAATCCGAAAGCCGTAGGTTGCTGGCGCGACATCCTCCACCAGGAATGTCTCGGTTAACACGGTGGTTCCAACCAGCCAGTCGCGCCACTCGCCATTATCGCGCTGAACCTGCAGATCGAAGTTGGCGATCCCCGACGAGTCATCGCTGCCCTGCCAGGTCAGGCCATAGCGCCCGCTGCCAAGATCGCGAATGCCCGTGATTTCGGCGGTTGGCGGCACCGTATCCGGGCCTGGCGCCGTATCCGGGCCTGGCACCCAGGCCATCGCATCGTAGCGCACTGACAGACCTTTCTCAAAGGTCAGGTCGGTGAGCGTGACCGCATTGCCGGGCTGGAAATAATAGGTGCCCAGGGAGCTCCAAATGTTCTGATGGGCCTCCTGATCCAGGGTGACATTGGTATTGCTGCCGGCGTGAACGATGTTGTAGACCGCCGCCCGCGAGGCCGGCCTGCCACAGGCGGGAATGTACACGAACAGCTCGTAGAAGCCCGCCGTCGTCACCGGGGATTGCCACACGCCGACATTCTCGACCTTGGCCGGCGTTGACGCGGTGTAGGTCCAGCGGTGGGTGTTATTCACCCCACAAGTGCCATTGAACCAGGTGCCGCTGACCTCATCGAAGGTTTCTTCGGTGTTATCCAGAACCATCGAGCCGGCTGGCGCTGGCGCGGCGGGAAGCGGTGGCCCGGCTGCCGGAGGCGCCTCGGTTGGTGGCGCAGGCGCCTGGCCGCCGCCGGGATCGGTGCCCTCCCAGAGGAAGGTTACATCAACCCAGTCCCAGCCCTTCATTCCCAGGCTATCCCAGAACGTCCCATCGGCGATATCGATGCCGTTGGGCAGATTGGGCTTGCGGCCAAACTCATCGCGGCCACCGTTGTAGCCGGTCTGGTAGGCGGCCTGGGCCTCGGGCATGCCACGGGGCAGATCTTTCCACATCTGGCGGTTGGTTGACCAGTAGTCATCGTGGGTATTCCACGGCCCAACATCCCAGACCGGCACAACCACCGAGCGGCCTTTATAGGTCAGCCGAACTTTGTACTCGCCGCCGCCCTTCGAGGAGAGCGAGCGCCACGATGGCAGCGCCACAAAATGGTCGCGGGGGGTAATCACGTGGCCGTTGGCGGTGCGCCGGCCGACCAGGCCCTCGCGGGTGGCGTGAATCCGATAGGTTGGCGCAACCCGCTCGGCCTGGGCCGAAAACGCGGCGTCACCCCAGGACGCGGTGACCGAGACCGAGCGCACCCGCGGCGATTCGCCGTTGGTTAGCAGTGTGAGGCGAAACTGCACGGTCGTGGTTGGCCGATCAAAAATAACCGACTGGCCCCGGGGCGCGGGCTGCCAGAGCTGCCAGGAGCCACCGTTTTGACCGCGCACATCAAGGCGCACGTCAGCACCTTCGGCTAAAGAGGCATCTGTGTCGAGGGTAACCGCCACCACAACCTGTGAATAGGTGTAGGCGGGGGAGAGATAGGTACCAGATTTGGCAAATGAACCCATATATTCGGGGGCAGCCAGCGCATCGGCGCCGAGGGTGATTGTTCCCATGCCAACGAGGGATTCTCTGGTTCCGGTGGAAAGATCGTCGATCCACACATGATCAGCTACAGCCTGCGTTTTGAGCACTGGCATAACCAACAGGGCCAGTAGCAGGGCGGCGAGTAGGTAACGCCGCATAAAGAAACCTCCTACGAGAGCATCGTTGGCCCAGGACGACGCTGGTCAAATATCATAGTTCCAGGCAAACAGTGTGTTTGCAGCATCTCAACGGGGAGATGGGGCCGTTAGACGGGGAATGATACCGACATTAATGGTTAAAGTCAATGATTTTATCAGTTGGTTATCAGATTCGTATCAGGATTCCATCATTTATCCCCAAAGATCACCCCTAGGGTGGATCGTAGGGACACAAACCAATGGAAAAGGCGCGGCGAGTTTTCCCACTCGCCGCGCCTTGCTGTGACGCAATCTGATAACTACCCGGAGCGATTACTCGTAGCGCAGAGCCTCGGCGGGATAGATCTTCGAGGCCTTGCGGGCGGGCAGAATGGTGGTCACCAGCGACGAGAGATAGGCCACGGTGACAATCGCCAGAATGGTCAGCCAGGGCGGCTGGAAGGCCATGCCCGGCTGGTCCTTGGCGAAGTCGCTGATAAAGAGCCAGGCCAGCACCAGCCCAAAGGTCGTGCCGATCAGAATCCCCAGCAGCGAGATGAAGCTCGACTCCAGCACAAACGACATCCAGACCATGCGCTGCTTGTAGCCAATCGCCCGCAGCATGCCGATCTGCTGGCGGCGCTCGACCACCGAGCGGCTGGTGATCACGCCCAGCGCGGCGATGCCGACAACCAGGCCCAGCGCGACAAAGCCGATCAGCAGGTTGTTGAGCGCGGCGCTGCCGGCCTGAATCGCATCGATCTGATCGTCGAACGAGACGACGTTCATCCCGCTGGTCAGGAAAGTTTTCTCCAGCGCCGCGGCGATCGCCGCCTGGTCAGCGCCCTCGCGGACCTTGATGACATAGGTCGCCGGCGTCGCTGGCACGCCGCTCAGCGCGCCGATCAGGCTGGCGTTGCCCTGCACGCCGCCGTACCAAGAATCCTCCAGCACGCCGATCACGTTCAGGGTGCGGCTGGTGCCGCTGACCGGATCGCGCAGCTCGACCTGAATTGCCGGCATGCTGGCATCCTGAAGGGTGAAGTCCTGCAGCACGAAGCGCCCATTGCTCGGCTCGGCAGCGCTCTGCTCCGACTGCTCAACCTGGCTCTGGGTGACCACGATCACGTCGTCGCGCTCCCGCAGCGCCTGCCAGACCGCCGCATCGTCGGCGTAGCCGGGGGCACGAAACGATAGCGCGTAGTGCTGGCGGGCCTGATCGACAAAGGCCGGATCGAAGCCCAGCAGCGTGTCGGGCAGCCAGACCTGGTTTTTGGCGTTGACCTGGCGAATCTCGGTCGGCAGATAGCTCAGGCTGGCGATCGTCGCCAGATCGGCCGCGTCGACCGCCGCCGTGCCCTCCAGCGCCAGCTTGAGATCGCTGATTGCGCTGGTCTGCAGCACCGTCGCCTGCAGGTCGAAGCCGCCGGTCAGCTCGTCACGGCGGGCGAAGAACTGGTCGTTGACCTGCACGATCACCACCATCGCAATGATCGTAAACATCACCAGGGCGAACATCGCTAGAGCCATGCCGGTGCGGAAGCGGGCGGCCAGCGGATAGGCAGTCGCCGTTTTCAGAATTGGCGCAATGTTGCCAAAGCGACCGAAGATGCGGTTCAGGCCGCCGAGCAGAATGTCGGCGTTGTAGACAATCACCCAGATCGCGCCCGAGATCATCATCAGGCCGGCCCAGAAGAACACGAACTCGTTCTGCTCGTAGTCCTGCACACCCAGCCAGGCGTTGCGGGTGGCAAACGGCAGCAGCCACAGCCCCAGCAGGGCCACCCCAATCAGGGTGTAGACCAGGCGGTCACGCAGCGCCGCCCGCAGGTGGGTGATGCTCAGCAGCGTGCCGAGGGTCAGGCCAGCGCCAATAATGCCAAGCGAGACGCCGATCCCAACCACGACCTGGCTCTCGCTAGTGTAGCCCGAGCCCATCAGCGCCACGCCCAGGGCCAGCAGCAGCGGGCCGCGGCTCCAGCGCACGAGGCGCCGCCAGATGCTGACCTGGCCCTCCAGCTCCTCGGGGAGATCGCGGATAGCCGCCACAATGTTGAGCCGGCTAACCCGCCACGACGAGAACGTCACCACCAGGAACGTCAGCACGACCCCGACAATGTAGGCCAGCAGCAACGATTGCGGGCGAATGGTGAAGACCATCGTGAAGCCATCGCCAGCGCCAAACGAGCTGAACGCGCCAGCGATCACCCCAATCATCAGGTACGAGATCGCCACGCCCAGGCCCAGGCCGACCAGCGCCGCCAGCAGGTCGTAGATCGCGCCCTCGGTGACGAACATCTGGATCAGGTGGCGGCGTTTCATGCCGACCGCGCGGGCCATGCCCATCTCGCTTTTGCGCTCGGCGGCCAGCATCACAAAGATCAGGAAGACCAGCAGCACGCCGGCCAGAATGGAAAACGTGCTGAACACCAGGAAAATCTGCGAGAACTGCTGCCCGCCCTCCTCGGCCAGCGCAATCGCCTGAGCCTTGATGTCGTTGACATACAGCTCGCTCAGATTGCTCAGATTGGTGGCCAGGGCCACCGTGGTTGCGGTCGGCAGATCCAGCCCGAGCAGCCACAGGCCAATATTGGCATCGGCCAGCAGCGAGCGCAGCGCATCGCTGGTGGCAGGCCCGGCCAGCTCGGTCTGCAGGTTTGCCACCGAGGTTTTGAGGCTCTCGGCCTCGATCGGCTTGGCGGCGCTGGCGATCATGCTAGTCATCTCAGGGGTGCGCAGCACGGCCACCAGATCCGCCAGCGCGGCCTCGTTGATCAGCATCACGCGGAGTTTTTCGGTCACCGCCGCGCTGTTCTCGATACTGTCCAGCGACGCGGCCTGGTTGGAGATCAGCACCGCCGTGATCGCGTCGGGCTGGCCCAGCAGACGCTGCGCCTCGACCAGCGGCAGCACCACCACCGGCCCATCGGTGCGCAGCAGCCCGGCGTTGCCAATAATCGCCCGGACGGTCAGATCGAGCGGCTGCGGGCCGACGTAGACCTGGAGCGTATCGCCGACCTGGGCCTGGAGCGTCTCGGCGCCTTTGGCGTTGAGATAGACCTCGCCAGCGCCAAGATCGGCGATCGGCGCGGCGACGCCAGCGCTGGTTTTGAGGCCGCCAAACTGGCCGTCGAACTCGACGCCGAGGGCGAACAGCGCCCCGCTAGGCTCGCCCTGGCCGCTGCGGGCGTTCACAAACGCCGCATCCTGGGACAGCACGGCGGTGATGCCGTCGATCAGCGCCGCATCCTTCAGCTGCTCGCGCAGGCGGGCGTAGCGCTCCGGGCTGATCGTGGGCGCGGCCTGGGTGGCGGCGCCGAGACCAAAGGCCCCAAACCCGTCGCCGCCGCCAGGCGCCGCGCTGACCATCTGGTCGATGGTGCCAATGCTGCTGGTGGCGCTGTTGCGAATCGAGGCGGTCATCGTATCGCCAATGCCGAGGGCGCTGGTGATAATCGTCGTGCTGAGCGTCAGGCCGGTGATGATCAGCAGCGACTGTGTGCGCCGCCGGGCGATATTGCGCAGGCCCAGCTTCAGCATCATGCGATGGCGCGGGACGAAGACGGAGAGCAAAAAGAGCCCGATGCCGCTGACCAGCAAAACCAGGATCGGCAGACCGATGAGAATACCAATAATTAATGGAACAATTTGTGACGAATTCATCGAAATCTGGCTCCTAATTAGTTAGCGTAGGCCAAGGCAGGCTCAACATCAACCCTGGTGGCGTGGCCCGCATCGGTGACCTGGCCGTCGCGCATGCGAATAATCCGGTCGCACAGGTCGCCAATTCGGCGGTCGTGGGTGACCAGCACAAAGGTCTGACCCTGGGTTTTATTAAGCTGGCGCATCAGCGAGAGCACCTCATCGGCGGTCTCGGAGTCGAGGTCGCCGGTCGGCTCGTCGGCCCAGACAATCGCCGGGTTGTTGACCAGGGCGCGGGCAATCGTGACCCGCTGGCGCTGGCCGCCGGAGAGCTCGGCCGGGCGGTGGGCAGCCCAGCGGCCCAGGCCAACCTGCTCGACAACCTCAAGCGCCCGCTTGCGGGCATCTTTGGGCTTCACGCCGCTGACCAGCAGCGGCAGTTCGACATTCTCCACCGCCGAGAGCACCGGCAGGAGGTTGTAGAACTGAAAGACAAAGCCCATGCGCTTGGCGCGATACTCGGTGCGGACGTTGTCGCTCATCTTCTTCAGAGTGGTGCCCTCGATCAAAATCTCGCCGGTGTCGAAATCGTCCAGGCCCGACAGACAGTTGAGCAGCGTGGTTTTGCCACAGCCCGACGGCCCCATCACGGCCACCATCTCGCCCGCGGTGATGCTCAGGTCCAGCCCACGCAGCGCGTGAACCTCGATCTTGCCGGTCTTATAGGTTTTATGGACAGCGTTGGCAATAATAATTGGCTGCATCTGGTGTTCCTTTCATTGGGTTGGTTAACTACACTATCGGTTGAACGCAGCCGATTTGCCAATTGTTGCAGGATTAAGCCGAGATGAGAGGAGGATCATTCCAAAGGACGAGGCGGGATGGATCGTGGGGACGGGGAGTCGCAGACCTGCCGGACGAGGAGATGGTGGAGGATTGACAGAGATAAGCACACTCTGCATACTTTGGCGAAAGCAAAGTGAGGTAACCGTATGGCGAGAGTTAGATCAACTATTTTGTTGCCGGAATCGCTCTTCACCCAGGTTGAGGCGCTAGCCCACGAGATGCAGCTTTCGCGCAGCCAGCTGGTGGCGCTGGCACTGGAGGCGTTTGTCGAGCGTCAGCACAACCACCATCTGCTCCAGACAATCAATCAAGCCTATGATCGAGAACCGATTGTGCCACGCACACCTAAAAATCAGCATCGGCGCATCGTGGAGGGCGAGTGGTAGCCGCCCAGGCAGACCAGGAGTCTGCCTGGGATCGCGTAAAACTGGCTAATCAGGCGGTCGCGGCGCTTGAGTCGACCACGGCTTCGACCGCCCGGCCCAGCCGCGCCACCAGCTCGGCGGCCTCGGCGGCGGAGATAATCAGCGGCGGCACGATCCGCACGGTGTCGGGCCCGGCGCCGGCCAGCAGCAGCCCGGCCTGCTGGGCCGCCTCGACGATGGTAGCCGCCGGAATGGCACCAAACTCCACGCCCCACATCAGGCCGCGCCCGCGCACCGCGCTGATCGCATCGAAACGCTCGCCGAGGTCGCGCAGGCCGGCGCCAAGCTCGGCACCAACACTGCGGACGTGCTCCAACAGCGCCGGGCGGGTCAGCTTCTCCAGCACCACAGTTGCCACCGCACACACCAGCGGATTGCCGCCGAACGTCGAGCCGTGGTCGCCGTAGCTCAGGGCGGCGGCGGCCCTAGCGTTGAGCAGCACCGCGCCAATCGGCAGCCCGCCGCCGAGCGGCTTGGCCAGCGCCATCAGGTCCGGGGCCACGCCGCTGGCGGTATGCGCCCAGACCTCGCCGGTGCGCCCGAGGCCACACTGAATCTCATCGAAAATCAGCAGCGCATCGACCTCGTCGCAGCGGGCGCGCAGGGCCTGCAAAAACGCGCTGGTGGCCGGACGCACGCCGCCCTCGCCCTGGATCGGCTCCAAAATCACCGCCGCCGTCGCTGGGGTGACAACTGCGGCGATGGCCTCGGCGCTGCTGTTGAGCGGCAGAAACGAGACGCCGGGGATCAGCGGATTAAACGGCGTGCGATAGATCTCACGCGAGGTGACCGATAGCGCGCCCATCGTGCGGCCGTGGAACGAGTCGGTGCACGAGACCAGGCCGGTTTTGGCGCCGGGCGCGCGGTTGTGGGCGTAGCGGCGGGCAAATTTCAGCGCGGCCTCGATCGCCTCGGTGCCCGAGTTGCTGAAAAATGCCTTGCTGGCCCATGGCGTGAGCGCGACCAGCCGTTCGGCGAGCTGGGCGGCGGGCGCGGTGTAGTACAGATTCGAGGTGTGCAGAAGTCCGCTGGCGGCCTGCTGGATCGCCGCGATCACATCGCTGTCGCCGTAGCCCAGGGCGTTGACGGCAATCCCGGCCAGCCCGTCGAGGTAGCGCTGGCCATCGGCATCGTCGAGCCAGACCCCCGAGCCGCCAACCAGGGCCAGCGGCGTGCGCTTGTACAGGGGCAGAATATACTGCTCGGTCTGGGCAATCATATCGTCGTGCAAACCACGGTCAGCCATCAGCACAATCCTTTCTCAAAAGAGATGCATGATCCACGAAGGACACGAAGGGCCACGAAGGGAAATAATTCAGGGTGAGCACCTAGTTCGATATATCCCCATAAATCCATATCTTCGTGATCTTCGTGCCCTTCGTGGATCAAAAAATATCCACCAAGCGCAGCCAAATCGAGAGTTGTCTCTGCGTTCTCTGCGCCTGGTGGACTGCTCCATTGCGGGCTAGACGCTGGTTAGCTCAAAAACTTCCTTGCCGGAATCGATCACCGGGAACGGATACTCGCCGCTGAAACAGGCCCCGCAGAAGCCGTTCGGGTCGCGGCCGGTGGCGCGGAGCAGGCCATCCATCGAGAGATACGCGAGCGAGTCCGCCCCAATCTGGGCACAGATCTCATCGCTGGTTTTGTTGAACGCGATCAGGTCGGGCTGCGAGGCCATATCGACGCCCATAAAACAGGGGTGGCGGATCGGCGGCGACGAGACTCGCATATGCACCTCGGTGGCGCCGGCCTTGCGCAGCAGCTTGATAATCGGGCCGCTGGTGTTGCCGCGCACAATCGAGTCGTCGATCAGGACCACCCGTTTGCCGGCCAGCATATCGCGCAGCGGGTTGAGCTTCAGGGCCACGCCCTGCTGGCGCAGGCGCTGGTCGGGCTGGATGAAGGTGCGGCCAATATAGCGGTTTTTGATCAGCCCCTCGCCATAGGGAATCCCCGACTCCTGGGCAAAGCCGATGGCGGCGGGCGTGGCCGAGTCGGGGACACCGATGACCAGATCGGCTACCGCGGGCGCCTCGCGGGCCAGCTCACGGCCCAGCTCCATGCGCACCTGATGGATCAGCTGGCCCTGCAGCTCGCTGTCGGGGCGGGCGAAATAGATATATTCAAACAGACACAGCGCCAGCTTGGGCGCCGGGTGAAGCGCGATTGTCCGCGGGCCAGCCCGGTCGATCTGGAGCACCTCGCCGGGCGCAACCTCGCGAATAAACTCGGCCCCGATGGTATCGAGCGCGCAGGACTCGGAGGCCACAACCCAGCCGTTCTCGCCGAGCTTGCCCAGGCACAGCGGGCGCAGGCCCCAGGGGTCGCGCACGGCGAAGAGGGCATCCTGGGTGAGCACCGTCAGACAGTAGGCGCCCTCGACGCAGGAGGTAAAGCCAGCGATCCGCTCCGACCAGGTTTCGCCATCAAGGCCAGCCAGCAACATCGTGGCGACCTCGCTATCCGATGAGGTCATCAGCCCGACGCCCTTCTCCAGCAGCTGGCGGCGCAGGGCCACCGCATTAGTGAGATTGCCGTTATGGCCAAGGGCCAGCGGGCCAAGCAGCGTGTGCATTGAAAAAGGCTGCGCGTTGATCACCGCCGACGAGCCGGTAGTGGAGTAGCGGGTGTGTCCAATGCTGATATGGCCCTTGAGATGGCTGAGGGCGCGCTCATCGAAGATCTGTGCCACCAGGCCCATCTCTTTATGGGTATTGATGGTTCTGCCATCGGAGACAGCAATTCCGGCACTTTCCTGACCACGGTGTTGCAGCGCGTAGAGTCCAAAAAATGTGAGGCGGGCAACATCCTCGCCGGGCGCATAAATGCCAAATACGCCGCACTCTTCGTGGGGCGAGTCTGTGAACATTGGCGTTCCTTCCTTGAAAAACAGTGGCGTACCGCCGCCGAAGCCACGGACGCGCATCATTATTATACACTGCTTACCACCGCCCCCTCACCCCGTCCGCTGCGCAGCCACCTGCCCTGTGGCCCAGAGGGCACCCCGGCGCGGGGACGAAAATGGGGAGAATTGGAGCAAAGATGAGGCAAAGAAAATGGAGAATTTGTCTCAAATCAGAAGATTATCCATGTCTTAACGTTGGGAGGGTGCTATGATATCTGCGGAACCTACAATAGATATTATTTGAAATATGATATAATCATATATATATTTTATATTTTATTATGGAGGTAAAGATGCTTACCTATGAAAACTTAAAACAACGACCAAAAGAATTCCTTGCATGTAC
>DAOTUS010000085.1:0-1793 GCA_034437415.1 Herpetosiphonaceae bacterium
ATGAGCGATACTGTTCCCGTCTTTTTTGGTTTTGGTGCCGTTAAACCATGACATACCGATCAAAAAACGCTGTTTTGAGCAAACAATGTCTGTTTTTGATTTAGATGCGATTGCCCTGATACATGAGGGAGAGACACGTATGGTAGTGGGGGGAGTGCAGGGTCATGAGAATCTGGCGCACCTCATCCACGCTGAGGATGACGGGCAGGGTGCGCTGCTTGGGTGCCCGCACGAGGTTAAGGAGCGGCCACGGCCGCTGGAGCGTATATTCGTAGAAAAACTTGATGGCACAGATGGCCACCGTACTGGTGCTGTGGGCAAGCTGTTGCTCATTGCGGAGGTAGAGAAAATACTGGCGGAGCTGTTCAGGGGTGAGGTGATCCGGCGGTAGGTTGAAGTACTGTGCAAGGCTGTGGATGACACGGAGATAGGTTTTTTGCGTTCCTGGGGACAAGCCCCGGAGCTGCATGGACTCGATCATCCGGCGGCGTAACGCGGTCATGGAGAACCTCCTGTTCGGTGATCAATGACCAACGAACAGGAGGAATCGTGCCAGCAGTGGGCGGCGTCACGGGACGACGTGGAACCACGACTCCCTGCGCCGGAGCGCTTCGTTCAATCAATGTTGTACGTCCTTATTGAGCTTTGGTGGAGGAGAAACATGGGGTTTGTTCCAGCCCGCCTCGAAAATGTACATTGGTGGGCTGACGGTGCTGATAATGAATTAAGGGTTATGTGGTGCGGAGCCGCCACATAAGCCACGTTGAACGTGGCGCGACTTCGCCGCATTTGGAGATTCAAGGGGGACTTGGTGGTGGGAACAAGCGCGGTGCTGGGGGATCACGATCAGCGATCGACGACCGTTCGGCGCACCACTGCTGCGTTTGCCCATGGAGTATAGCCAAACTCGCAGCGATGCTGATCGAATCGCGACGCAATCAGGTCTGTGTGGGGGACTTCCCCTGGTCTTCGGCACGCGGAATTGACCGTCACCGGCTGCCGATGCCGGGACGGGGCGCGATCATGGGCCGTCAGGCCGTCAGCACCGTCCGATCCGGCGGGGCGCGTCCCGGTTGGGCCGGGATCACCTGGCGCTGCATGATCATGCCACAGCGCGGACAGGTGGCCAGCGATGGCACCCGATCTGGATTCGGGAGCGGCACCGCGTCGCTTGCCAGATCACAGCGGCGGTGCCAGGCCAGCTGCGCTCGGATATGCTGGAGCACGGCGCGGCGACGGGGACTGAACAGCCCGTAATAGCGCACTTTCACAAACCCCGGCGGCAGGATATGCGCCAGAAAGCGCTGGATGAAGGTGGTCACGGGCAGGGTGCTGGTGCGATTCTCGCCACTCGCGCTGTGGCGATAGCGAAAGGTGACCTGATCGTCGTCGGCCTGCAGGATGCGGTTGTTGCTCAGGGCCACCCGAAACACGTAGGGCGCGAGATACTTCAGCGCCGTTGCTCCCGTGCCAACGGGGCGGCAATCCACGACCCATGGCCGCTGCCAGGTCGCCGCCGGAATCGTGGTGGCGAACGGGTACTGCCGCAGCGACGCCTGCAGCTTGGCGCGATAGAGGATCGCCAACGGACGGACCGGGAGCAGAAAATCGGCGGCTGGCGGCTGCACGACCCGCCCATCCGGTGCCAGCGCGACCGCCGGAACGAGATAGTGGATATGCGGGTGGTAGCGGAGATCGCGGGTCCAGGTATGCAGCACACCGAGCATGCCGAGCTGCCCGCCGAGGAAGCGCGGATCAGCGGCGAGCTGCTGGAGCGCGGCGGCGGATGCCCG
>DAOTUS010000086.1:0-4944 GCA_034437415.1 Herpetosiphonaceae bacterium
GAGAACCACCACCTGCGGATAGCGCCGCCCCGACAGCGTTGCGCTCGTGCTGGCCAGCCTCCCAGGTTCCGGTCGTGCCAACGCCAACGCCATCACCACCACCCACCAGCCGATCGCGCAGCATCTGGGGCGCGTCGCGCTCCACCGGGGCCGTGGCCCGTTTGATGGGCTTCAGCACCGTCTCGGGGATATCCTCCCAGGTCTCTTCGTCATCGTCCCCACCACCACCACCCCAGGCGTCATCGGCAGAAGACTCGCCATCGTCAGCCAGCGCTGCGACGTAGGCGGCCTCGGCGTCGGCACCGGGATCCCAGTCGTCGAGGGGACTGGGCGGTGGTGGTGGTGGTTCCATGATGGTTCCATGATGGTTCCATGATGGTTTGGGTGCATTGGGGATCACCCCCCCGGTGAACTGGGGATCACCCCCCGGTGAACTGGGGATCACCCCCCCGGTGAACTGGGGATCACCGGGGGGTGAACTATACTTCACCGGGTGAACAACAGGTTTACCATCGGTAGGGGGTGAACTATACTTCACCCCTCTTGGAAGGGTTTTGTATGTTCCTGGATGGATATGATAGAGATTGACACCTTTGGGGCCTTCGCCCTCATGAAGCGATATCTCGCCATCAACTTCAATGTCGCGTAGCATCATCTGGACATAGCGTTCAGACATGCGGCTCTTCTTGGCTAGCGTCGGGACCGATGGCCACGCCCAGCCATCATCGTTGGCATTGTCGGCCAGGGCGACCAGCAGGAGGAGTCGCGCCCCTCGCTGGCTGGAGATATCCCAGACCTGGGTTTGAATTCTGATGCTCATTATGATGTACCTCTGTGGTATACTTTTGGAAGTTCTTGACTTCCATATGCCGATAATAGCCACGCCCCCCGAATGATTGCTCGGGGGGCGTGTGTCGTTTTAGGTATTCGATTCGCTGGGCGATTCGCGGCCCTGTCTAGCCTGGGCCAGCACCCGGCGGATGATCTCCTGGTTCGCCTTCACCTCGCTGATGTGGCGCAGGGCGTGGGCGATGAGGAGCTCGGCGGCGTCGGGGTTCGACCGGATGAACGATATTGACTTCTCCAGCCGGGTCATCGCCTCGTTCAGCTGGGCGGTCGAGTCCTCGGCCAGCCCGTCGCTTTCCTCCAGCGCCCCCAGGGCCTTGGTTGGCCATCGCTGATGATGTATTTTTGCCACTGTGACTGGCCTTTCCGTTAGCCTCCTGATGCGCAACCTCGAAAAACACCTTCTGGCGCTGGCTCATCCGCCAGACCTGCCAGAGGATGACGGGTAGCCCGCCGATAACAAATGATGCCCAGTGGGCTTCCCGACTTTGTCGGGCTGTGGTAATGAGTCCGGTTAGCTCCAGGAGCGCGGGGGCGGCAAGCACGATACTCGTGCCGCACACAACCTCGGCCCAGGTCCAATCCGGTTCAAGTTTCGGGTAGCGTCGTTTGATGACCTCCAGCAGGTAGACATAGCCGCTGGAGGCGGCAAACAAGGCACCATAGATGTGCCAGAAATCCATCGGAAATATTCCTTTCTTGCCCCAGCTTTGCTCTCGCGGGATGGGTGTACCACTGCTATGATTGGTCGTAGTAGAACATTAATGCGCGTTGACCTTTGCAGTGCTGTACGGCATTATGCAGCGTCGTCGATGGCGCCGCCCAAGGGGTTGACCTCGTGCTTGCGCTCCCCCAGGTCTTCATCGGCCAGCACCGCATAGTGAGCGGCCATCGCGATGGTCTCGTGGCCGAGCAGGCGCCGGAGACTCTCCAGGTCTCCACCGCGGCGGATGTAGTGTTTGGCGAACGTGGCCCGGAAGCTGTGGAGCAGGCGGTGGATCTCGTCGCGGATCCCGATAGCGCTGGCACGGCGCTTGATGATCTGGTACACGCCTGATTCCGTCAAGCGTCCTTTCTTGCCCCGCCAGAGCGCCGGGTCGTCATCATCACGGCTGGCCAGATAGACGCGGATCGCGATGAGCGCGTAGGCCGACATCCAGCCAGACCGTTCCTTGTCTCCCTTGCCGACGACCGTAAAATGTCCGGTCACCACGTCTACGCGATCGCGGTTCATCGAGACCAGCTCGCCGACCCGCAGGCCGGTGTCGAGCAGGGTGATGATGAGGGCTTTCGTCCGCAGGTCTGCGCCGTCGAGCAGGGCATTGATGTGCCGCTTGCCGTAGGACGTTGGCCGCCGCTTCGGAACCTTGGGCTTGAGACGGGTGGCCGGGTTGGTGTCGAGGTCGCCCTCGTCGACCAGCCAGGCGCAGTAGACGCTGACATCGCGAATGTAGCTGGCGACCGTAATCGCCTTCTTCGTTGCGAGGAGTTCGGTCAGGTAGGCCCGGAGGGTGGGGCGGGAGATGGGTCGGCCGTCGAGCCAGGTGGTGAAGTGAGCAACGTGGAGTTTATAGGTTGCTATGGTCCGTGATGAGAGTCCAGCTGCAGTCTTGGCAGCCAGGAACTGGTCGAGCATACGTAGCGCCTCCAAATAGGATTATCAGTGGCGCTACTACGATTCGGATTGCGACATTTTCGCGACTGCACAGACGTTTTAGAGCAGCGGACTGTTAATCCGCGTGTCCTAGGTTCGAGTCCTAGTTGGGGAGCCACACAAACAAAACGCCAGCGCTGAAATACACTTCAGCGCTGGCGTTTTGTTTGCCCACAGCTTTACCGGATCCGCACCCGCCGGGCCAATCCGGCGCCTGGTCTTATGGTATAGTACACGGCATTAAAAACGAAAGGATTATGCGTGTCAGCGTTATTTATTCATCCAACCGTCCAGGCCGCGCTTGAGCGTGGCGAGGCCGTGGTTGCGCTCGAGTCAACCGTCATCAGCCACGGCCTGCCCTATCCCCACAACCGCGAGGTTGCCCAGCAGCTGGAGGCTGTGGTGCGGGCGGCAGGCGCAGTTCCAGCCACCATCGCCGTCGTTGGCGGCGTGCCGACCATCGGCCTGGATGCGGACCAGATCGAACACTTCGCCCAGGCGCCGGATGTGCTGAAGCTCAGCCGCCGCGATATCGGCTATGCGATTGCCACCGGGCGTGACGGCGCCACCACCGTCGCGGCCACGCTGGCGCTGGCGGCCGCCGCCGGAATTCAGGTCTTCGCCACCGGCGGCATCGGCGGGGTTCACCGGGGCGCCCGCGAGACCTGGGACATCTCGGCGGACCTGGGCGAGCTTGGCCGGACAGCGGTGCTGGTCGTCTGCGCCGGGGCCAAAGCGATCCTTGATCTGCCAGCCACGCTGGAGGTGCTGGAGACCCTGGGTGTGCCGGTGGTAGGCTACGCCACCAGCGAGCTGCCCGCCTTCTACAGCGCCCACAGCGGCCTGAGTTTGGAGCGGCGGGTCGACGATGCGGCCACGGCGGCGGCGGTCTGGCAGACCCACGTTGAGTACGGCGGCGGCAGCGGCATGATCATCGCCGCCCCACCGCCAGCCGAGCACGCCCTCGATCCGCAGACCGTTGAGGCGGCGATTGGGCGGGCGCTGGCCCAGGCCACGAGCGCAGGGATTCGCGGCGCCGCCGTCACCCCATTCCTGCTGAGCGCGATGGCCCGCGAGACCGCCGGCGAAAGTATCGCCACAAACATCGCCCTACTCACCCACAATGCGCACATTGCAGCGCAGATTGCCGCTGCTTTAACAAGGAGACCCAATTAATGACAACCCAACGTACCCGAGGCCGCACGATTAAAAAACAGCCTATCGCTAATTTACCTCTGTGGATTGGCCTCGGCGTAGTCGCCCTGATCATCGTCGCTGTGATCGCCTATGCGCTGCTCTCGGCCAGCACAGCGGCGGCCGGTGATGAGAAATTCGTTGAGGAGGGCACCAATCACCTGGCTGAGACCGAGCGAGTGGTCTACGCCTCCAACCCGCCAACCTCGGGCAACCACTGGGGCCGAACCGCCAACTGGGGCTTCTATAAAACCAATCCGCCGGCCGATGAGCAAATTGTTCACAATATGGAGCACGGCGCGGTGATTGTCTGGTTCGACCCCGATCTGGTCAGCGAGGAAGAATACACCCAGCTCTTCGCAATCTACCAGAAGATGACCACCGATGAGTTCCGCACCCTTCTGGTCGCCCGCCCGACCCTGGAGCGTAAAGTTGCCCTGACGGCCTGGGGCGTGCGCCTGTACCTGGATAGCATTGATGAGAAGGCAATCCTGGGCTTTCAGGAGCGCAATAAGCTGAACGGCCCAGAGTGTGTCAACAAAAACTGTCCAGCAATGTAGTCTGGTCGGCTGCGGGAAAGGATTCGCGTGGGCAAACTGATCGCGGTGGTTGGCAATGCCGGGGTGGGTAAAACCACCCTGACGCGGCGGCTGGCGGCGCGCTGTGGCTTTGTGACTGGCCTGGAGCAGCATCAGGAGCGTCCGTTTCAGCACCTGTTTGCCCAGCAGCTGGAGCGCTACGCGCTGGCGAATCAGCTGGATTATCTGCTGTTTCGCGCCGAGCAAGAGCTGGCCCTGTGCAGCTATCCCCAGACCGGCATTCAAGATGGCGGGCTGGAGCAGGATTTCTGGATATTTACCCGGTATTTCTATGCCCAGCACTATCTGAGCGCGGCTGAGTTTCAGCTCTGCGAGCGGTTCTACACCCATCTGCGCCAGGTGCAGCCGCCGCCCGAGGTGATTATTCACGTCAGCGCGCCGCTGGAGGTGATTATCGAGCGCTATGTGCGGCGTGGCCGGGCGCTCGAGATCGCCACCCGCGCCGATCTGGCGACGCTCGACACGCTGCTGCAGACCTGGATCGGCAGCGTCGATCCACAGCGCCTGATCACAGTCGATGCCAGCCACGATGACCCAACCTTTGCCGCTGCGCTTGATCCGCTGATTGCCGCCCTTGAGCGCCAGCTGGCCTGAGTTTGACCAGTGTACTCCACTGGCCACGTTAATCCGCTGGCTGAGCGTGTCGAAGCC
>DAOTUS010000087.1:0-17169 GCA_034437415.1 Herpetosiphonaceae bacterium
GAGGTGGGCGTGACCCACGCTGCTCCATCCCGAACCAGGCCGTGAAGGCGCCACACACCGAGGGTACTGCGGTTTCACCGTGGGAGCGTAGGGGGATGCGCGCCAGACCATCCAACAACCACTCCGGCTCCGAGCAAGCAATTGCTCGGAGCCGGAGTGGTTTTGTGTTTAATTCCTCTCCCTTGATCACATGTGCGATCGAGTATGATTGTTGTTACTCTTAATGGATTTGGAAAGGGGGAGTGTTTAGTGAGCATAGGCAGGAGTTGACTCCAGGATTGCTTACCGAATACCAAAATTATGCGAGCAGTTAAGTTTGATCAGCCCGGCGATGCCGAGGTTTTGTATCTGGCTCAAGTGCCGGATCTGGTTGCTGAGGTAGGCGAGCTGCTGGTGCGTGTGCGGGCCACAGCCGTCAACCGCGCCGATATCTTGCAGCGTCGTGGCTTTTATCCGCCACCACCGGGCGCATCAGATATTTTGGGCTTGGAGATGGCGGGCGAAGTTGTCTCCATTGGCGGCGGAGTGATGGGCTGGCAGGTTGGCGATCGCGTCTGCGCATTGTTGCCTGGTGGTGGCTATGCTGAACAGGTTGTTCTTCCGGCTGAGATGGCTCTGCGCCTGCCTGAAAAGATGACGTTTGAGCAGGCAGCCGCCTTTCCCGAGGTGTTTTTTACGGTATACGATAATTTATTTAACTGGGGTCGCCTGAACAGTGGTGAAACTGTGTTGATCCACGGTGGGGGTTCGGGTATTGGTACAGCGGCAATTCAGCTCGCTCGCTGGCGCGGTGCAGAGGTTATCGTGACTGCTGGATCGGCGGAGAAAATTGCCCACTGTGTCACGCTCGGGGCTAACGTCGGCATCAATTATCGCAGCGAAGATTGGCCAGCTCGAGTGCGCGAGCTAACCGATGATCGGGGTGTCGATGTGATCCTCGATATTATTGGTGGATCGTATCTTGGGCCGAACCTCGCAAGCCTGGCGATTGAGGGACGTCTGATCGTGATCGCCACAATGGGCGGTGCGACGGCGCAGCTTGATCTGCGCACCCTGATGGCGAAACGGCTGACAATTGCTGGAACTACTCTACGCGCTCGTCCATTGGCAGCTAAGATCGCGCTGACTCGTCAGATTGAGCAGGCTGTGCTGCCAGCTCTGGCCAATGGGACGCTGCGACCAATTATCCACCAGGTTTTTGATCTGGCGGAGGCTGCCTCTGCTCATCGGCTTATGGAGAGCAGTGACCACTTTGGTAAAATCGTGCTGCGGGTGTAGTCAACCATACTATCCCAGGAAATCTCGATTTAGGACGCTCTGATGGACGAAATGAGCTGGATTGGGCTTAGACGCTGCGGCTCGCTGCAGCCAGCTGGGCTAAATATCCCATGGCTTCTTTTTCCTGTTTTGAGAGATCTAATAGTGCGACTGACGCTTGATCGAGGTAGCATTGTTTCGTTGTCTCACCAGCCTGCGTCAGCAAGGACGCTACCTCGCTCCACTGTGGGGCAATGCGACAGAACAGATCATGCGCGGCTGTGAGGTTCGGATCATTGATGATTTCGCGACACTCGCTTAAAAAATCTCGATACATATTCCTAAACAATGCCCCGCCGGTCCCGCCGCGCTCAATCAGCACAGCGACCAATGTGAGATCCTCCCGAATATTTTTGCTGCGGGTAAACCACGATTTGACCTGCTGGCTGGCTTTGGCAATTCCTTTATAGCCAAAGTTGGCGATGGCAGGATTGAGAAACTCTTCGGCATTCCGCTGAATGGCCGGTCGAATAACCTCGGCGAGGTTCGGGGCCGCAGCGATCGGCGCGATCGTATAGGATAAATTTTTGGCTGCCATTGGGCCTTTGGCATTTCTGGCCTGTTCAAGGTTTTCTAAAGCGCTCTTGACGGCTCCACCCTGCTGCTGGGTATCAATCAGATAGGCAAAGGTATCGTCATAGCCATACATTGCGACATAATGGCCCGCAAAATGGATCGGGTTGCCGAAGTACTCTAGATAGTAGCAGTCCAGCTGCAAACCCACTGGAATACCGGAATCAATCTGGCTCTGTACGTTCTTCCACGCCGTTCGAACCGAAGCGGTTTCTTGAAAGCTAGCCTGAAGGTGAAGGTTCAGCGCCAGGTTTTTGGTGATCTGTTGCGGTTTGATCCGCCCGCCGAGGAATGGCAGGGCCATCGTCCGCATATCCCAATAGATAAAGCCGAGACCTTCACCAAGGCCAAATAACATTGGCTCTGAGAGATTAAGCCCGGCGTACTTTAACAGATTGCCGGTCGCAGTCGTTTCACAATGTTGGCCCACAAAGGGTTCAAAGCCATCGATGAGCATAATCTACCTCCTCCACGCCTTCAACTATAGCGAATCTTACGCTGAACGATAATCCCAAGGCCACCAGCCAGGATATAGAGTAGCCCAGCGAGAATCAGAACAAATTTAGGCCCGCCGTATGATACCACCGCTGCTGGACGCACGGATTGCTCTAGAGCGAAAATGTTGGCGGCCGATCGTCGGGGTGATCGTCGACTGTCTCGCCCCACAGCTGTAAAATCCGCTTGATCCGCTGAATATGACCCCGCTGCTCGGTGATGCCGTTGACAATAATCAAGGGCACATAGTCGCTGCTGCATTTGGCCTCCTGGCGTAGCAGATGGGCCAGATTGCGGCGGTGGATCGTCAGCCGCTCGCGCTGATCATTAATCTCTTCGTGTGTTGGCATAGGTTGTGTCCTCACCTGCGCTGCACTATCCAGCTACCCTTCGATTTTTCCTGACCAACCGCATTCTACCATCTGGCGGTCTTATCATAGCTCATTTGTTCTATCTCGAAGATGATGATTGGCTTACAAGCTATGATGGCCATCGTTGCTGCTACCGAGGATCGTGGCTGCGGCACGAAAAAAGCGGCCATGCCTCGCACTATTTCAGCAGAGGCATGGCCGCAGATTGCGGCGCGAACCTAGGAGGTTGGCTGCTCGATCTGGTCGTCAGCGCTGGCTTTATCGCCCAGCAGGCTGTTGATCGCGGCCCGATTGTACTTCAGAATCGGCTTGCGGGCGGCGCCAACCTCGTCCAGCCGCCGGACTGGCGCGGTGGTTGGGGCATTGTGGAGCAGCTCGGGGCTCTCCACCGCCTCGTGGGCGATCTGGCGCATCGCCGCGATGAAGGCATCCATATTCCGCTTCGACTCGGTCTCGGTCGGCTCGATCATAATCGACTCGGCCACGCTGATTGGGAAATAGACTGTCGGCGGGTGAAAGCCAAAGTCAATCAGCCGCTTGGCGATATCCAGCGTGTGAATATCGGGCGCGCCCTTGAGCTTGCCCTGCAGAACAACCTCGTGCATACAGGTGCGGTCGTAGGCGACCGGATACAGATCCTGCAGCTTGACCCGCAGATAGTTGGCGTTCAGCACGGCGTTCTCGCTGATCTCGCGCAGGCCGACAGCGCCGAGCATGCGAATGTAGGTGTAGGCGCGCACGAACATGCCAAAGTTGCCCTTGAAGGTCTTCAGCCGCCCGATGCTTTTCTCGGGGGTGAAGCCGCTGTACTGGCCGCCAGTTTCGACCACAATCGGCCCAGGCAGATATGGGGCAAGGAAGGTTTTGCAGCCGACTGCGCCACAGCCAGGGCCACCGCCGCCGTGGGGCGTGGTGAAGGTTTTATGCAGGTTGTAGTGCATAAAATCAAAGCCCACATCGCCTGGCCGGACAATCCCCAGGATGGCGTTGAAGTTTGCGCCGTCGCCGTACATCAGCCCGCCAGCGCCGTGGACAATCTCGGCCACCTCGCGGACGTGTTCATCGAACAGCCCCAGCGTGTTGGGGTTGGTCAGCATCAGGCCGGCCGTGCGCGGCCCGACTTTGGCCCGCAGATCGGCCAGATCGACGTTGCCACGGGAATCGGTGGCGATCTCGACCACTTTGAAGCCAACCATTGCGGCGGTGGCCGGGTTGGTGCCGTGGGCCGAGTTCGGGCACAGCACCTCGTCGCGCTGATCGTCGCCACGGTCGAGATGGTAGGCCCGGAACACCAGAATCCCGGCGAACTCGCCCTGGGCGCCCGCCGCAGGCTGGAGACAGACCTGATCGAAGCCCGAGATCTCGGCCAGCAGCGCCTGCAGCTCATAGGTCAGCTGCAACGCGCCCTGCACGCTGGTGTCCTCCTGGAGCGGGTGGATAAACGCAAAGCCGGGCATGCGCGCGGCATCTTCGTGAATCTTGGGGTTGTACTTCATGGTACACGAGCCAAGCGGATACATGCCGGTATCGATACAGAAGTTGCGCTGCGAGATGCGCGTAAAGTGGCGCACCACCTCGGTCTCGCTCAGCTCTGGCAGGCCCGCCAGATCGTCGGTGCGCAGCAGGCCTTCGGGCAGCGCCGTCTCGGGCACGCCGGACTCAGGCAGCCACGCGCCAATCTTGCCAGCGCCGCTGAGTTCAAAAATTGGGGGTTCATACGTATGCATCGCGATTAACCTTTCAGCGCCGCTACCAGGCGATCAATATCTTCTTTGGTGTTCATTTCGGTCACGCAGACCAGCATCGCGTGGCCCAGATGCGGATAATCCTGGGCCAGATCGTAGCCGCCGACAATCGAGGCAAACTCCAGCGCCAGCGCAATCTCGGCGACTGGCCGTGGGCAGCGCACGACAAATTCGTGGAAGAATGGGCCGTTGGTCACTACCTCAAAGCCATCGAGCTTGCTGATCTCAGCGGCGGCATAGTGCGCCCGCTGATAGCAAATCTCGGCGACTTTGCGCAGGCCGGTTTTGCCCAGCAGTGAGGTGTAGACCGTCGCGGCCAGCGCCATCAGCCCCTGGTTGGTGCAGATATTGGAGGTGGCTTTTTCGCGCCGAATATGCTGCTCGCGGGTCTGTAGCGTCAGCACATAGCCCAGCTCGCCGTTGAGGTCGGTGGTTGCGCCGACCAGCCGCCCGGGCATTTTGCGCAGCAGCTTCTCGGTGCAGCTGAAGATACCCAGGTACGGGCCGCCGTAGCTCAGCGGAATGCCCAGCGGCTGGCCCTCGGCCACCGCGATGTCGGCGCCCACCTGGCCCGGCGTCTGGAACAGAGCCAGCGCAATCGGGTTGGTCGCCATAAGAAACAGCGCCCCGGCGGCGTGAACCTTGTCGGCGATCGGCTTCAGGTCGTGCAGCGTGCCCAAAAAGTCGGGCGACTGGGCGATAAAACAGGCGGTCTTGTCGTCGACCAACGCGGCGATCTCTTCAACGCTCGTGTTGGGATCCTCATCGCCGACGATCGTCACGCCCAGGCCCTGGGTGTACGAGCGCAGCACGGCGCGGTACTGCGGGTGAACGCTGGGCGCCACCACGATTTTGCGCCGATTGCGGGTCGAGGTGAGCGCCATAATCGCGCCCTCGGCCAGCGCGGTGGCGCCATCGTAGTGCGAGGCGTTGGCGGCATCCATCTGCAGCAGGGCCGCCATCAGCGACTGGTACTCGAAAATCGACTGGAGGGTGCCCTGGGCGATCTCAGGCTGATAGGGCGTGTAGGCGGTGTAGAACTCCGAGCGCCGCAAGATCGAGTCGACGGCGGCGGGGATGAAGTGATTGTAGGCCCCGGCGCCCAGAAAGCAGGAGTTGGTCAGAACATCGGCATTTTCGGCGCTCAGGCGGCGCAGTTCGCGCGCCATCTCGGCCTCCGACAGCGGGGCGGGCAAGCTCAGGGTTGGAAAGCGAACGTCGGCGGGCACGACATCAAACAGGCTGGCGACGGTGTCGACGCCAATCGCTTTGAGCATCTCGGTGCGGTCGCGCTCGGTAATCGAAATATAGTGAGACATAATTTCCTCAAGTACGAAGGCCAGGCGCCGCAGGATGATTAGGCTGCGGCGCGCGGCCTTCTGCCATTACTTACTGGCTTCTTCTTCGACAAGCTTTGCGTAGGCGGCGGCATCGAGCAGCCCGGCTGGCTCACCGGCGAGCTTAATCTTGACCAGCCAGCCATTTTCGTAGGGGTCGCTGTTGACCGTCTCGGGGGTGTCCAGCAGCGCCTCGTTGATTGCGATCACCTCGCCAGCGGCTGGCAGATAGATATCTGAGGCCGCTTTGACCGACTCGACCACGCCGAAGGCATCGCCGGCGCCGAAGCTGGCGCCAACCTCGGGCAGCTCAACAAACACAATATCGCCCAGCGCGTGTTGGGCGTAGTCGCTGATCCCAACGGTGGCGGTGTCGCCCTCGACCTTGAGCCACTCGTGCGATTTGACGTACAGTAGATCCTGCGGGGTTTTGTAATCGGCCATGTGGTAATCCTCCTGGTCTATAAAGTGTTACGGATACACGTAGGTTTAGGCTCAATACCGTTCAAATAAGCGCTTCCAGACGCGGGTTAGCCCTCACCCCGGCCTTCGGCCACCCCTCTCCCCAACCGTGGGAGAGGGGGAAATACCCACGAATTTCCTTATTTGAACGGTATTGGGTTTAGGCTTGCTTTTTATAGCGGGATTTGTAGAACGGCGTTTTGACGACGCTGGCGCGCACCGGTTTGCCGCGAATGATCACATCGACCTCATCGCCGGCCTTGACGGTTTTGGCTTTGACCAGCGCGTAGGCGAGATTTTTGCCCAGCGTTGGCGAAGGCATGCCGGTGGTGACCACGCCCAGCTCGGCGCCGTCGACCGTCGCGACCGGGTAGCCCTGGCGGGCGATGCCGCGCCCGGTCATCTCCAGCCCGATGATCGTGCGGGCGGGGCCGTGCTCTTTGATGTCGCGCAGGGCCTCGGAGCCGCTGAACGGGCCTTTGTCGAGCTTGACGACCCAGCCGAGCTTGGCCTCATACGGGTTGATATCGCGATCGATCTCGTGGCCGTACAGCGCCAGACCTGGCTCGAAGCGCAGGCTGTCGCGGGCGCCCAGACCGACGGGCTTGACCCCGGCCGCCGCCCCGGCGGTCAGAATGCTGTCCCAGACCGCGCTCACCTGCTCGGCGGGCACAAAAATCTCGAAGCCATCCTCGCCGGTGTAGCCGGTCCGCGAGATGTAGCCGCTGGCGCCGGCCACCGTCGCCGGGGTGATGCCGTGAAAGGGCAGGTTGACCACATCGGCGGCGGTCAGACCGGCCAGCACCGCCTCGGCCGCCGGGCCCTGCAGCGCAATCATCCCCAGCTCGGCCGAGCGATTGACCAGCTGCAGATCGAATCCGGCGCTGTGCTGGGTGAGCCACTCCCAATCTTTCTCGGCGTTGCCCGCATTCGCCACCACCATCCACTCAGCGTCGCCAAGATGATAGACGAAAATATCGTCGACGATGCCGCCATCCTCGTAGCACATAATCCCATAGTCGGACTGGCCAAGCGCGGTTTTGCTGATGTCGAAGGTGTTGATCAGCTGGATAAAGCGCTCGCTGTCCGGCCCGGTGACCCAGAAGCGGGCCATGTGGCTGATATCGAACAGGCCGGCGGCGTTGCGGGTGGCCTGATGCTCCTCCACGATCCCGCTGTACTGGACCGGCATATCCCAGCCGCCGAATTCGACCATTTTGGCCCCCAGCTCACGATGGCGGGCGTTGAGCGGTGTTTGTTTCATTGGTCCTCCTGAATGGCGATGCTCAGACATCGGCATTATAAACTCTTTGGATTAATCCGGTTTAACCACGCCAGCCCCGGAATTTCAGCGCCGCTCGGTCCAGGCGGGGCTGGCGTAGCGGGCGGCGCGCAGCTGGGCGGCGAGCTGCCACTCGGCGGCGGTTGGCTCGGCCGGGATCACCTTGGCGTCCCAGCTCTGGGTAAAGCCGGCGATTAGGCTCTGGGCCGCCGCCGCAAAGTCGATGTAGCTCCCACTGGCCTCGTCCAGCGCGATCATCCTGGCGGCGAGATCGGCGGCGCTGAGGTCGGGCAGCTCAAGCAGCGCGTACAGCTGCGCGACATCGGCCCGAAGCAGCAAGGTCCCGTGCTGCAAGATCGCCCCGCTGGTGCGGGTCTGGGCGCTGCCGATCAGCTTGCGTCCGCCGACCGTGATCTCGTAGTCGGCCGGGGTGTCGAAGCAGGCCGCCGACTTGGCGCCGCTGGCGGCCGTGGCGGCATACTCGGTCGCCACCCCCAGCTGCCGCAGCCCGGCCAGCAGGGCGGCGCTGATTGTGCGGTACGAGTCGAGCACGCGCCCGCTCAGCAGTGGATGGTCGGCGGGCGCGGTCAGGCTGTAGGTCAGCTCATCGGCGTGGAGGATGGCCCGGCCGCCGGTTGGTCGGCGCACAACCCCAATCGCCGCCGCCTGGCAGGCCGCCAGATTGACCTCGCGCAGCCGCTGGAAATAGCCCAGCGAGAGACAGGCCGGCTGCCAGCGGTACAGGCGCAGCGTCGGCGGGGCGGCCCCGGCGCCGACCGACTTGGCCAGGGCGTGGTCAAGGGCCATGTTGGTGGCGCCATCAAGCGGCGCTGAAACGATCAGGCGTAGATCCATAGGTGGCTTTGATCCGCTAAAAAACAAAGAGACAAGGCAATATTGCCTTGTCTCTGTCCGGGTACCTGAGAGATTCCCCGTCAGGGTTACTCCATCGGTGCAAGCTAATCTTGCTCTCCAGAGGGCTGTCGGGGCGCGGTTGGGGGACCTGAAAGGTTCATACGAGTCCGGCAGGGCCACGTATTTGCTTCGTCGGCGATCACCGTAGTGATACTCTCCCGCGTCCGTCATTCAGCGATATATGATTATCGCTAGTATACGGCCAGCCGCTCGTCAGGTCAATTATTTTGCGTATAGTCGCGCAGACCAATCCAGACCGGAATAATTGCACAGCAGAGTAACATGATGGCCCAAAAAAATATCGTTAACATGGTGCGTCTCCTAATAATGATAAGTAGGTCGGGCCAGATCTTCTAGTACAGCGATGATGCCTAAAGCAAACGCCGTGCCATCAAGCTACGCGCATTATACGCATCGATTGTTAACGAATGAATGTCCTACCTAGCCTTTTAACTGACAGTTTGCTGATAATCTCCTGATGCCGGGACCAGACGCTGGACACAGAAGCGTTCTAGACGATATTTTTCCGCTGGATCGATCCTGGCCTTGCGCAAGGCCAGCTCAACTTGGGCCTCAGCCGTGTCGATTCCGCTGGTCTGGGGCAGGACCACGCCCATTTTGCGCGCCGCCCGCACCACCAGCCCATACTGGGCCGGATCCAGCTGCGCCGGGCTGTCGATTGGCTCCAGCGCATCGACCAGATCGATAATATAGTTCAGATCGGCCAGCTCTTCAGCGCGCACCGGGCTGAAGCGCGGGTCGCGAACCGCTGCGGCAACCGCGTTGTGGATCACCTCGCCGGCCAGGGTTGGCTGGGTTGGGCGGACGGTCCCGACGCTGCCGCGCAGGGCTTTGTGGACGACGATGCTGACAAAGGCGCCCTGCGGCTGGGCCTGATCGGCCGGCAGCGTGAACGGCACGGGCATGATCACGTGGTCGCGAATATAGGTCTCGACGGCAATCTGCGCGATATTGAGCAGCGGGTGCTGAACAACCAGGGCTGGCTTGGGATTGGGCATAGATGCTCCACAATAAACAGTGAGCGACCGAGCGGGAGACGAGCGGTTTTGGGCAATCTCCGACCCTTATCTTTTAGAGAATAGTGCGTTTTTTAAACAACGACGTGCGGAGATAGACCTCAGCGTTACAGTTGTCGCAACGGCCATCGGTGATGCCGACCACGCGGGTCTGGCCGCTATGGCGCTCGACCACGGCCCAGCCACAGCCGGGACAGCGGGTGGTCTCGGTCGCCTCCGAGCCATAGATAAAGTGGAGGCCCATATTCTGCACCATCTGGCGCACGCCCAGGGTGGCATTGGTATCGGAGTCCTGGGCTGGAATAATCCGCCACGGAATGTGCGGCCCAAACGTCCCCTTGATCCAGTTGGCAATTGCTTCGATCTCAGTGCTGCTATCGTTGATCCCGGTGGCGATCGGGGTGGTAATCTCCAGATGGCAGTTCCAGTGCTTGACCGCCCGCTCGGCCCCGGCCAGAATCCCGCGCCACTCCTCGATCCCGGTCAGCTTGCTGTAGCTGCTGGCGCTGAACCCGTGTAGAATTAAGTTAATCCCATCAAGGTAGGGGCCAAGCTGATCGAGCGCAGCTTTGCTCCAGAACCCGCCGGTGACAATCCCGGTGATGCGACTGCCGGCGCGGGCCAGCCGCATCGTCTCCAGCAGACTCTCGTGGGTGATCACCGGATCGTTGTAGGACCAGATAATCCCCCGCGCCAGGCGCTCCTGGGCGAACTTAACCACCCGCTCGGCGTCAAGTGCCCGGCGTTTGGCCGGGTCATCGGGCAGGCGGGCGTGATGCATATGGTCGTGGTGGGCGGGGAACGGCGAACCCCAGCCACCGATGGCGAACACCATCGCCTCAGGAAAAAAATGGCGAAAGCCATAGTCCTCAATTGGGCCGATCGTTGCGGCTGAGATTAGACCATCGCTCAAAGGAATAATCGCATCGCCCTCGCGCTTGCGAACGATACAGCGCCCATATTCGTTGGCCTGTAAAATGCAACGCCATTGACAAACTTCGCAGCGCAGTCCCGTCTCCGTTCGCGATACCAACTCAGTTACGCGCATGGGCCATCTCCTTCTACAGGTGTACATTCTGCTCAAGAGGTAAGCAGCATTGCACTGAGCATATAGTACCATGCTGGGATTGGAATTTTGTTCTTAGCTCTATTATAATGGCTAGAGCGGCCAGTGCTGGTTAGCTCACTGAAGGAATACGAATGAGTTCAACACCATTGCGAGATCGTCTAGAACGCGCTCAGGCACCAACTGAGATGGATTTTCTTAAGCCTGTCCGTCTGGAGCCAGCTCCACCGCCCCCCGATGATTTCGATCTCCCGGACGATGATGAGATCCTGGCCGAGGCGGCCGCGCCGCAGCGTAAAGGCTGGGCGGTGGTCAAGGAAATTGTCGAGACGGTGGTCTTTGTGCTGCTGGTCTTCTTTATTGTGCGCGGGCTGGTGCAGAATTTTCGGATTGAAGGCGCCAGTATGGCGCCGACCATGCACGATCAGCAATATATTCTGGTCAATAAGGCGGTGTATACCCACTTCGACCTCAACGCGCCGCTGCGGCTGCTGCCCGGCCGCGATGATCTGCCGACCAAGGTGGTCTACCCGTTCCACTCACCGCAGCAGGGCGATGTGGTGGTCTTTCTGGCGCCTGACTCGGCCCACGATCAGCCCGATAAGGACTATATCAAACGGGTGATCGCGGTCGGTGGCCAAACAGTGACGGTGACCGATGGCAAGGTCTATGTCAACGATCGCCCACTCGATGAGTCGTCGTATCTGGCGAATGATGTCACGACTATGTGCAGCGGTTTTCAAGCGGTCTGTAACACCGTGGTGCCGCCCGGCCATATTTTTGTGATGGGCGACAATCGTCCCAACAGCAGCGACTCGCGCACCTGGGGCCCGCTGCCGCTGGAGAATGTCATCGGCAAAGCCTGGCTTTCCTACTGGCCGAAAGAAGACTGGGGCACGATCAAGGCGCCCGCCTATGCCGACCAGTAGCTGATCTTTACATGGATTTATGGAGCTAATTTGAATGAAGGGGGAGGGATGAATCAACGCATCCCGCCTCCTTCATTCGGCTATACACACCTATGCACTTAACTATCAACGGCCATCTCCTTTCGTTCGACCGCTCATTTCGCCAGGCGGGGGTTTCCAACCACACCCGCCACCTGATTCTCGAGCTGGCAAAGCTGGATCGCCACAATCAGTACACGCTGTTCGTCGGGCCAGGGGTGCGCCAGCATCTCGCCCTGCCCGAGAACTGGCAGGTGCTGGAGTCGCGCCTGCCGACGATCAAGCCGAAGTATCGGATTCCCTGGGAGCAGTTTGTGGCGCCGCTGCTGCTGGCCCGCCAGCGGGCGACGCTGTTTCACGGCCTGCTGAATATCGCCCCGCTGCTCTCGCCGGTCCCAACGATTGTGACGATTCACGATCTGGCGTTTATGGATGTGACCGGCTCGCACCGCAAGGCCAATCGGCGCTATCTGGCCGCCGCAACCCGCCAGGGCGTCCGCCAGGCGGCGCATATCTTCGCGGTCTCAGAATATTCCAAGCAGGCGATTGTGGAGCGGCTGGGCATCGATTCGGCTCGGATCAGCATTGCCTATAACGCGGCCGGTGAGCAGTATCGCCCGCGCTCGGCGGCGGAGCTGGCGGCCTGGCGGCGCGACAAGGGCGTGCCAGAGCAGTTTATGCTCTATCTCGGCACCCTGGAGCCGCGCAAGAATATCCCCAACCTGCTGCGGGCCTACGCCAAGGTTCGGGCCGAGGTCCAGATGCCGCTGCTGATCGGCGGGGGCAAGGGCTGGCATTTCGAGGAGATTTTCGCCACCCACGCCGAGCTTGGCCTGGGCGATAGCGTGCAGTTCTTAGGCTATGTGCCGAGTGAGGATCTGCCGCTGTGGTATAACGCCGCGACGCTGTTTGTCTACCCGTCGCGCTACGAGGGCTTTGGAATTCCGCCGCTGGAGGCGATGGCCTCGGGCACCCCGGTGCTGACCACCAACGCGACCAGCATCCCCGAGGTGGTCGGCGATGCGGCGATCCAGGTCGATCCCGATGATGTCGATGGGATGGCCGATCAGCTGCGGCGGCTGGCCCACGACCAGGCGCTGCGGGCCGACCTGCGCGAGCGTGGCCTGCGCCGGGCCGGGGATTTCTCCTGGGCCACCCTGGCGCAAAACACGCTGGAGGTGTATCGCCAGGTTGGCGGGGGCGGCCAGCCGAAGTAGCGGAGCCCTGAGTTCTTTTTTTGATCCACGCAGGGCACGAAGATCACGAAGAAGATATATGTGGATCAACGTGCCTCTAACCCCTAACCCCTAATCCCTAACCCCTGCGCCTACAGCCGCTCGTTTTTGGCCTGCGACTCCTCGGCCAGCGCCTGCTTGTACTGGAGGAACTTTTCGAGCAGCGCCGGGTCGCTGGTGGCCAGGATCTGAACCGCCAGCAGGCCGGCGTTTTTGGCTTGGCCGATCGCCACCGTGGCCACCGGAACGCCGCCGGGCATCTGGACAATTGCCAGCAGCGCATCGACGCCGCCCAGCGGGCCGATTGGCACCGGCACCCCGATGACGGGCAGGGGGGAGTGGGCCGCGATCATGCCCGGCAGATGGGCCGCCCCGCCTGCGCCGGCGATAATCACCTTCAGGCCGCGCTTGTGGGCGGTCAGGGCGTAGTCGGCCATCACGGTCGGGGTGCGGTGGGCCGAGACCACCCGCAGCTCATAGGCCACCCCAAACTCGGCACAGATCTGCGCCGCCGCCTGCATTGTCGGCAGGTCCGAGTCGCTGCCCATTACGATTCCAACCAGTGGATTCATCACCAAAGCTCCTTAGATGCTTACTCGTGCCCGGTCTGCATGGTGTGCTCCAGCCCATCGACCGCCGACTGAGCGCGGGCCTCGACCTCGGCCAGCACCGCGCCGACGGCGGTGATATGGCCGATCTTGCGGCCGACACGGGCCATGCGTTTGTCGTACCAGTGGACGTGGACAGCGCGGTGGGCCAGCGCCGGGGCGATCACAGTCGAGTCGATCTCGCGCTCGCAGGGCGCCAGAATGTTCACCATCACCGCCGCCTGGTGGCGCAGGCCGGGGTCGCCGAGCGGCCAGCCGAGCGCGGCCCGAATGGCGTTCTCGAACTGCGAGGTGTAGCAGCCCTCGATCGAGTAGTGCCCCGAGTTGTGCGGGCGCGGCGCCAGCTCGTTGATCAGCACCCGCCCATCGTTGGTCAGGAACATCTCGACCGCCAGAATGCCCAGCGAGCCAACCGCCTCGGCGGCGGCCTGGGCGATCCGGGTGGCCTCGCGGATACTCTCGGCGCTGTAGGGCGCTGGCGCCCGCACCACCCGGCAGACCCCGGTGGGCTGAATCGTCTCGACGACCGGGTAGACACACTCCTCGCCGGTGACCGAGCGAATCACCAGCGTGGCCAGCTCGGTCGTGAAGGGAATCCAGGCCTCGGCGTAGAGCGGGTTGGCGGGCCAGCCGAGCGAGCGGCAGGCCAGCTCGGCACACGTGGCGTTATCAACTCTGGCCGTGCCCTTGCCATCGTAGCCGTTGCGCCGGGTCTTGAGCATAATCGGCCAGCCCCACTGCTCGCCCAGGCTGGTCAGATCGTCGGGGTGCGCGATGATGGCCAGCGGCGGCACTGGCAGCCCGGCATCAGCCAGCGCCTGTTTCTGGGTCGCCTTATCCTCGATCAGGGCCAGCGTGGGCGCCCCCGGCACCAGCCGGCGATGGCGCTTGGCCAGGTGCTCGAGCTTGGCCGCGCCAACAAACTCGTTCTCCAGGATCACGACATCAACCTGGGCCGCAAACTCGTCGAGCACCGCTGTGTCGTGCCAGTCACCAACCACCAGATTGCGCGCCACCAGCGCCGCCGGCTCATCGGCCTGCGCGGCCAGCACGGTCGCCTCGACCCCGAGCGGAATCGCTGCCTGGAGCAGCATCCGCGCCAACTGTCCACCACCAAGAATGCCAATGCGTTCTGTCATAAGCTCAAAAGTATGAAGTAGATTGACGAACAGGTTCATCAATCTACTTTATAGCTTGCTAAAAGAAGGCGTTTGTATGCGCCAGAGCAGGTTTTAGTAAAAGTCGGTATAGCCTTCGCGCTCCAGCCGGGCCAGCATCGCCTGAACTTTGGCCAGCGACTGCGGGTAGCCCGCCAGCAGCGCCGCCAGATCGCGCAGGGCCTTGCGGAAGCGCGGGGTGTCCTCGCCGCGAAGCTTGGGCAGAATCTTTTGCTTGATCTGCAGATCCAGCGCGGTGGCTGGCTCAATCACCCCGCTGGCGCCCTCGAGATAGCGGCCGATCTCCTCGATGGTGCGGTAGCCAAACGGCTGGCCAATCTCGGCGAGGATCGCCTGGGCGGCCAGCAGCACATTCCAGGCGGCCTCGTCTACAATACCACGATATTGCGCACGCCACGCAGCCAGATCGACGCTGGTCAGTTCGATCACGTTGGCGCGATCGAGCAGCTTGTCGCTCAGGGCAAAGGTCGACTCATCGACGTTGACGGTGCCGATGAAGTGCAGGTTGAGCGGCAGGCGAATCGGGTTGCGCAGCGTCTCCCCGGTGGCGGTCTGCACCGTTGCGGCGGGCACGCCCAGATCGAGGGTGTGCTCGGCGGTCTCCAGCGCGCTCAGAATCGGCGCCAGATAGTACTCCGGCCGGGCCAGATTCATCTCGTCGAGACAGATAAAGTAGGGGTTGGCCGGATCGGCGGCGGCGCGCAGGAGCATGCGCAGGGTCGGCGTCGGCTGAAAGCGCTCGGTCAGGGCGTTGTAGTAGCCCAGGAGATCGCGGGCGTTGTGCCAGTCGGGCTGCACCGCCACCGCCAGATAGTACGGGTTGTCGGCGCCTGGCGCAATCGAGTGCACCGCATCGGCGTACAGCCGCGTCAGGCGAGTTTTGCCGGTCCCCGAGATGCCCGGCAGGATCACCAGCGGCTTGGTGTGCAGCGCCACGTGGTAGGATCGAATGATGTCGGGCGGATAGACGTAGCCGCGGGCGGCGATCGCGGCGATTATCGCCGCGACGGGCGGCCCGGCAAATGCTGGCGTGTACAGGGTCCGCTCCTCGCGCAGGTGGGTGGCGGGCAGCTCGCTGCGCTCCTCGGCCACCTCCATCAGCGCCTCGTTGAGCGGCAGCAGCTCCAGCACGTGGTTGACCAGCGTCGTGTTGAAGGCGGCCCCGGCGGCGACAACCTCGTCCCAGCTGTAGCTCCAGCCCGCCCAAAGATAGTTGGCCGCCCTGGTGGCCAGATAGTCGTCCAGCCAGATGCCGTCGTGGGGCGTGTCGCTGCGGGCGTAGCGCACATCGGGCAGGCGTGTAATCAGCGGCTCCCAGACGGCCCGGCCGGCATCCCAGACGGCGGCCAGCTCGCGTTTGCGCGCCCGCCAGAGCTGCAGGCCGATCAGCACGCGCTGCTCGCTGCCGCTCACGCCAACGTACAGCCCGGCGCCACGGGGCGGGCGGTCCAGCACCAGATGATACTCGTCGATCGGGTCGCGGCGGCCGGCCCCGCGATTGACATACCGGGCGGCCTTGGAGCTAATCTCGTAGATCGACCAGGTGTTGGGCAGGCGGCGGCTGGCGGCGCCGGAGATCTGCTCGGCCAGCGCGACCAGCAGCGGGTGCAGCTGCTCCTGCACCGCCGTCCAGCGCTCGGCAATCCCCGGCGTGTGCAGGGTTGCCAGGGTCTCGGCGGTAAATTGGTCAGTCAGAATCGTCTCCCTCGTGGTCAGGAATGCTCAACCGTGGAGCGCCCACGGCCGCTATAGATCGTTCGGCTTGCGCAGCTCCTGGGGCGGCTGCGGCTGATGGTGGCTGTCTGGCAGGCCGAAGAGGCGCTGGTGCTCGCCCTGGCGGCGGGCGGCGATCGCCATCTGCAGCGCCTTGCGCTCGCCGTGTTCTTTGATCCCAAACGAGGCGCTGCGGCGCTTTTTGCCCTCGGTCCAAAACACCTCGAACACCTCTTTGCCCGACTTAATTCGCCTGGTGATGCCGATGTGGCCGGTGTTGGTGCGGCCCTTGCCGATGACCTGCTGGTCGGTGCGCGGCTTGCCCAGCTCGCTGTAGGCGGCGTCCTTGAAGCGAATCGCCGCATCGAGCGCACCCAGCCGCCCGCCGAACTTAACATCGGCGAACCAGTCTTTGCGCACCTTGCCCTGCCACTGCACCCGCACCAGATAGCCGTGCATCTGGCGCTCATCATCGTCGATCCGCACAATGTTTTTGTGCTTGGGCACCCGCTGCGCCTGCCTGGTCGTGATCGGGGTGGCGGTGTCGATCGGGACGTAGAGTACAAAACATGGCTCGGTGCGCCGCCCATCAGGCAGCCGGGCGCCCTGGGCCTCCCAGACGATCAACGAGCCGGGCGGATAGGTTGGCAAAACTGCGTCGAGTGTCGCCTGATTCAGGTGGTACCGTTCAAGCTGATAGCGAACCCCATTCCGTCGATATGTCGTAGTCATATGCAGCACCTATCCGTCAATAATCACCCTACCAGCCCCAGGGCATGTGCAAAGTCGCGATTCGGGCCAGTTGTACCCCACTGCTTCCCCTCGCCGGGGTGCCCTCTGGGCCACGGGGCGGGTGCCCTCTGGGCAGGTGGCCGCCGCTGCGGCCGG
>DAOTUS010000088.1:0-4248 GCA_034437415.1 Herpetosiphonaceae bacterium
CCGGCCGCAGCGGCGGCCACCTGCCCAGAGGGCACCCGCCCCGTGGCCCAGAGGGCACCCCGGCGAGGGGAAGCAGTGGGGTACAACTGGCCCGAATCGCGACTTTGCACATGCCCTGCGTTTACCGACGGCTCCAGGGCTGGCGATCAACGCCGAGCAGGACGAGCGGATCAACGCCGGGATTGCCGAGATCGAGGCGGCGATGCAGGCCAACGGCAAAACTTTCGAGAAAGCGATCTATCCCGGCGTCAACCACGCCTTCCACAACGACACCGGCACCCGCTACAGCCCCGAGCAGGCCCAGGCAGCCTGGGCCAGAACCCTGGCCTGGTTCGAGCAGTATGTGAAGGGTTAGGGGTTTGGGGTTCAGGGCTTATGCGTTCTCCCATCAATCGTTGGGATCTTCTGATTCGCCTCCTGACGCCCAAAGGGCACCCCGGGCACCCGGTCCCTCCGCCGGAGGGCGGGTGCCCCTTGGGCGTCAGGGGGTTTTCATCCCCCTGACGCCCCCTAAAAGTATAGTTTGCGGAGGGATCATACGTTGTAAATTCATCTCATGCGATCCACGAATCGAGAATGCATAAGCCCTGGCTAGGGGTTAGGGGTTTTGATCCACGAAGGACACGAAGCGCTTCTAAAGCCAAATCCCGTGTGAAAAGCCGAAAAACCCAAGGTCTGCCCCTCTCCCGCAGCAGGGAGAGGGGTGGCCGCCGCCGCGGCCGGGGTGAGGGATTACTTGACGACCTGGGCCAGCCGCTCCTTGAGCGTGTCGGCGGAGTGGCGGAAGGCCTGCTCTTCCTCGTGGTTGATATTCAGTATCAGCACTTCCTCGGCGCCGCCGGAGCCGACAATGGTTGGCAGGCTGATACAGATATCGCTCACGCCATACTGCCCGGTCATCTGGCTGCTGACGGTGAGCACGGTGCGCTGGTTGCGCAGCAGCGCCTCGGTCACCGCCAGCAGGCCCAGGCCGATCGCGTAGTAGGTGGCGCCTTTGCGCTCGATAATCGCATAGGCGGCATCGCGGGTGCGCTCGAAAATCTTCTGGTGGGCCGCCTGGTCGAACGTGCCGCCGCTGGCCGGGTGAAAATCCTGCAGGCGCATTCCGGCAATATTGGCCAGGCTCCACAGCGGCAGCTCGCTATCGCCGTGCTCGCCGACGATGTAGGCGTGGACCGAGCGCGGGTCGACGTTGTAGTACTCGCCCAGCATCGAGCGGAAGCGGGCCGTGTCCAGCACGGTGCCGGATCCAAACACGCGCTGCGGCGGCAGACCGCTGTACTTGATCGCCAGCGAGGTCATAATGTCGACCGGGTTGGTGGCGACCAGGATGATGCCATCGGGGTTATGCTCGGCGATCGGCGGGATAATCTGGCTGAAGATCGCGGCGTTGCGCTCAAGCAGCTGCAGCCGGGTCTCGCCAGGCTTCTGGGCGGCGCCAGCCGTCACCACCGTCACGGCGGCGCCCGCCAGGTCGGCGTAGTCGCCAGCGCTGATGTTGATCGGGCGGACGAACGGCAGGCCGTGCTGCAGATCCATCACCTCAGCCTCGGCGCGGCCTTTGTTGGCATCGATCAGAACGATCTCGTTGGCCAGGCTGCGCTGCATCAGCGCGTAGGCAAACGAGGCCCCAACCATACCCGTCCCAACGATCCCAACCTTGCGGCCTCCTTCGGTTGCCATGATGGTCTCCTTTTCACAAGCGATCATTTTGATTGTAGCACGCGCCAGCCACGTTGATTCATATCGGAGTGCCGCGAGCCTGTGGCTAGGTCTGTAGATCATCGGGCAGAGGATCAGGCGTTCGTTGCAGAAACCACACCGCATCAAAGGCCTGATCGACTGACCAACCAAGCAGTTCTAGGGCAAGGTCCACGGCGGCAAACTCGCCCTTGGTGGCGCGCATGTCCCGAATCCTCTGCCGCTGATCGTCGGGCACTGCTGCCAGTCGCTCCTCGATCACGCACCTACTACAGATTTCATCTTTCGTGTCTCTTCTAGTCCGCAGTTCGAGCACCGCACCGTCGCAGCGTCGACATCGATAGTCGTGATAGCGATCCTGACCGCTTGGACACAATCTATGTGTGTCAGATACGGTCGGAGCGGTCGGGGCGGGGTTGCCGCAGATCTGGCAGCGTGGCCCGGCCCGCTCTTCCGGCGTCCACGTCGCCTCGCGCTGCTCACGCTGCTCATCCCCGTGACAGTAAGAACAGATCCCAGGCCAGCGACAGGATGCCGCCTGGAGCAGGGGAATGCCACAGCGGCGACACGGAATCCCCTGGCTTTGTTCCCACCAGTGGGGGCAGGAGTAGTCCGGGTGGTCGGGCGATGGGAAGTAAAAAGGCACGCTAAACTGCGTTGCCAGCGCCTGCCCTAATCTGCCTGCCTCTTCAGCCTCGCTCCACGGTGGCACCTGCCCATTGAAAATGCGGATATCGCCGCCATCCTGCAGGCAGCAGAGGATGATCGTCTGGTAGCCATCCGCCTGCGGGACAATCGCGAAGAGATCCAGAAACCACCCGGACGTATCGCCATCCCAAAATGCCTCAAAGGCGACTGGCTGCACTGGCAGCGCCGCGACCGTAGCAATCAGATCATCCAAAACCGGGCGCATAATGTCTCCTCGCTACCAGTGAATAACGTTGCTCGGGCATTCCACGCTAGCCTCGCTTCCGCCAACAGTTTCTACATTAATGATTGGGAATGGAGGATTGAGCAGTACAATACTCCTGAGGCTAGCGGCCTAGGTTGTGCTTGGGTTCGGTTCAGGGCTGCGTCTGCGGCGCCAGAGCCAGATCAGCAGCGTCAGCCCAAGCACCGGCAGCCACACCCAGATTAGCTCTGATTGTAGCACGTGCCAGCCGCGCTCACTAAAGAAGCGGGCCGCGCTAATCGGCGCAACCAGGATCGGGCGCCAGCTGAAAAAGACGCGCTCGCTGGAGAACTGTCAGCATTCTGGGGACTGGATCGCACAGAAACCCTGATCACCAGTATGCCACAGAAACACTTGCCCAAGTCCCTGTCGGTCGCCTATCATGCATAAAAACAACGAACCTGGGAGATTTAGCGATGCCAATTTTTACCGAGCTCCAGTTTGAGCAGCAGCAGGCGCTGTATCACGAAGCGGCGCACCAGATGGTGGCGAAACATCACCTTACGCCGGCCACGATAGCGCCGATCGCCTTCGTCAACAACGCCACGTTTCAGGTGGTCAGCGCCGCCCAGCAGCGCTACGCCCTGCGGATCTACCGGCCGCACCAGTCCAGCGCCAGCGCCATCCGCAGCGAGCTGCGCTGGCTGGAGGCGCTCGGGGCCGAGACGGCGCTGCACGTGCCGCACCCGGTCACGCCACCGAGCGACGATGCGCTGGATGCCCTGCTGCGGGTCAAGCTGCCCGAGAGCAGCGACGCGCTGTACGGCGTGCTGTTCGACTGGCTGGAGGGTGAGAATATTCCAACCGCCCAGCACACCCCGGCGCTGGCCGAGCAGATCGGCGCCGCGATTGGCCAGCTCCACGCCCACTCGCGAACCTTCTCGTACACCGCCAACTATCCCCGCCGCAAGCTCACCGCCGACCAGTTCGTCGACTGGCGCCTGATCGAGCACAACACCCCCGACCTGTTTTTGCCCGCCCAGCAGCGGATTCTGGCCGAGGTTGCGGCGCAGGTCAAGGCGGTCTTCGAGACGTTCTCGCCCACCGACTACGGCCTGATCCACACCGACATCATCGCCAAAAACATCGTGGTCCACGCCGATACCATCAGCCTGATTGATTTTGAAAGCTGTGGCTGGGGCTACTATGCCTACGATCTGGCCCCGCTGCTGCTGGACTATCGCAGCGAGCCGCACTACCCGGCGCTCCGCGAGGCGCTGCTGGCGGGCTATCGCCAGATCCAGCCGCTCGACCTGGGCGACGCCGGGATTGATGTGCTGATCGCGGCCCGCCACACGCTCTCGTGCCTGTGGCTGGCCCAACATCTGGATAACCCCGAGCTGCAGGCGCAGGCCCCGGCGCTGGTGGCCCAGCGGCTGGATGAGGTGGAGCAGCTGTTGAGGGGCTGTACCTGAACAAACAGTGGCAAAATTTCTTTACGCTCTCAAGGATCTCCACTACAATAACCCTACGATGGACAATACCTTCGCCAAAACGCTGATACGGGAGACTACTCCTTTTGGGTTACTCGAATCCTGTCTACTTTGGAACATTGGTCAATTTGTGCGGACTGATACGGGAGACTACTCCTTTCG
>DAOTUS010000089.1:0-9102 GCA_034437415.1 Herpetosiphonaceae bacterium
GCCAACACGCCGGACGTAGCCAGCACCACGCCGGGGCCAACGCCCAGCCCAACCCAGCCGGCCGACGAGCCGACCGATCCGCTGGAACGGCTGCGGGCGGCCAAAAATCGAGCGCGGCGGAAGTAGCGGAATCGGCAGGCAGGTATCTCGCCGAATCACCCAGCCAAAGTTTAGATTTGCAGCGTTGATTGCCCAATTGATCGATGATCGATTGGGCAATTATCAATCCGGACAAACAATGGACAGCGTTGCATGCGGTGCTGCGGGACTGGACGATCCTAGCCTGAATCGACGGAGCTGGCCCCGCTGATCAAGCCCATCAGCCAGCAAAATCACGTAGAATGAGCCAAATCTTTTTGAGGAGAGCAACCCAATGACCACCTTCACTGATCTGGAACGCAGCACCCCCGAGGCTCAGGACGTCGACTCGACGGCCATCCTGGATTTTATCAATGCGATCGAGCGCGACACGCACGAGCTGCACAGCCTGCTGCTGCTGCGCCACGGGCAGGTGCTGGCCGAGGGCTGGTGGGCGCCCTACGCCGCCGAGCATCCGCACATATTGTTCTCGCTGAGCAAAAGCTTTACGACGACCGCCGTCGGCCTGGCGGTGGCCGAGGGTCGGCTGACGATTGATGATCGGGTGGTGGATTTCTTTCCCGAGGACGCTCCGGCCGCGATCAGCCCCAACCTGGCGGCGATGCAGGTGCGCCATCTGCTGGCGATGGCGGGCGGCCACGCTGACGATGTGATGGCGGCGCTGTTTGCCGAGCCGGAGGGCAACTGGGTCAGGGCGTTTCTGGCCCAGCCGGTCCAGCACCTGCCCGGCACCCACTTCGCCTACGACAGCTGAATCTGGTCTGGGAGCAGCTGCTGCCGGCGCTGGCCCCGGCGCCACGGCCAGAGAATTCAGCGGCGCAGGATCAGCTCCAGAGCCGGCTGGGCAATCTGGCGCTGCCGCTGAGCGTGGGCGCGGCCACCTCGCCGCTGGTCGAGCAGGTCTCCGGGCGCACCTACCACTTCGAGCCGAACCTGCTCCAGGTTGCCACACTGCGGCTGGACTTCGCCGCCGATGGCTGTACCTGGACCGTGGCCGACCAACGGGGCGAGCATCAGATCACGGCGGGCCACACCGAGCGGCGGCGCAGCACCACGACGATCGATCCAAACGGCACGTTCAAGGTCGCCACATCCGGCAGCTGGATCAGCGCTGACACCTATGAGATGCGACCGTCGTTCTACGAGACACCGTTCAACTCGACCATCACCTGGCGCTTTGCGGGCGACGAGGTGCGCTGCGTCTACCGCTTCAATGTTTCGTTTGGCCCGACCGAGCTGCCCGAGCTGGTCGGGCGGCTGGGCCAGGAGTAGGTGCATGTTGATTGCAGTGATGGCATCGGGCACGCGCGGCGACGTCCAGCCAATGATCGCGCTGGGCCAGGGGCTGCAGGCCGCCGCGCATCGGGTGCGGATGATCGCCGGGTCCAACTTTATGCCCTGGGTCGATTCGGATGGCCTGGAGTGCTACCCAACCGTCGATATGGAAGCGCTTATGCGTAGCGAGCAGGGGATCGCCTGGGTCGAGAGCCGCAGCCAGATCAGGCAGCTGCAGGCGATAAAATGTTCAGCCAGACCCTGCGCAGCCTTGAGCGTGACGGCCTGATCAACCGCACCGTCTATGCTGCGCCAGACCCAGAGCGAACCCGTCGAGGTCTAGCGGGGCGGCCGCAGATTTTGGCTCGGTTCGCCGAATGTCGTTCCATAGCCTTGCCGATCTTTCCATGCTAGTATTATCTGATAGTTCACAAGGCTTTTATTTGCATAGGAAACCGCACTTTATGAGCGTTGAGCCATTTCACACCCTGGAACGCATCGACTATCCGGCGGCTCCGCGAGAGCACGCCTCAATCCGCGCCTATCTGCTATTGGTTTTTTCATTGCTGGCATGGTTTATCGCCCCCTTCCTCGGGAGCCTGATCAAGTGGGGCGGGCTGCCGCCGGACTTTGGGATCTTTCCGGCCCAGCAGGGGCTGCCCAAGGCCGATTTTAGCCTGGGCTGGTTTCTGATGTTTGCGGTCGATGGCCTGATCTTTATGGCAATCCTGGCCTTTCCCCGTATCTTTGGCTTCAAGCAAGCAGCGGCCACGGCCCGAACGGTAAGCGCGAAGGCTGGATCGGCCCGCTTCCCGCTGTGGTTCTGGCTGGGCGGCGCCATAATGATCGCCAGCTGGATGGCGATGTGGGGCCAGTTCGACTGGCTGGGGCCGGTGGTCTACGGTGTCTTTACCCCCTTGTGGTGGGGCGCGATCCTGACGCTGGATGGGCTGGTCTATCGGCGCACCAACGGGTCCTCGCTGCTGGCCACACGCCCGCGCACGGTGCTGGCCGTCAGCCTAGCCTCAACAGTGGGCTGGTTTTTCTATGAGTATCTCAACTACTTTGCGCTTCGAAACTGGTACTATCCCGTTACCGATGTCTTTTCAAAGACCGGCTACTGGATCGCCTTCGCGCTGGCCTATACGACGATCACAACCGTGATTTTTGAGTGGTATTTGCTGCTCAATAGCTTCGACGCGATCGCCCGTCGCTTTCGCAACGGCTGGGCCTTCCGCCTATCGCGGACGGCCCAGTCTGGCGTTATGGGGCTGGGGATTCTGCTAATGGCTGCGTGTGCGCTGTTGCCAAATCAGTTCTTCTTTGCAATCTGGGCCGGGCCAATTATGATTCAGGCCAGCGCACTCTCGCTGGGCGGCGCCTGGACACCCTTTACGCCGATCGCCAAAGGCAACTGGGGGCCAGTCCTGCTGATGGCGGTGGCCTCGCTGCTGACCGGGATATGGTGGGAGTTCTGGAACAACTGGAGCGCCCCCAGCAATCCGCATTTCTGGCAGTATGATGTTCCGTTTGTGAATGTCCTCCATGTCTTTGAGATGCCCCTGCTGGGCTACCTGGGCTATCTGCCGTTTGGGGTCGGCGTCTGGGTCTGGTGGCTGACAATGGCGCGCCTGACCAGATTCCCAGCCCAGATCACCCCGGATGCCCACGATGCCTAGCGCCGCCATTCGCCCGTACCACTGAGGATTCGGCGCCGCCGCCGCCGCAAGCGTTGATCGATGGCGCACAGATGTTACCAGTGCCTGCCACAGCGAGGCTTTATTGATATGATGCTGATTATAGTTTTTGGTGCGATCATCGTTGCCTTGTCCTGGGCGCTCATGTTTTTCATCCGCTCCATAATCCATGGCCGCGGTCCGCGACGCACAGGTATTCCGCGCCGCACGGTGGCGGGAGCGCTTATGCTGGCAGTGATTGGGCTCACCGCCGTTGCCTGCGCCATCTTGTTCTTAGGCGGGCCGGAGGTGCGCAACGAGCTGGCCCGCCGCCGCCAGCTGACCAATGTTACCCAGTCGGCCAGCGCAGTGGTTGAGGTTCACCGCTGTTATGTTGCCGTGAGTCTGGATACGGAGGTCGTGTACCACTTTGAGGCGCCGGATCCGGCGACCAGCCACCTCCGCATCTACCGCCAGCACGAGCGCCTGACCAGCGCCGGCCAGGCCGTATGTACGCCCACCACCACGCCCTATCAGCGTGCCATCTGGTACGATCCGGCCAACCCGCAACATGCGACGGCGCAGCCGCTGGTCGCGGGGGATTTCTATCGGCCCCTCGGGCTGTTTATCTTCGTGAGCGGGTGCTTTGGTCTGCTGCCGCTGGCTGGCGCGATCAGCGCCCTGCTCGCCATCGCACGGCGCGGCGGCCCAGACGCGCAGCAGATCAAAGCCGACGTCCGGCTGATGGAAGAGGCGGGGTTTATAATCGCCCTCGATGCTCGCGTCATCGGTGCTGCGCGCGACATCGAGGGCGATGCCCTTATGGGCCGCTATGTCTGTGTGTATAATGGCCGGCGGTATCTCTCGCTGGATTTTATCGCCGATCCGGCGGAACGTGACGCCGCCTGGAATGCGCTCTGGCGGGTTCAGGCCAAAGACTGGCAACTCGAGGGCGATGAAGCCCGTGTCAGAGAGGTGCTGGGGCAGCTCCGGCGCGGGGGCGCAGACGCGCGCAGCTGGTGATATCCGCCTTCCGCAGTTGCGGGCGCTCTACCGCAGCGCCAGCACGAAGTTGCGCACCTCGTAGCCAGCGATCAGGTCGTTCCAGGTGACCGAGGGCTTCTGCACCACCTGCACGTCCAGCTTGAGCAGCCGCTGAAGGAAGATATCGGTCTCCTGCAGGGCGATGTAGGCGCCTGGGCAGCGATGGTGGCCGTCGCCAAACGCCATCACCGCCGCGCCCGCCCGCTCGTCGTGCAGCTCGCGCTGCGGGCAGATCAGCAGCGGCGCGTCGCCGACCACCGCCTCGTCGGCGTTGATCGCGTACAGATGCAGGTTGACCAGGCTGCCCTCGGGGATGGTGTGGGTCGCCGCGCCAGCCTCGACCTCGATCGCGGCGGTGGTGCGGCGGTAGAGGTGGCCGACGACCGGCTCCAGGCGCAGAATCTCCTGCAGCAAATCCTGGCGCTCCTCCTCGGTGCCGCTGAGGTAGCGCTCGCGCAGGGCCGGCTGCTCCAGCAGATGCCAGGTCGCGATGCTGATAAACTCGCGGGTCGTCACCATGCCCGCCGCGCCGTAGGTGATGCACTCGGTCAGGATCTCGGCATCGTTGTAGCCCAGCCCCAGCAGGTGCGAGATCACGTCCTCGCCGGGGGTATTGCGGCGGGCCTCGATCGCCGGCTTGACATCAAGGTAGAAGAACGCCAGAACGCGGGACTGATTGCGCAGGGCGTTCAGCAGCAGCCGCGGGCTCCAGCCAAACGTGGTTGCGTCGTCGGCGAAAAAGGCGTTCAGGCGCCGATCCATGCCGGGGATGCGGCTGTTGGTCAGCCCAATCACCTCGCCGGCCACCCGCACCGCCAGCTTCATCCCCAGCAGGCTCAGATCGATCTGCCGCTCGCGCTGCGCAACCTGCAGCAGCCGCTCGGCGAAATCCACCATCAGCTGGCGGTAGTTCTCGCTGACCGCCTTGGGCGTAAAGAAGCGCGCCGTCTGCCGACGCTGCTCGTGGTGCAGCTGGCCCTCCTGGTACAGGATCGGCTCGCGCATGCGCGTCGAGACCCGCTCGATCAGCTCGGCCTTAAATCCGGCCTGTTTGGTCGCCGAGCTGCGCAAAATGCTGCGGGCCTGATCGTAGCCGCGCACGTGCCACACGCCCGCCGCGTCACGCTCCAGCGGCGCATCGAGCGGCTCAATCGTGCGGGCGGTTTTTTGCTGGCGCAGGGCGCTGTGGTCAATCGGGCAGCCGCTCGGCGCTGGCGCAGTCCTTGCAAGCCCAGGGATTGTTTCAGGCATCGGGGCACTCCTCGCTGTAGTGTATCTGTTTTTATGATATTCAGTAGATACTATGATATAGAATGTATCATAAAAAGAACGATTGTCAAAGCGCCGCTGCCTGGGCGATAATAGATACGGCAGCGCCACATTCCGGCGAGGAGATACCCGATGAAAATGAACATGCAGGATCGGCGAGTCAAGCGCACCCAACGCCTGCTGGCCGAGGCCTTGATCGCGCTGACGCTGGAGAAAGGCTACGAGGACGTCACGATTCGCGAGATCACCGAGCGGGCCGATATCGGCTACGCGACCTACTTTCGCCACTATCCCGACAAAGATGCGCTGCTCGCCGAGGTGCTTGAGGTTGTGCTGGACGACCTGATCAAGCTGCTCCAGCAGCCGCAGCCCAACGCCGATCCAACCGTCGTGGGCACACTTCTGTTTCAGTACGTGCAGCAGCACAGCCAGGTCTGTCAGGTGCTGCTGCGCAGCCGCCGCTCGCTGGGGCTGCTGGAGCGAATCATCGGGCTGGGCGTGGGGAATATCCTGAGCCACAACGCCGCGCTGGATGGCAGCCCGGTGCCAATCGCAATCGCGGCCCACCATCTGGTCAGCGCCGCAATCGCCCTGATCCAGTGGTGGCTGGATAATGCAATGCCCTATCCGCCGGAGCGGATGGGCAGTATCTACCACGAGCTGATTGTGCGCCCGACCACCCTGGTGGCCTTCAAGGCCATCGAGCCGCCGCAGATCGCGTGACTGGCCGATTCTGAACTCTGGAGGTGCGCTATGTCCAACTATCAGGTACCGCCCGACGATCAGGCGCCCGACTACCGGGTGCCGGTGGCCAACAGCGAGGAGGGCGACGGCTGCCCAAAGTGTGGCAGCCACGCGCTCTATCCAACCCCGGAGGGAATGCTGATGCGCGTCCCGCCGCACCTGCAGATCCTGGAGTGCGCCCGCTGTGGCACGCGCTATCGGCTCAAGCCCAAGGTGCCAACCTGGCGCGGGCTGGCCCACGAGTGGGGCGTGCTGATTGGGATTGTGCTGCTGGTTATGCTGCTGCTGCTTATTTTCTAGGCGTCCTAGCGGCGCAGCAGCCGCAGCCCGTTGGCCACCACCAGCAGCGTGCTGCCCTCGTGGCCAATCACGCCCAGCGGCAGCGTGACGTTGCCCAGCAGCGCCGCAACCACCAGCGTCGCCATCACCGCAAAGGCAAAGATGATGTTCTGGCGAATAATCCGCCGGGTGCGCCGCCCAAGCGTCAGCGCCTCGGCAACCTTCAGCAGATCGTCGCTCATCAGCAGGACGTCGGCGCTTTGCAGCGCCACATCGGTGCCGGCCACGCCCATCGCAATTCCCAGCCGCGCCGTGGCCAGGGCGGGCGCATCGTTGATGCCGTCGCCGATCATCGCCACCGGGCCATAGCTGGCCTGGATCTCGCTGATCAGGCGGGCTTTGTCGTGGGGCAGCAGCTCGGCGTGCACCTCATCGACGCCCAGCTGCGCCGCCAGATGCTCGGCCACGTAGCGATTGTCGCCAGTCAGCAGAATCACCCGCTCGACCCCGGCGGCCTTGAGCCGGGCCACAGCCTCGCGGGCGGCCGGGCGGACGGTGTCCTCCAGCGCAATCAGGCCCCAGATTTCCGCGGCGCCGACGGCGATGACGGTGCGGCCGTTGGCCTCCAGCACCCGCGCCCGCTCGACGACCGCGTCGCCAAACAGCGCCGGGCGGCCAACCCGCACCGCCTGGCCATCGACGACGGCCTCGGCGCCAACCCCAGTCAGCGATTTGAAGCCGCTGGCCGGCTGCAGGGCGATCCCGCGCTCCTGCGCCCCGCGCACCACGGCGTGGGCCAGCGGATGCTCGGAGAGCGCCTCGATCGAGGCCGCCAGCCCCAGCACCGCCTCGGCGGAGTGCGCGCTCAGGGTTTCGATCACGGTCACGCCAGGCTGGCCGGTGGTCAGGGTGCCGGTTTTATCCAGCGCCACAACTTTAATTGTCGCCGCCGCCTCAAGATGACGGCCGCCTTTGAACAGCACCCCGCGCCGCGCCCCGCTGGCCATCGCCGAAAGCACCGCCGCCGGAATGGAGATCACCAGGGCGCACGGCGAGGCCACGACCATCAGCGCCATGGCCCGATAGAACGTGGTCTGGACGCTCCAGTCGAGAAACAGCAGCGGGATCGCAATCGCCAGCAGCGTCATCACCACCACGGCGTAGGCGTAGTACTGCCCGATCACCCGGTCGGTGAAGTCCTGGGACTGGGCTTTCTGCTCGCGGGCCTCGGCGACGGTCTGGACGATGCGGGCCAGCGTGGTATCGCCGGCTGGCGCCCGCACCACCACATCGAGCGACCCGAGGGTGTTGAGGGTGCCAGCGAACACCGCCGCGCCGGGCCGCTTCTCGGCCGGCATCGGCTCGCCAGTGATCGCGGCCTCGTTGACCGCCGACTCGCCCGCCCGCACCACGCCGTCAATCGGCACCCGCTCGCCCGGCCGGACCCGCACGAGGTCGCCGACCTTGAGGGTCTCGACGGGGACGCGGCGAGTCTCGCCATCGACCAGCAGGCTGGCCTCGTCGGGCGCCATCTCCAGCAGCGCGTTGACGGCCTGATGGGTTCGGCCCATCGCGTAGGTCTCCAGGGTGTTGGAGAGCGAGAACAGAAACATCAGGATCGCGCCCTCGCGGGGCTGGCCGACAGCGGCGGCACCCAGCGCGGCGACAATCATCAGAAAATTAACATCAAACTCGCGCTTCCGCAGGCTGTCCCAAGCATTCTGGACGGTGTACCAGCCGCCGCTCACATAGGCGACGACGTACAATAGCCAGGGCACAAACCCGGGGATCGCCGACCACGCGCCCAGCGCCCAGCCCACCCCGGTTGCGCCAAAGCACAGCGTGGTCAGGCGAATCATCATCGGCAGGGCGGCCAGTTCATCGAGTTCGGTGGCAATGCTGGGCGTTTTTAGCGCCTCCGGGGTGGCAACGGCAATGTTTTGAGCCTGCATATCAGCTCCTTGATCTACTGCTCAGGCTGTGACGAGGTCACATCGGCACTTAACGACTTAGAATGATTCTAAATTAGGTATAAAAAATCAGCGTCCCTGCTAGGACGCTGATTTCCTCAGGCGGCTGAGACCGTTGAACCCTGGCAGCCTTCGCAGCGGCCGTAGACAACCACGTTGGCCGCCTCAAAGGTGGCCCCGGCCTGCGAGGCGATCTGCGCCAGCATCAGGTCGAGGTGAGGCGCGTGACAGTCGATAATGCGGTTGCACTGCGAACAGACAAAGTTCACGTGCGGGGTTGTATCGAGATCATAGCGGGTATGCTCGTCGGTATTCAGCGACATCGCCTGAATCACGCCCAGCTTTTCCAGGGTCGTGATGGTGTTGTACACCGTGGCCTGGCCAATCCCGTGGGGCTTGACGGTTTCAAAAATTTCGGCCGCAGTTGGATGTCCACCGTGCTGCGCCAGGGCCCAGCAGACCGCCTCACGCTGTGGGGTCGGGCGATATCCATGATGTTCCAGTTCGCGCAGCAGGCGCCGCGCCCGTTCGTCAGCTTTCATCCTAGACCTATCTATTTAGAATCATTCTCATTAGGGCAAAGTATAGCATGGGCACCTTTGTTTGGCAATATTCTAGCGGTCTTTTACAGGGCATGTGCAAAGTCGCGATTCGGGCCAGTTTTACCCCACTGCTTCCCCTCGCCGGGGTGCCCTCTGGGCCACTGGGCGGGTGCCCTCTGGGCAGGTGGCCGCCGCTGCGGCCGG
>DAOTUS010000090.1:0-1785 GCA_034437415.1 Herpetosiphonaceae bacterium
ATCTGCGCGAGGCCGAGACCGCCCGCGCCCGCCGCGCCGAAGCCCAGGCCACCTTCCTCGATCTGGATAGCCGGATCGGCAGCGATGATTTCGCCCACGCCGAGCGGGCGGCGCTGGCCAATGTCGAGCGCGATCTGGCGGAGATCGGGGTCGATCAGGCCACGCTGGATCAGCAGCGCCGCGCTGTCGGCAGCCAGATCGCCCAGCTGGAGCGCACCCTCGGCGAGCGTGGCACGATCGAGGCCCGCGCCGCGCTGCTCCAGGATCAGCTCAATCAGATCGATAGCGCCGAGCAGCAGCTTGGCCAGAATCGCGAGGCGCTGCTGTCGCTGCAGGTTCGCATCGACAGCCAGGATTTCGCCCCCGCCGAGCACGCCCGCGTCGCCGCGCTCACCACGCAGATGGCCGCGCTGGGCTATGGAAAAAACGCCCACGTGCAGGTGCGCGAGCAGGTGCAGCAGCTTCAGATCTGGGCGGAGCAGGCCCACCAGCTGCGCTCGGCACTCAGCCAGCTCGTCAACAACGAGCGCAATCTGGCCCGGCTGGATGAGATCATTCTGCGCACCGAGACCGACCTCGCGGCTGGGCAGGCGACGCTGGCAGTTTTGCAGGCCGAGGTCGCCCAGCTGCCCGCCACCATCGCCGCCGCCGAGGAGGCCCAGCGCACGGTCAGCGAGCAGCGCGGCCGCCTGTCGGTAGCTCAGAAAGACCTGGGGGCGGCCCAGCAGAATGTCCAGCAGGTCGAGGAGGTGGCGCTGCAGCTGCAGGCCAAAGAGATCGAGCACGCGACCCTAGTCGATGAGCGCGAGATCTATACCGATCTGGCCAAAGCCTTTGGGCGCAAAGGCATTCAGGCCATGCTGATCGAGACCACGATCCCCGAGCTGGAGCGCGAGTCCAACGAGCTGCTTGGGCGAATGACCGACAACCAGATGCATCTGCGCTTCGAGACCCAGCGCGAGACCAAAAAAGGCGACACCAGCGAAACCCTGGAGATCCATATCGCCGACGAGCAGGGCACGCGGCGCTATGACCTGTACAGCGGCGGCGAGGCCTTTCGGATTAATTTCGCGATTCGGATTGCGCTGAGCAAAATGCTGGCCCGGCGGGCGGGCGCCAATCTGCAAACCCTGATTATCGACGAGGGCTTTGGCTCCCAGGACGGGCGCGGGCGCGAGCGGCTGGTCGAGGCGATCAACCATATCCAGAGCGACTTTAATCGCATTCTAGTGATCACCCACATTCAGGAGCTCAAGGACCAGTTCCCGGTGCAGATCGAGATCACCAAAACCGACACCGGCTCGTACTGGATGGTCAACTAAGCGATGCTAAACGTGCTGCTACTCCAGCTGCCGGTGCCGAACAATCCGGGGGCGAATATTCCGCTGGCGGCGGGCTACCTCAAGGCCTGGGCGCACAAGCTTGGGCTGCTTGATCGGGTGGCGATTGAGCTTATGCCCCGCGCTATCGCCGACCGCGCTGGCGACGCGCTGCTGGTGCGCGAGATCGTCCGACGCCGCCCGGCGGTGCTGGGAATCTCGCTCTACACTTGGAACAGCGAGCGCTCGCTGGCCATTGCGGCAATGGTCAAGCAGCAACTGCCCAACCTGAAAATTATTGTTGGCGGCCCCGAGGTGCAGCGCAACAACGACTGGGTTTTGCAGCACCCGGCGGTCGATATCGCGGTCGATGGCGAGGGCGAGCAGACCTTTGGCGAGCTGCTGCTGCGCATGCTCGGCGCGCCGGAGCCAGCCAGCCAGCCGTGGGATGGCGCCGACCGCGATC
>DAOTUS010000091.1:0-13162 GCA_034437415.1 Herpetosiphonaceae bacterium
GGTGTTTGTATCCATTGAAACTCTCCTCTCACGGTATAGCCCAATTGGCCTTTGTACACGAAACGATCAGGAAGGATCAAGCGTTCGTGCTGCTAGATCACGTAATCACCACCTGCGCCTTTGCCGTGTAATCTAACATTGTCAAACTATACACATGCCTTATTGAAGGGATAAAACAGTGGCGAACATCCGTTTTCTCCTGCTTTATTGAGCAGTTACAAAAATGTTGCCACCCCGATCTGGCGCTGTGGACAAGTCCATACAGCACCAGATCGGGCTGCTGTGCTACTGGATTTCACGCTTATGCCAGGAGATTGGGCCATTCCCATCCATGCGGCGCGCCTCAGCGTACTCTTCAATAGAATCGCAACGATTACGGTGAAAGATCGATATCAGCCATGCGGCCTGCATCAGGCGCACGCCTCCTCTGCGTGCTTTGGTGCTGCAAGGGTATGAACGCCCACAGCGGCGTAATATCTACTTAATATTTCCGTCACTTTTGTGTAAGATAGTGCATGTACGCTATTCATGCTGCCGAAAACAAACGTGACCTGCGCCGTTTCTAGATAAAACAAGAGGTGCCCGTGGTATGCCAATGCAGAATTCAGCTCCTCCACCGACACAGGCGCTGATTATTGTCGCGAAAGAGCCGCAGCCCGGCCGGGTTAAGACGCGCCTGGGGGCGACGCTCGGGTACGGGAAGGCGGCCAGTCTCTATCGCGCGTTTACCAGCGATACCCTGCGCCTGGCCGCCACGCTCGCCGACACGACGCTCGCGCTGGCCTACTGGCCACCGGAAAGCGCGGCCTATTTCCAGACCCTGGCCGATCCAGTGATTGGCGTGTTTAGCCAGAAGGGTGCGGATTTCGGTGCCCGTCTGTACCATGCGTTCGCGATGCTAGCTGACCAGGGCCATACTCGCCTGGTCTTGATTGGAACCGACAGCCCATCTCTGCCGATCGACCACATTATCCAAGCCTTTGCCATGCTTGATGATCCCGCCTGCGATGTCGTCCTGGGTCCCTGTGACGATGGCGGGTGGTACCTGATGGGGCTGCGCCAGCCGCACCAGGCGTTATTTGAGCATATTCCGTGGAGCACGCAGGCGGTCTATCAGGCCACATGTGATCGGGCGGTGGCGGCGGGGCTGCAGGTGATGACGCTGCCGCTCTGGTATGATATCGATACCCAGCCCGATCTGGAGCGGCTCTACCACGATCTGGTTGAGCGCCCCAACGCCGTAGAGTCAGCGACGCTGCCCCTTCTACGGCCCCTGTTTATGCCTCCTCAGCCCCTCAGTGACGGAGAACGAACCAACTTATGAAGATTGCCCTCATTATTCCAGCCTTGAATGAAGCCGCCGCTATCGCCCACGTCCTGGTCGCCGTGCCGCCTGCACTGGTGAGCCAGATTATTGTGGTGGATAACGGCTCAACCGACGCGACCGCCGCTGTGGCTCGGGCCAATGGCGCTCAGGTGGTCGATCAGCCGCTGCGTGGCTATGGCAATGCCTGTCGCGCCGGCATCGCTGCCGCCGGCGCCGCCGATATCCTGGTGTTTATGGATGGCGATGGCTCCTTTGACCCGGCTGAGCTTAGCCGAGTTATCAGGCCAATTCAGGAAGATCGCGCGGATTTCGTGCTGGGATCCCGCGAGCTTGGCGGCGCGGCCAGCGCCATGCTCCCCCACCAGCGGGTTGGCAATCGGCTGGTGGCGTTCTTGCTGCGCCGCCTGTATGGCCTCCAGGTGACCGATGTGGGGCCATTTCGCGCCATCCGGCGCACAACCCTCGAACAGCTGCAGATGGCCGAGGCCACGTATGGCTGGCCAATCGAGATGGTCGTGAAAGCCGCCAGAGCGCAGGTTCGCATGGTCGAGGTCCCGGTCAGCTACGCTGAGCGACGGGGCGGGGAGTCTAAAGTGTCGGGCACGGTGCGCGGCACGGTTCTGGCCGCCTATCGGATGCTGGCGTTGACCTTCAAATATGCCCGGAAAGGATCGCTATGACGCGCTTAGATGGCCGCCGCGCCCTGGTGACCGGCGGAGCGGGGCTGATTGGCTCCCATATTGTCGATCAGCTCCTGCGCGAGGGCTGGAGGGTGCGAATCCTCGATAATCTGGAGCCACAGACGCATAGACATGGGAAACCGGCCTGGGTTCCGCCGCAGGCCGCGTGGTCCGAGGCCGATATCCGCGACCGGGCGGCGGTAACAGCGGCCCTGCAGGATATTGATGTGGTGTTCCATCAGGCGGCCTATGGCGGCTACATGCCCGATATCAGCAAATATGTCGCGGTCAACAGCTTCGGCACCGCCCAGCTCCTGGAGATCATCCGCGAAGACAATCTGCCGATCAAGAAGGTGGTGGTGGCCTCCTCTCAGGCGGTCTACAGCGAAGGCGCCGCCATCTGCCCGCAGCATGGCCAGGTTGCCCCGCTAACCCGGCCCCTGGCCCAGCTTCAGTCCGGCGATTGGCGGGTTCGCTGTCCAACCTGCGGCGCGGTGGCAATCCCGACCGCCACCCCCGAGGAGATGCCGATTGGCGGCGAGACCGTCTACGCGATTACCAAGGTCGATCAGGAGCGTCTGGCGCTGACCTGGGGCCGCCAGACTGGAATTCCGACGGTGGCGTTGCGCTATTCGTGTACCTATGGGCCGCGCCAGTCGATTTTTAATCCCTATACCGGGGTGATTGCAATTTTCAGCACCCGCCTGCTGGCCGGACAGCCGCCGGTATTGTATGAGGATGGCGAGCAGACCCGCGATATGGGCTTTGTCGAGGATATCGCCCGGGCCAATCTGCTGGTCGCCAGCAGCGACGCCCTGGACGGCCTGCCGGTGAACGTCGGGAGCGGCGTTGCGACCACCATCCGCAGCATGGCCGCGATGGTTGCCGAGGCGCTGGGGATTCGGATTGAGCCGGTGGCGCGCGGGGAGTTTCGCCCTGGCGAGATGCGCCATCTCTGCTCCAACACGGCCCGCATTCAAGCGATTGGCTACCAGCCGCAGGTTGATCTGCTGGCGGGCATCGAGCGCTATCTGGCCTGGATTCGCACCCAGGGCGATATTCGCGATTACTTCGCCGCCGCCGAGGCCATCCTCCGCACCAAGCGGATTGTCCAGCAGGTGCAGCCGCATGGCTAGCCCGCAGCGGATTCAGGCGATTATGTTTGATTTCCATGACACGCTGGTTGAGCTAGACCAGCCAGCCACGGTTATCCAGGCGGCCAACGCGGCCGTGTACAGTGGCCTTAAAGCCCACCAGCTGGCGGCCTCGTATGGCGAGTTTGCTGAGATCTGGCGGCCTTTTTTCCAGGAATCCCTACGTGAGGCGCCAGCATGCGGGGCGTACTCGCCCTATGTTGCCAGCGTCCTGGCGGTGGCCCAGGCCTGCGGGCTTACGCTTACGCCCGCTGAGGCCAGCGCGATTGTTGATGCGGCCCTCGCACCCTGGCGCAGCCACACAAACCTGCCCGACGAGATCAGGCCGACGCTCACGGCACTGAAGCGCCAGTATCGCCTGGCGGTGCTCTCAAATTTCAATCATCCAGCCTATATCGCGGCGATGCTCGAACACTTTGGCTTGACCACTTTCTTCTCAGCCGTCGTTGTTTCCGGGGCGGTTGGGCTGCGCAAGCCCAACCCAGCCATGTTTGAGCTTGTCCTCGATCGGCTTGGCGTGACGGCAGCAGTGAGCGTGATGATTGGCGACAATCCGACCGAAGACATGCGCGGGGCGCAAGCGGCCGGGTGCCACACGGTGCTGCTTGATCGCTACAACCGGCATCCCGACTATGCCGGGCAGCGGATCGCAACCTTGCTGGAGTGTATCCCGATCATCCGCACGATTAACACTCCCTGACCCTAAAGGATTTCACCATGAACCCATGGACAAACCCGGATTTGCTCCCGCTGCCAGCCGCCGTCGCCCTGGCCAATGGCTTTACCGAGCGGGCGGCCTCGACCGAACAGCACGCGCTGTATGCCGCCCTGATTCACGCTGCCGCGCCGCAGCCCGGCCAGCGCTGGCTGGACCTAGGCTGCTGTGTCGGAACTGTCACGCGCCAGCTTGCGACGCTGGTTGGCGCGCAGGGGAGCGTGGTTGGCGTTGACATCAGCGCGGCGATGATCAGCCTAGCCCGTGAGCGTCAGCAGCACCCGGCGCTGCGCTTTATCCAGGCCGACGCCACCAGCCTGCCGCCCGATCTGGCCCCGTTCGATGGCGTAACCGTGATGCGCCTGCTGCTGCATGTTCCCGATCCGCTGGCGGTATTGCAGGCGGCGCGGCAGGCGGTGAGGCCAGGGGGACGGCTGGTGGTGCTGGAGTGGGACTGGGGCACGCTGGCGCTCGATCACCCGAATCGAACCATGACCCGCCGGATTCTGGACTGGCGCTGCGATTATCTGCACGGGGATAACTGGATCGGTCGCAAGCTGGCGGGCCTGGCGGCGGCCAGTGGCTGGGATGTGGTGGCGGTTCAACCCCATGTCACCGTCGCCCGCCAGGAGCCAAGCGGCCTGATCGACAGCCTGCGTCACGCTGCCGCCGCGGCCCACCAGGCCGGGGTCATCTCCTCGGCCGACTGGAGCCAGTGGCTGGCCGAGCTTGACGCTGGGTTAGCCAGGGGGCAGTTTTTCGCCAGTATGAACGATTATCTTGTGCTTGCTGAAACCATGGACGACAGTGTAGAGGGAGTTTTTTTATGAGCTACTCGGTTGGAATTGGTCTGACGAACGCCTGTAATCTCGCATGTGCCCACTGTTATCGCCCGACCGATCGGATTGACTATGTGTCATTCGAGGATATCCAGACGATCTGCGAGCGCTTGCCGGTGAGCAGTATCGGCATGGGCACCGGTGAAAATATCCTCCACCCGCAGTTCAACCAGATTGTTGAGTATCTGCACGAGCGCACCATCAAGCTCAGCATTGCCTCGAATGGGCATAGCCTGATGACCATGAGCGACGAGCATCTGCGCTCGTTCAATGATGTCGAGGTCTCGATTGACTATCCCTCGCGGGCGCAGCAGGATGGGATGCGCGGCCCAGGCAACTGGGATTTGGTGCTGCAAGCGATTGAGCGCTGTCAGGCCCAGGCCGTCCCGGTTTCGATTCTGGCTACCTTGATGTGCACCAACTATCAGCAGATGGACGAGCTGGCGCGGCTGGCGCAGCAGCTGGGCGTTATTTTGCGGGTCAACGTCTATCAGGCGGTGCGCACCGACGCCTATCGCCTGAGCTACAGTCAGTTCTGGGAAGCCTACCAGCGCCTGTTTAGCGCCAGCCGGGTGGTCAGCTGCTCCGAGCCACTGGTGCGGGCCGTGATGGGCCTGGGCGAGGTTGAGTCGCCGTGCGGCCGCACCAGTATTCGCTTCAACATGCGCGGCCAGATCATCCCCTGCGTCTACTGGCCGCTGGGGGCGACCGATCCGCTAACGATTGCCGACCTGGCGATTCAGGGCGAGGGGGTGATGCAGCATGCGTTTTTTGAGCAAGCCCGCGCAGTCCCCAGCAACGCCGCCGCCTGTCCCTGTCAGGGTGGCTGCGCCAGTCGGCGCGCCCTGTCCGGCGCCCTGGCCGACCACGACGAATTTTGTCCGTGGGCGCGGGGCGATACGATCGACCTGCCCTGGCAGCCGGCGCCGGAGCTAAATCTGGTGCGTGGCCGGAATGTGTGTACCACGATTGTTGTGTGAGCTTGGGGTATGGAGGATTTTGGAATGCGTATGCGTTTTCTAGCACTATCAATGCTGATGGTTGGGCTGGCGAGCCTTCTGGTCGCCTGCGGCGCGGCAACACCTGCGGCGACCACGGCCGCCACGCCGCTGGTCATTTCGGCAATCCCTGACCAGGATCCCGAAAAGCTCAATCGGCTGTATCCGAAGGTTGCGGCCTATCTCAGCGCCGAGCTTGGCATTCCGGTTGAGTATAAGCCGGTCACCGACTACACCGCCGCCGTCACCGCCTTCAAAGTCGGCGATCTTGACCTGGTCTGGTATGGCGGGCTGACCGGGGTGCAGGCGCGCCTGCAGGTGCCCGGTGCCCAGGCAATTGTTCAGCGCGATATCGACGCAACCTTCCACAGCATCTTTATCGCCAATAGCGCCAGCGGCATTGCCAGTATCGCCGACCTCAAAGGTAAAACCTGGACCTTTGGCAGTGAAACCTCCACCTCGGGCCGCCTCATGCCGCAGTATTTCCTTGGCCAGCAGGGCATTCAGCTGAGCGATTTCAAGGGCGAGGCGGGCTTCTCGGGATCGCACGATAAAACGATCGGCCTGGTCGAGTCGGGAACCTATGATGCCGGGGCGGTCAATGAGCAGGTCTGGAAAAAAAGCCTCGCTGAGGGCAAAGTCGATCAGAGCAAGGTGGTCGAGTTCTACACCACTCCGGCCTACTACGACTATCACTGGGTGCTGAACCCCGGCGCCGTGGATCGCTATGGCGCGGATTTCACCCAAAAAGTACAACAAGCCTTCTTCAAGCTCGACCCGGCCAACCCGACGGACAAAGAGATTCTCGATTTGTTTGGGGCCACCAAATTCATCGCCACCACCAACGAAAACTACGCCCAGATCGAAACGATTGGGCGCGAAATCGGCAAGATCACGCCATGACGGACAGCGGCAGCGTCTACGAGCTGCGCAACGTCACCTACCGCTATGCCCAGCAGACCGCCATCAACGACGTAAGCCTGCGGATTGGCGCCGGCGAGCGGATCGCGCTGATCGGCCCGAGCGGGGCTGGCAAAAGCACGCTGTTTAAGCTGCTCAACGGCTCGGTTACACCAACTGCTGGCACGGTGACGGTGTTTGGCGCCGATCTCGCCCAGACCGCGTCCCGGCAGCGCCGCCGGATCCAGCGCCAGATCGGCACCATCTACCAGCAGCTGCATCTTGTCGGCGCCTTGCAAGTGATCCATAACGTCAATGCGGGCCAGCTTGGCGACTGGTCACTGGCCAAGGCCGTGCTATCGCTGTTCTGGCCGCTGGATAGCGCTCGGGTGGAGGCGATCCTGGCCGATCTGGGGATTGCCGACAAGCTGTATCTGCGCACCGATCAGCTTTCTGGCGGCGAACAGCAGCGGGTCGCCCTGGCGCGGGTGCTCCTGCAAAATCCAGCGGTTATCCTGGCCGACGAGCCGGTCGCCAGCATCGACCCGGAGCGCAGCCGCAGCCTGATGGATATCTTGCGGCGCCTCAGCCTGAGCGCCCAGACAACCCTGATCACCAGCTTGCATACGCTGGAGTTTGCCTATAGCCACTTTGAGCGTACGATTGGTTTGCGGCACGGCCAGATCGCCTTTGACTGCCAGACCAATGCCGTCACAGCACTTATGATCGAGACGCTCTACGCGGTCGACTAGGCCGATCACGAGTGATACAAAGGAACCCGCCCATGCGACCGTCCGTAGCCACCTCACTCAAGCCGCGTTCTTTACCGAGCAGGGGACGATCACAGCGCCGCTGGTATGGGCTGCTGTTTGGCGGATTGCTGATCTGGGCGCTGCTGACCGCCGGGATCGGGGTCGACGATCTGGTCAACGAGCGCGGATGGCCGCTGACCGCCCGATTTTTACGCGCCAGCCTGCACCCGGACCTGAGCGCGCCGTTTTTACTGCTGGCCCTGGAGTCGACCCTCACGACCCTGGCCTATGCGGTGTGTGGCTCGGTTGTCAGCCTGGGGCTGGGCTTGGTCGGCGGATTGCTGGCCTCGGAGGTCTGGTGGCAAACCTGGACCGGCGCGGCTGCGCCCCGCTGGCGCAGCCGCGGGCCGCTGGTGGCTATCCGCACGCTGATTGCCGTGCCACGTGCCATCCACGAAATCATCTGGGGGCTGCTGCTGATCAACATTATCGGCCTTGATCCGTTGGTGGCAGTGCTGGCGCTTGGGCTGCCCTTTGGCGCCGTAACGGCCAAAGTATTCGCCGATATTCTCGATGAGACACCGCGCGACTCGCTCGATGCCCTGCGCAACAGCGGGGTGCCGCCGCTGAAAGCGCTGATGTACAGCCTGTATCCGCAGGCATTGCCGGATCTCATCTCCTACACCTTCTACCGCTTTGAGTGCGCCATTCGGGCGGTCACGGTCTTAGGGCTGATTGGGGCTGGCGGCCTGGGCTACCAGATTCTGCTCAGCCTGCAGTCCTTGCACTATGAACAAATGTGGACTTTTTTACTCGCCCTAATTCTGCTCAGCGGGCTGATCGACGTATGGGGGACGTTTGTGCGACGGCAGTATGATCTGGCGAGCCGGATCGACTTGAACATGGCGCAGCTCACCAGCTGCCAGCCGCGCCGCCCGCGCCGCCCGGCATCGTCGCGGCTGATGCGCGGCTCCGTCCTCGGCGTGGCCGTACTGATCCCCTGGGCGTTCTGGTACATCGACGCCGACTGGAGCAAGCTTGTCAGCCCGCGCACCTGGCGCCTGCTCGGCGGCGTGGCCCGCGATGCCTGGCCGCCGCTGATCGACGCACCGTTTCTCGGCCAGCTTGGGCGCAGCATGAGCCAAACGCTGGCGATGTCGATTCTGGCGATGAGCTTTGCTGGAGCGGTTGGCCTGCTGCTCTCGTTTGGCGCGGCGCGGAACCTCGTGCTGCCTGGCGGCGTGCTGTCCAGCACCGTCCAGCGCGGGCGCGGCTGGTGGCGCTGGCTGATCTATGGATTGAGCCGCGGCGTGCTGCTGCTGTGCCGGGCCATCTCCGAGCCGATCTGGGCGCTGCTGGTGCTGTTTGTGGTGTTTCCGGGGATTTTGCCGGGAGCGCTGGGGCTGGGCATTTACAACTTGGGCATCGTCGGGCGGCTCATGGCCGAGGTGGCCGAAAACACCGACCCGCGCCCGCTACAGGCATTGCAGGCCCAGGGCGTGGCCCGGCCCCAGATATTTCTCTACGGCGTGTTGCCGACCACGCTGCCAAAAAGTGCCGCCTATGTGTTGTATCGCTGGGAGGTGTGTATTCGCGCCACGGTGGTGGTTGGGCTGGTTGGGGCTGGTGGGCTAGGCAGGCTGCTCACCGAACAGCTCAGCAGCCTGGATTATCACCGAGTTACGACAACCCTGCTGGCGTTTATCGCCCTCACTCTCGCCGTTGATGCAGTCAGCTCGGCGGCCCGCCGAAGCCTACGCTAAACTTTGTCAGAACGTTTACTCTTTTTTGGAAAGGAACCCCCGCATGCATAATCGTGAGCAAATTCGCCTGACCGACCTGGCCTCATGCGCTGGCTGAGCAGCCAAAATGGGGCCGGGTGCCCTATCCGAGGTTTTGGCAGGACTCAATCTGCCCAAAAGTCCCCAGCTTCTGATCGGACTGGACGTGAGCGATGATGCCGCCGTCTATCAGATCAGCGCTGAGATTGCGCTGGTGCAGACGGTTGATTTCTTTCCGCCGATTGTCGATGATGCCTATACCTATGGCGCCATCGCCGCCGCCAATGCGCTGAGCGATGTCTATGCGATGGGCGGAAAGCCGATTCTGGCCCTGGCGATTGCGGCCTTTCCTGCCGACCTGCCTGCGGCGATCATGCAGGCGATTCTCCAGGGTGGCGCCGATAAGGTTGCCGAGGCGGGCGCCGTGGTTGCCGGCGGCCATACCGTGGTCGATAAGGAGCCAAAGTACGGCCTATGTGTCACCGGCCTGATCCACCCCAGCCAGATTACGCCCAAAGCCAATGCCCAGCCCGGCGATGTGCTGCTGCTGACCAAGCCGCTGGGGACGGGCATTATCACCACCGCCATGAAGCGCAACCAGGGCGATCCCAGCCATCTGGCGGCGGCGGTTGCCAGCATGCTGCGGCTGAACAAAGGCGCGGCCGAAATTGTCAACGGGGTTACCGTGCACAGCGTGACCGATATCACCGGATTTGGGCTGCTTGGCCATGCCGCCGAGATTGCCCGCAACAGCACCGTGGGCATGCGCATCGATACGGCGGCCCTCCCGCTGCTGCCGGGCGTGCTGGAGTACGCCGCCGCCACGATTGTCCCCGGCGGCCTGTTCACCAATCAGCACTTTCTGGAGGCAGACGCCTATGTTCGCTACGCGCCGGACGTGGATCTGGCCCATCGACTGGTGCTCTTCGACCCACAAACCTCCGGCGGATTGTTCATCGCCGCACCGCCCGCCGTCGCGGCCGAGATTGAGGCGCGCTGTGCGGCGATAGCTGAGCCATGCTGGCGCATCGGCGAGGTGATCGCTGGCGACGGCATTGAGATTGTTTAATTGTTTAAAGGAGGATCGCTATGACCACCCCACCAACCGCCCAGCCAGCCGCCGAATCGGCAGCCGAGCCAACCCCAACGCTTGAGCCGACCAAGCCCGTGGCAGCGACCAGCCCCACCGCCGAAACAGCTCCGCGCTGGGAGCGACGCCTGCGCACGGTCTGTATGACGATTGCCCGACTTGGGCTTGGCTATCTGTTTTTCACCCAGCTGTTCTGGAAGCTGCCACCAACCTTCAACTGCCAGCCCGACTTTGCCTTTACCAGCGCCAAAGCCGACGGCAGCCTGCAGCGCACTGGCGGCGGATTATGCGACTGGATTGGCATCGAGTCGGTGTGGGCGCAGCGGCCACGGCGACTGTTTCAAGTGGTCGGCGGCCCTGGCTGGAGCGTTGATATCAGCCCGCTTGCCAAAGCAAATGGCGCGTTTATTGATAGCTTCGTCAAGCCGAATATCCGCTGGATGGGCTGGCTTATCTGGGGCGGCGAGGCGTTTATCGCGCTGAGCATGATCCTGGGATTGTTCAGCCGCCTGGGCGGGCTCGTCGCCGTCGCCATCTCGGCCCAGCTCATGATTGGCCTGGCGGGGATCCGCGACCCGTATGAGTGGGAGTGGGGCTATAACCTGATGTTCTTTCTCTCGGTGGCGATGCTGGGGATTGCCCCAGGCCGCTACTTTGGACTCGACACCCTGATTCGTCCGCGCCTGCAGGCCCTGGCCCTGCGCGGCAAACGGATTGCGCGATTCCTGCTGCCTTTAACCTAAGCGTGAACCGCTAGCCTAATGGAGCTGCCATGCGTCGTCGTCTTGGGGTCTATAGCGGCCTTATCACCATTGCCATCCTTAGTGCCACGCTTATTTGGCAGGTATGGGGGCAGCCCTATGCCCTGAGCCAAACGTTGAACACGCCCCGCAGCAGCTACCCAAGTCTCGCCAAGCATAATCCGACGGCGGCATGGCAGGCGCTGGCAGGCTGGCTGCTGCTCTGGGTTGGGTATGGGGCCGGGATCTGGCTGGTCAAACGGCAGCTCAGCGCATCACAGCGTCCGCTGCTCCTGCTGATTGTCGCCGGATGGCTCGCCATGGCGCTGCCATGGATGAACAGCTATCCCGGATCATCGCTGGATATCTTCGACTACAACTTTCGGGGGCATATGGTCGCGCATCTGGGCGTCAGCCCGTTGGCGCGGCCGCCGATTGATGTGATCGAAGATTCGGTCTATCCGTATCTCGCCTGGCGCAAGGTGGTGGACTCATATGGCCCAGTTTGGGAATATATCAGTGGTGCGACGCATAGCATCGCCGGCGATCAGCCGAGTCTGCGGGCAACCCTGGCGGTCGCCCTCAGCGCCTATCGCGGGCTGGCGCTCTTGGCCAGCCTAGGGATTGGGCTGGGGCTGTGGGCGCTGCTGCGTCGCCACGGCCAGGCCAGCCTCGGGATCCTGCTCTGGCTCTGGAATCCGCTGGTCTTGTACGAAACGGCCAATGGCGGGCATAATGATGTGCTGATGCTGGGGGTGCTGCTGCTGGCGTTCTGGCTGCTCCAGCGGGGGCACGGCGTCGGGGCTGTTTTGACCCTGGTGCTGGCGGCGCATATCAAGATTATTGCGCTGCTGCTGCTGCCGCCATTCGCCCTATGGTACTGGCGGCAACACGGCTTCGCTGCCATGCTGAAGGCGGGCCTGATCGCCGCGCCACTGGCAGTGCTTGGCTCGGGGTTGCTGTTTGCGCCCCTGGGTGGCTGGGCAACCTTGCCGCGCTGGTGGCAGGACCGTGATGGGCTGGTCACCGGAAGCCTGGCAACCTGGTGGGCAATGAGCCAGTCGCCCAGCCCAACGATTGATCGAGAAACCTTTGCGATGGCTGGGAAACTATTTGGGCTGCTCTTTGGGGCGGTTGTGCTGCCCGTTCTCTGGGTGGGCTGGCGGCAGCGAAGTCCGCTGGCCCTGGCGTGCTGGGCAGTTTTAATAACCTACCTATTGATTGGGTCATTTTGGTTCCAGCAATGGTACGTGCTCTGGCTGCTGCCGTGGGCAATCCTGGCGCAGGGGCGCTGGCCAGTGCGGATTAGCGTGGCATACACCTTTCTCGCCAGCGGTCTAATGTATTTCCAGGGATGGGGAAGTGCGTGGCTGAGGCACTCTTTTGGCCCGAGCGCCGTCAGTATTGTCAATGCGCTCCCAACGCTCCTGATTCTTCTGGCTACGCTGGCATGGGGGTTTGTGCTCATGAAACAGCGATCGGCAGCCAGCCACGCGGCCGCACCCCGCCATGGGTTCAGATCATGATGGGCCTAAAAGCAATACTGTTGACTTAAGCATTAGGACCACATTAATCGCGGGTTGATCCTGTGGCAACCACAAACCCCTCAGCAAGTATAGTGAACCCCTTGTCAAGGTTCTCTCTCAAGTTCCGTGATCTGGTTTATTGTTGTCGTGATTCTCTGCCTCGTGTCGCACATGCATCAGGATATGAACTGTTCTCGATCACACAAGATGAGGGAGAACCAGGTCATGGGATCCACTATACAGCAGCGGCTTACTGGCAGCCATTTGCAGAAAAACTCCATCGTGGCGACAAGCAGACATCCCTCGATGAAATGCCAAGGCTCACAGAGGAGCAATTCCCAGCAGTGGTGCTTCAACTGTGTGCGCAGCTCCAGGCCAGGCTCGACGTTGATGTCTTGCGGAAACATAAGCAGATTGCGGCAGCCTGGTGGCCGGTGATCATGGGAGACTGGTACGTCATAGAGGAACTGCGTCAGAAGCTTGATCAGCGATTAGGTCCAGAAACAACAACGCCCCGAACCGTCACTATGGACATCATTCGGAGCAGGGCATGTGCAAAGTCGTTCGGGACCTCACCCCAGCCCCAAGCGATTGATGGCCTGATCAAAGCGGCGCATGAAGACCCGTTGCACTGCTGCCAGATTGCGTTCACCGTGCTGC
>DAOTUS010000092.1:0-3712 GCA_034437415.1 Herpetosiphonaceae bacterium
CGTATGCGCTGGTTGGCCCCGACCAGCTTCCGGCGGCGCTCGCCTGGCTTCAAGCCACCACCAGGGCGGCGGGCTACCCGCTGGCTGGGGTGGCCACCAGCAATCTCTCGCTGCCGACGGCGCTGGGGACCTGGCGGCCAACCGCCCTGGCGCCCCACTCGATGATCGCCGCCGAGCGCAATGTGCTGGCGGATGGCCCGGTGCTGGTCGCTGGCTTCCGGGAGCTGCGCGATTTCTATCCACCAATGCTGGCGGCGCGTCTGAACGAGCAGGGCATTGCGGCCCAGGGCATCTACCTGACGATGCCGCCGACCGAGCGTACGCTCGATTTCAACACCGTCCAGCTCGCCCGGCTGTTTGAAAAGCCGGCTTTTCGCGCCGATATCGGGCGCCAGCTGCGGGCACTCCGGGGCGTCGCGCGGGTGATTCTCCTGCCAGCGGTGCTTGGCATCGAGGACACCCTGGCGATCGTCTCTGAGCTACAGACCAGCAGCGGGGCGCTGATCGCCGAAGTTCCCACGATGCCAACCAATGTGCCGGGGCTGCGCCTGTACACGCTGCTGGTCGCCGCCTTTGAGGCCGCCGGTGGCCGGATTCAGCTCAATGCCGAGGTGGTTGGCGGCGACTGGGATGGCCCGCTATTGCAGGCGGTGTGGAGCAAAGCCGCCGCCCGTGAGCAGGAGCACCGGGCCGAGCAGTTTGTGCTGTCCACCGGGGGAATTGGCGGCGGTGGACTAAGGGCCGACTATCCCGGCCAGCTGCGTGAAACCGCGCTCGATCTGCCGGTTGCGCAGCCTGATTCGCGCAGTGAGTGGTTCGATTCGACGGCGCTCGCCAAGCAGGCGGTGTACTGTGCTGGGATCAGCGTCGACCGCCAGCTTCACCCGGTTGATGCCGCTGGCACAGTGCTGGCCCGCAATGTGCGCGTGGCCGGGGCCGCCCTGGCAGGCGCGGATCTGCTCCGCCAGCGCTGTGTCGAGGGCGTGGCCCTGGCGACCGGGTGGCAGGCCGGGGAATAGACCTAAAACACCCCGCAGCAGACTGCGCTCCTGCAGTCTGCCGCGGGGTGTTTAATCGGCGCAACGCCTATTTGAGAATGAGCATTAGCTCGACATCAAAGGTAAGCTCCGCATCGGGCGGAATAACGCCACCCGCACCCTGCGAACCGTAGGCGAGCGCCGAGGGGATAATCAGGCGGCGTTTGCCATTCTCCTTCATCCCCACAATTCCTTCATCCCAGCCTGGAATAACCTCGCCGTTACCAACGGTAAACGTAAACGGATCACTCGACGAGAGGCTGTCAAAGATTGTGCCATCGGCCAGATAGCCAGTGTAATACAGGCCTACCATATCGCCAGCTTTGACGACTGATCCCGTACCGGCTTCAAGATCGGCGTACTGCAGCCCCGAATCGGTTGTTGTCAGCACGATATCGGCTGGCAGCGTCGGAATCGGCGCAGCGGCGGGCAGGGCCGGAACCGCAGCGCCATCGGCTGAGATCGAATCCAGCTCGACATCAAAAATCAGGTCGGCATCGGGCGGAATCAGGCCGCCGGCGCCCTGTGAGCCATAGGCCAGCGCGGCCGGAATAATCAGGCGGCGCTTGCCACCCTCTTTCAGACCCACAATCCCTTCATCCCAGCCCTGAATAACTTGGCCCTGGCCGAGGGTAAAGACAAACGGCTGGCCCGATCCGGCGTTGCCGTCGAACACGGTGCCATCAGTCAGATAGCCCGTGTAGTACATCGATACGCTATCGCCGGGCTTGGCCTCCTGGCCCGTGCCGACCACAACATCGGCGTACTGCAGCCCCGAAGCCAGAGTCTGCACCTGAATATCTGCAGGAAGCGCGGGAACCGGCTGCGCCCCGGCGGCGGCTCCAGTTCCAGGGGTTGGCTGAGCGGCGGGGGTCGACAGCACCACAGTCGGCTGACTTTGATTCGCATTATCGCCAGGCCGCTCGATATTGCCACACCCGGCAATCAGGCCGAGACCAGCAATGACGCTCAGAGCACGCGGCAATTGTTTAAGATTGACAATTTTCACAGGGATCCTTTCCAACTAAAGACGGTATTCTGGCGCATTATACCCGATACATACGGTCATCACACGCTCTTCAGCACCCCATCATTTTTCACCGAACGTACATCTGGTAGCGTAATAGGGGAACTTTTAACCGATTGTGATCGTCTAGAACGTAGCACCTATCGTAGCGCTGTACGTGTTCGATGGCGCACTTTATTATACTGTGGAGGTTTCAATGGAAAACACCTCGGATAAAGTATCAGCAGTCTTGTTTTTATTGCTTTTATTAACTGTTCCTTTTCTCTATATGCTTATCAGCGGCACTGGGTTCTAATCCACTCCATGACGGCTATTAAAATGACCTTTCGTGTATAATGGCACGAAGGAGACACGTATGGCACAATCAAACCCCGAAATCACGCGGCTGCTGCGCCCATTTGGGCGGCGGCTCCGCTTCGCAGATACCCTCCGCTGGTCGGCGCGGACCTTCTGGCTGCCAGCGCTTGGCTTCGCCGCCATCCAGGGCGCCGGGCGGCTGTTCCCGCTGCCAAACTGGATGGGGTGGTCGTTCGCCCCGTTTGCCCTCTGGCTGATCGCCTTGCTGGTGGTGATTGTGCGGCCGCAGTCGGCCCGCCGGATCGCCCAGCGCAGCGATCTCCAGCTGGATCTCCGTGAGCGGCTATCGACCGCGCTGGAGCTGAGCGTTAGCCCTGACTCCGGGCCACTTGATGCGGTCCAGCAAGCCGATGCTCTGGGGGCGGCGCGGGCCACAAACCCCCGCCTGATTCGGCTGGCTCCGCCACGCCGCGATCGGCCGTGGTGGGCGCTGGCGGCAACGCTGCTCCTGCTTGGCGGTCTGTCGGCGGCGCTGCCCAACCCGCAGCGGGCGGCGCTGGCGGAGAAAGCCGCGCTCCAGGCCGATCTCGAAAAAGTCACCGAGCGGATTGACCTGACCCGTCAGGAGATCGCCAAAGATCAAACCCTGTCGCCGGAGGAGCGCGCGGAGCTGGAGCGCCAGCTTGCCGAGCTCTCCCAAGATCTGCGCGAGAACACCGCCACCCGTGAAGATGCGCTGGCGCGGATTTCGCGCACCGAGCAGGCGTTGCAGAAGCGGCTCGACACCCGCGCTGGCTCACGCCGGGCCTCGCTGCAGGAGCTGGCCCAGGCGCTGCAAAATCAACGTGGCGAGCAGGCTCAGCAGCGGCTCGATCCTGAGCAGGCCGCCCAGGAGCTGGAGAAGACCGCCGACAATGTTGGCCAGATGAGCGCACAGCAGCGCGAGCAGCTCGCCCAAGCGTTAGAGCAGCAGGCCAATCGCGCCGCCGCCAGCGATCCCGAGCTGGCCCAGGATTTGCGCGACGCCGCCAGTGCGCTGCGCCAGGGCGATACAGCCAGCGCTGAATCCTCGTTGCGCCAGGCGGGCCAGCGGGCCACCGCCAGCGCCCAGCAGCTCCGCGATCAGCAGGGCACCGAGCAGGCGCTCAGCACACTTCAAGATAGCCGCGATCAGGCCGCTCAGGCAGGTCAGCAGGGTCAGCAGGGTCAGCAGGGTCAGCAGGGTCAGGGCGAAGGTCAGGGTCAGGGTCAGGGCCAGGGCCAGGGTCAGGGCCAGGGTCAGGGTCAGGGTCAGGGTCAGGGCCAGGGCATCGGCGGGGGCGGGTCCAACGCCCGCTCGCTCGGATCCGGA
>DAOTUS010000093.1:0-4942 GCA_034437415.1 Herpetosiphonaceae bacterium
TGGCCGGGATCAGGTAGACCGGCAGCAGCGGCACAAAAAAGCGCGGGCTGTAGTGGATCAGCATCGACTGAAACAGGTAGTGCGCCGTCAGCCCGGCGACCAGCAGCCCAAACACCGTCTGGCCCCGCTGCCACAGCAGCGCCGTGCCAAGCAGCGCCAGCGGCAGCACCAGCAGATGGCTGAGCAGGCTGCCAAAGGCGTACAGCTCGGCCCAGGCCACCGCGTGGTTGGGGTAGAGCCGCAGCCAGTCGTTGCGGCTCTCGGCGATCGGCTCCGGCAGCAGCGAGCGGCCGACCCGCTCCAGCGCCGCGCCAGCGAAGTGGCCGGGGTCGGCCAGCAGATCGCGGCGAAAGGCCGCTGCGGCGTAGGCCTGGCGCTCGGCCGGGCCGGGCAGGTCCAGAATCGTCGCCTTGACCGTGGCGCGGTCGAGCGGCGTATTATCCTGCCAGAGATTGTAGGCCCCGGTGGTGTCGACCAGGATCAGCCCGCCGTGGGCCAGCGCATTCCGCAGCACCCACGGCGCCAGCACCGCCCCCAGCGCCAGCGTGATCGCGGCCGCGCCAGCCAGCGCCGGTCGCCAGCGCCGCGTCTGCCAGGCCACCACCAGCCCCAGCAGCGGCACGAGGGTCAGGGCGCTGGAGCGGCACAGCGCGGCCAGGCCCACCAGCGCGCCGATCGCCAGCCAGTGGCGCACGGCATAGCCCGGCGGCGTCCGCAGCACAAACCACAGCATCCACAGCAGCAGCGTCGTGTAGAGCGTCTCCGAAAGCACCCACTGGGGATAGAAGATCCAGGCCGGCAGCAGCGCCAGCCCGAGCGCCGCCAGCAGCGCCACCTGCGGCCCCGCCACCAGCCGGGCGATCCCGGCGACCAGGCCCACCAGCGCCAGCGTCAGCCCGAGATTGACCATGATGATCGGGGCGATCGTCCAGGCCGGGCTGGAGCGCGAGATCAGCGCGGCGGCGGCGGTGACCAGCGGCACCAGCGGCGCCCGCATCCACGGCAAAACCCGGTCCTGCTCGGCCAGCCGGCCATCGAGCATGGCCACCGCGCTAAACACATAGTTGCTCTCGTCGCCCATCAGGGCCAGGTCGGCCTCGACCGTGCCGTCGCGCAGCCACGGCAGGCGCACCAGACCGGCCAGCAGCATAATCAGCCCCAGCAGCACATAGTAGCGTGTCATCTGCCGTGTCATAGAATATTTCCTGCGCTAATAAGGGTGAATCAGGCCAACAGCGCCTCGTCTGGCCGTCGCGCCATTTTACCCGAAGTCGCACCGCGCTTAAACGTGCGCCAAATCCACCCGGCGCCCACGATTAGGGCGGGGGATCAGGTTGCGTTCTACGGCGGTCTGTCGTATGATGGGCCAACCTTCCACTCTCTAACATACAGGCGTGTGCGTATGGCAAATGAACACGAAACCATTCTCGTAATTGATGACAGTGAAGCAATTCGCACCAAGCTCAAGTCCCAGCTAAGCAGCCTTGGCTACCACGTTATTCTGGCGGCGAATGGCCGCACGGGCTTGAGCGCAGTGGCCGAGCATCAGCCGTTGCTGATTTTGCTGGACTACCAGCTCCCCGATACGACCGGCCTTGATGTACTCCGCAAGCTCCGCTCGGAAGGCAACCAGGTGCCGGTGCTGCTGATGACCGCCGAGGGATCCGAGCGGATCGCCGTCGCCGCGTTCCAGATGGGCGTGCGCGACTATCTAATCAAGCCGTTTGAGCCAAGCGATGTCGCCGGGGCGATCGACCGCTCGCTGCGCGAGTGGCGGCTGCAGCGCGAGAAAGAGGGGCTGCTAAGCCAGCTGCAGGGCCAGGTGCGCCAGCTCACGGTCCTCCATCGGGTCGGCAAGGCCGTGACCGCCCAGCTTGAGTCGGTGAACCTGCTGGAGCGGATTGTCGAGGCGGCGGTGTTTCTCTCCAACGCCGACGAGGGCTTTGTCCAGCTCCTCGATGGCAAAGAGCTGACCCTGCGGGCCGCCCACAACATCAGCGCCATCCACCTGCGCGAGCTCAACAAACACGCCGACCACGATCTGGCGACCCAGACCTTGAAGACCAACAAGCCGGTGCGGCTGAACGCCGAGCGCGACGGCATTCGGGTGCAGGCCAACTATCTGGCCCAGGCCGTGCTGATGGTGCCGCTGCTGGTTGGCACCGAGGCGCTGGGGGTGCTGACCGTCGCGGCGACCACCCACCAGGGCACCTTCGACGAGAACGACGAGCGCCTGCTGCTGATGCTGGCCGACTATGCCTCGATTGCCCTCCACAACGCCCGCACCTACAGCGCCCTGCGCGAAACCCAGGGCCGCCTGGTCGAGGCCGAGAAGCTGGCCGGGATGGGCCGGATGGCCGCCTCGCTGGCCCACGAGATCAACAATCCGCTGGCGATTATCCGCTCGGGCCTGGAGCTGGTCGCCCAGCAGCACCTCCCCGAGACGCCGCTTGGCGATCTGGTGATGGGGCTGGATGAGGAGGTGGCGCGGATTGCCCGGCTGCTGCACACGCTGGTGCATTTCTATCAGCCAACCAACGATGGCATCCCGCCCGACCTCAACCATCTGATCATTTCGCTGATGCATATCACCAAGCCGCAGCTGGATCGGGCCAATATCAAGCTGTATCAGGAGCTGGCCACCGATCTGCCGGCCCCGGCGATCAGCAGCGACGCCTGCAAGCAGGTGCTGATCAATCTGGTGCGGAATGCCATCGATGCCATGCCCGAGGGCGGCAATATCACCATTCGCTCGGCCCACTACCGCGGCCAGATCTATGTCAACGTTGCCGATACGGGCACTGGGATTCTGCCCGAGCATCGCGAGCGCATCTTCGAGCCGTTTTTCAGCACCAAAGGCGTGACCGGAACCGGCCTGGGCCTGGCGGTGGTGTACGGAATTCTGCAGCAGGCCGGTGGCACCATCACTGTCGACAGCACCATGGGCGAGGGCTCGACCTTCACGATTCGCCTGCCGATTGCGTCAGCGCGCACGGTCGAAACCGATCCGCTTTCAGATGAAATACTCATTGGATAAAACTTAATGAATGAACTGCCGCTGCATATTCTGGTGATCGATGACGAGCCGCGTCTAAGTGGCCAACTCCGCCTGCTGCTCGAAGGCCAGGGCTACACTGTCACCACGGCGGTTGGCGGGGCCGCCGGGCTGGCCGCTCTCCAGGCCACCGATATCGATGCCGTGCTGACCGATGTCACCATGCCCGATGTCGATGGCTATGCCGTGCTGCAGTGGATTCGCGAAAACCGCCCCGACACGCCGGTGATCGTGATGACCGGCTATGGCTCGCTGGAGAGTGCCACGCGGGCGCTGCGCCTGGGCGCCTATGACTATGTGTTGAAGCCGTTTTCGCTGCCGACCGTGCAGGCCGCCCTCAATCGGGCCGCCGCCGTGGTCGCCAAGCGCCGCGCCGACGGCCAGCGCACCGCCGAGCTGGCCGCCGTGGCTGCCATCGCCCGCCAGATGGCCCACTCGCTCGAGCCAACCGCCATGGCCGATGCCACCCTCGCCGCCATTGTCGAGTCCACCGCCGCCCGCTGCGCCCTGCTGTACACCGTCACCGACAACGGCATGCGCTGGCACCTGTGGCGCATGGTCGGCCTGCCCGAAAACCTGATCGCCTCGCTCAGCGATCAGTTCCCGCCGATCCCGCTGACCAAAGCGGCGGTGATGTGGGAAGATCGCCCGACCTGGCTGACCGATGCGGCCTACTCGATGCTGTACGGGCTGTGTACGTCTGGTGGCAAGGTGGCCTGGGCGGGCATGCCGCTGGAGGCGGGGCCGCAGGCTTCGATGGTGCTGGTGCTGGTTGGCTCCGGCCGCGCGACGCAGGCCTGGGCGCCGCCGCTGCTGCTCTCGCTGGGCAATGCCCTGAGCATGGCGCTGGTCAACACCCGCCTGTTCACCGCCGTCCGCGAGGAGCGCGACCGCCTGCGCCTGCTGTATGGGATCAGCCGCGAGCTGGCCACGGCCCTCGACCCCGACGAGCTGCTGGCGCGGATTATTCAGCATACGATCGCCGCTGTCAACGCCGAGCGCGGCAGCATTATTATCTCGTCGCAGGACGGGAAAACCACCCAGCGGATTGTCGCTCGCTTTGGGATGGATAAGTCGGTCACCGAGCCAGTCGCCTCGTCGCTGCTCACCACCGGCCTGTCGGGCTGGGTGATGGTGAATCGCGAGGTCGCCCGCATCGCCGATGTGCGCCTCGACAAACGCTGGCTCGATCTGCCGACCACGATCAATCGGGTCCGCTCGGCGCTGGCGGTGCCGCTGCTTCGCGAAGATCAGGTTCTGGGTGTGATGACGCTGACCCACCCGCGCATCGACCACTTCACCGCCGCCGACCTGGAGCTGGTGCGCTCGGTCTCGGCCCAGGCCGCTGTCGCGATTGAGAATGCCAATCTGTTTGCCGAGCTCGAGCAGCGGGTGTTCGATCTGGAGGGCTTGAACACGACCAGCCGCGAGCTGACCAGCGCCCTCGATCCGATGGATGTGGCCCGGCTGGTGGCCTACCGCTGCAACGAGATGCTCAACGCGCCGCTGGTGGCCCTGGTCCATCTCGATAGCGCCCGCCGACCGTGGCCGCTGGTGACGCTGGTCAACGGCGAGGAGCAGCCGCTCTTCACCCTCGGTCCAATTCAGGCCGCAATGAACGACCACGAGCCGGTGCTGCTCGACAACGCCGGCGCCCAGATCGAGCTGCTGGCCAACCAGGAGGCGCCGCTCGGCGAGACCTGGCTGGGCATGCCGCTGGTGATGGGCGATACCATCGGCGGTCTGCTGATCGCCGCCCACCCGCGCTCGAATGCCTTTGATGCCTACGAGCGCCAACTGCTGACGGCCCTGGCCGGCCAGGCCGCCGTGGCCATGGAGAGCGCCCGCCTGTACGCCGCCGCCGCCGAGGAGCGCACCATTCTGGCC
>DAOTUS010000094.1:0-4919 GCA_034437415.1 Herpetosiphonaceae bacterium
GTGCTGAACGTGGTGGTTAGCAACGGCCCAGCGGTGGTTGTCCCGCCGCCAGCGCCGCCCAGCGACAATGGCAAGGACAATGGCAAGGATAATGGCAAAGGCAAGGACAAAGACGATGATTGAGCGCAGCCGCCCGATCCCCGCCAGGCCGGAGCGCAATTGACGCTGCCGCACCTGCTAGCGCCCCGCCAGCGGATCGGGCTTGGGCTTGGGCTGCTGCTGATTGGGCTGGCGATCTGGCTGCTGCGCGCTCCGCTGCACCGCCTGCCGCTGGAGCGCGACGAGGGCGCCTACGCGGTGCTGGCCCGCGACTGGCTGGCCGGATTCGTCCCCTATCGCGACCGCTTCGACCACAAGCCGCCGTTTGTCTACGCGGCCTACGCGCCCGCCACCCTGTTTCCCGGCGATCCCGTGCTGGCGAGCCGGCGCTGGGCGACGATTTGGCTGCTGGCGACGGTTGCGGGGATCTGGTGGGCCGCCCGCCGCCTGTGGCGCTCCGAGCTGGCCGGCCTGATCGCCGCGCTGGTGGCGGGATTCTGGGCCAGCGGAATTATGGTGCAGGGCATCACCTTTAACTCCGAGGCGGTGCTACTGCTCCCGGCGGTGCTGGGGCTGGGCGCCAGCCTGCGGGCGCTCGACAGTGACCAGCCGACGCGCTGGTGGCTGCTCTCCGGCGGGCTGGCGACGCTGGCGATCCTCAGCAAGCCGATCGGGGTCTTCCTGCTCCCGGCCAGCCTGCTGGCGCCCCTGGCTGGCGGCGCGCTGAGCGGCCCGCGCTGGAAAAACGGCGTGGCGGTGGCTGGCGGAATGCTGCTGGCGGGCGCTCCGCTGGCGCTGTACCTGCTCCTGAGCGGAGCCTGGGATGCGGCTGTCGGGGCGCTGTGGACCTACAATCTGCGCTATGCCGCCGAGAGCGCCGCCAATCCGCGCGGCTTTTTCGCCACCCTCTGGCCGATCTGGCGGCCGCTGCTGCCGCTGGCGCTGGTCGGCGGGCTTGGCGGGGCCGTCGGGATTGGCGGCGAGCGGCGGGCGGCGCAGCTGGTGGCGCTGGGGTGGGGCCTGGGGCTGATCGCTGGCGCGGTGGCCAGCCTGCGGCCCTATCCGCACTACTATCTGGCCGCAGTTCCGGCCCTGGCGCTGTGGGCGGGCGGTCTGGGACGGCTGCGGCTGCCGCGCTTTCCGGCCGCCGCAGCGCCGGCGGCGATCATGATCGCGCTGGCCGTCTGCTGGCCGCCGCTGGCCACGCTCGCGCCATATCGCAGCGAGCCGCCGGAGGCCCAGATCGAGCGGCTCTACGGCCTGGACGGGCGGGAGTTTTTCGCCCTGGCGCCAAAGGTGGTCAGCTGGATCGATGCGCAGGTTGGGCCGCAGGCGACACTGTGGGTCTGGGCCGCCGAGCCGCAGATCTATCTGCTTGGCCAGCGGGCAGTGCCGACCCGCTTTCCCTACGACTACCCGCTGGCGGTGCTGCCCGGCGCCCGCGAGGAGGCGCTGGCGGCGCTCAGGCAGGCGCCGCCGCAGGTGATCGTCACCTACGAAGGGGTGCGGCCGCAGGGCTTTGGCGAGCTGCAAAACGCCTACGGCTATGTGCTGCGGGTTCACCTGGGCGGCTACGATATCTGGGTGCGGGCCGACGGGTGAGCGGCCGGATTTGGCGCCTGCCAACACACCCAAAAATCCGAAAATGTGTGCTATACTCTCGGCCAGCTAAATGGTCAGATGAAAGGAATGTTCACCGATGCAACTTCTCTATCTCAACCCCGCTCAGCTTGAGGCCGACCCGCAGGGCGTGCGCCAGGAGCAGGGCGATATTGTGGCGCTGGCCGCGACCATTGCCGAGCAGGGTCTGCTCCAGCCGCTCGGCGTGATCGCCATCGGCGGCGACCGCTACCGCGTCGTCTATGGTGGCCGCCGACTGGCCGCCGTGCGCTCGCTGGGCCTGGAGCGCATCCCGTGCATCAAGCTCGACCTCGACGATCCCGACCGCCTGACCCAGCAGCTCACCGAGAACGTCGCCCGGCTGGAGCTCAACGATCTGGAGAAGGCCGTGGCATTTTCGCGCCTGCGCGAGCAGCTCGGCACCGCTGGCATCAGCGGCGACCTCGATGAGGCGGTGGGGAAACGGGTCGGGCTGGTTGGGCGCACGGTGCGGCGCTATCTGAGCCTGCTCGATCTGCCCGAGGAGGTCCAGGCGCTGCTGCGCAAAGGCGACCTGAACGTGACCCAGGCCCAGCATCTGCGCCGCCTGCCCAGCGAGCGCCGCCAGATTGAGCTGGCCCGCTACGCCGCCGACGAGGGCATGTCGGCGGCCCAGATCGGTGGCCTGGCCGCCTATCTGACCGCCAACCCCGAGCTTTCGGTCGAGGCGGCGCTCGATGCGCTCGAGGGCGGCCTGGAGCTGAAGGCCGAGCGGCCGGGCGAGCTGCCCGCCGACCGCAGCGGTGGCCTGGGCAAAACCAGCGGTGGTCTGGGCCTGGAGCCAGCGGATGCCGACCTGTGGGACGAGCAGGATGATCAGGTCCAGCAAGAGCACGATGCCTTTTTCGCCGAGATCGAGCAGCAGGATGCCAAACAGAACAAAGTGCGGGTGTTCCGCATCCGCTCACTCGACCAGATGGTCGATGAGACCGATCGGATCTCGCGGGCGATCCACGAGGGCGACTTCAGCAAGTGGATCAAAAGCGATGAGAGCGCCCCGTTCAAGGTGCGGCTGCTGCTCAAGCAGATCGACACGCTCAACCGCCATCTGCGCTCGACCATGAACGAGAACGGCTGGGATGTGGAGTAGATCGAGCCTGGCGCCGATTATCAAAAACCCCAGCAATGGGCGGGTGTATTCCGCTCACTGCTGGGGGTTTTGATTGCCCATATGACAGTTCAGGCGGGTAGGGAGTCCCGCCCTACAGGCCGATCCCACTCACCGAAACCCGATCCCCGGTTCCTGATCCCCGAAACCCGACCCCCGACACCCTAGCCCTCCGGCCGCCACCACGGGCACTGATTGCGCGTGATCAGATTGGTGATCTGCTGGGCCGCCTTGCACTCGGCGACGGCGGCAAAGACACAGTTCACACAGGCGTGGACCGGCGAGTGGCAGCGCCAGCAAAAGGCCGCGTTGCCGTACACCTGCGCACCACAGTGATGGCAGGCGGCCGGCATGCCCGCAACCACCTCGGCGGGCAGCGGCTCCGGGGCCGACCACGGCGCTGGCGGGGGCGGGCCAAGAATCTGCAGGCCCCGCTGGGCGGCCTGGTTGGCGGGGTTGAGCTTGAGGACAACCGCTAGACATTCCCGCTGCTCGGTCGGCGTCTCGACGGCGCCACTCATCCACAGCCACGCCTGTTCATTGGTTGGATCGAGCTTTAGGATCTGGTCAAGGGTTGTGCGTGCGGCTGTCTGGTCGCCTGAGCGCAGCGCCATCACCGCCGCATGCAGAAGTGCGGTGATATCCTGGGTCGTCATCTGCCATGTTCCTCTCCGAATATATCCAGGTTCAGATTGCTGGCCTCATGGTGAGAGGCGGCTGATCGAACCGCAATGGTCGCGGGTGGGGTTGTATTTTACTATGGTTTGCCGGTCTCAATCAGGCCGTGCAGCACCTCAAGCAGGGCCAGGTCCTGCTCCGGCAGCACCGAGCGCAGGTCCAGCAGCACCCGCCCAGCGTTGATTCGGGCCACGACTGGCGGATTGGCCGCCCGCAGACGGGCCGCCAGCGCATCGGGGTGGGCGGTCGTCAGGGCCAGGGCGATGCTGGGCAGGGTTGCGCCCGGCAGCGAGCCGCCGCCGACCGTGCTTTCGCTCTCAACAATCGCCGGCAGATCGGCCAGGGCCAGCGCAATCTGGCTGGCCCGCTGGTGCAGCGCCGCGAGCGAGGCGCTGACCATGCGCCAGATCGGGATCTCGCTGGTGGCAGTGCCGTTTTCGTAGGATTGCAGCGTGGCGCCCAGGCCAGCAATCGTGATTTTATCGACTCGCAGCGCCCGCATCAAGGGATGTTTCGCCAACGTATGCAGGTAGTTTTCCCGCCCCACGATGATGCCAGCCTGCGGCCCGCCCAGCAGCTTATCGCCGCTAAAGACCACGATATCGGCCCCGGCGGCGAGCGACTGCTGCACCGTTGGCTCGGGGGCTAGACCAAACGCGCCCGTGTCGAGCAGCGCCCCGCTGCCCAGATCGTCGATCAGCACCAGGTTGGCGGCCTGGGCGGCGCTGGCTAGCTCGGCCAGCGTCGGCTCGTGCACAAAGCCCATCAGCCGAAAGTTCGAGCTGTGGACCCGCAGGATCGCCGCCGTCTGGGCGGTGATCGCCTCTGTATAGTCGGCCGCGTAGGTTCGATTGGTGGTGCCAACATCAACCAGCCGGCAGCCGCTTTGCCGCAGCACATCGGGGATGCGAAACCCGCCGCCAATCTCCACCGCCTGCCCGCGACTTACCAGCACCTCGCGGCCCTGCGCCAGCCCGCTCAGCACCAGCAGCAGCGCCGCCGCCGCATTGTTGACCACCAGCGCGCTGGCCGCCCCGGTCAGCCGGGCGATCTGGTCGGCCAGATGGACCGAGCGCGAGCTGCGCTGGCCCGCCACCAGATCGTATTCCAGATTTGTGTAGCCTGCCCCGGCGGCGCTCATCGCGGCCCGCGCCGCCGCGCTCAAGGGTGCCCGGCCCAGATTGGTCTGGATAATCACCCCGGATGCGTTGATCAGCGGGCGCAGCGAGGGCTGGGCGGCGGCTTGAACCCGCTGCTGCACCTGCTCAACCAGCGCGTCCAGGCGCGGCACGGCGACCCCGGCCTGGGCGGCGCGGCGACACTCCTGCAGCACCGCGCGGGCATGCTCGGTCAGGAGGGTGGCGGGGAGATTGGGAAAATAGGCCTGAGCCGCCGCCACCACCAAGTGAACCGCAGGCACATCGCGGAGGGATAC
>DAOTUS010000095.1:0-3802 GCA_034437415.1 Herpetosiphonaceae bacterium
GACGCTGCCGCACCCGCTGGTGAATCGGCTCTTTGGCGGCATTATGAATTTTGAGGCCTGGTGGCTTCGCCGCGGCGGCACGTTCCCCGCCGGACTATCGATTTTAGCTCTAGCACGAAAGGCAGAGGCGGCGGGATAGCGCTGGTTTCAGCGCTCAGATCGCCTGCTTCAGAGATACAATGCAGTCTATACTGACCAAAATTTCGCAGCAGCCCGCCCTGTGGGCCACCCTGCGCCGAATTGTCGAGAACAACTACGTCGGCGAGCGCGCCACCATCGCCGAGGACCTGATGCCCTGGCGCGATGTTGGCAGCCGGCGCTTTTTGGATTTTGGCTGCGGCACCGGCGAGTTTGCGCCATCGTTTCCCCACTCCCAATACCTCGGGGTCGATCTCTCGCCGGGCTACGTGCGCTACGCCGCCGCCGAAAACCCGCGCTCGCCGTTTGGGGTGATGAACGGCCAGGCGCTGGCCCTGCGCGACCAGGTGTTTGATGCGGTGCTGGTGGTCGGCGTGGTGCATCATCTTGCTGACGCGCTGGCCCGGGCGACCATCGCCGAGCTGCACCGCGTCCTGCGCCCCGGCGGTGAGATGCTGGTGCTGGAGGATATTCCGACCCGCGCCGCCTGGAACCTGCCCGGCCGCCTGATGCACTGGCTCGATCGCGGCGACGCGATTCGCCAGGATGCAGATTATCAGCGCTTGTTTGCCCCTTTCTTTACGATTCGGCGCTCGTGGACGATTCGCAGCGGGATTTGTGACTATGGCGTTTACCGACTACATCGCGCCGATTAAGCGCGTCAGCCAGCAGCATCGCGGGGTCATTATCATGTTCAACAGTACGCTCGCGCTGCTGGTGACTGGTGAGATCTGCCTGCGTCAGGTCGCGCCAGCCAGCAGCGTGCTGTCGATCGACGGTGTCGCCGCCGCGCTGCTGCAGCCGCTCGGCCTGCTGGGGCTGGGCTTTTTACTGGCGGGACTGCTGCTGTGGGCGGCGCTGCTGGTGCGCCATCAGCTCAGCTTTTTTTATCCGCTCTGGGGGCTGGGCAGCGTCGTGCTGCTGGGGCTGTACTGGCTCCGCCCGAGCGGCTGGATCGATCCAAAGGCGCTGTTTGGGGCGCTGCTGGTGCTGGTCGGCGCCGGGCTGCTGATGCGCGGCGGCCATAGCCGAAGCTAAGGAATAGGTAGGATCCACCCATGGAGTTCTGGTTTATCACCCTGACCGTGTTGGTCGTCATGAGCGGCAATCTGCTGCTGCGCGTGGGGATGCTGTCGCTCAAGGATGCGCCGGTGCTGCAGCGCTCGCCGCTGCTGGTGCTGGCCGAGGCGCTGCAGAGCTGGCGCGTGGTGCTGGGCGGCCTGCTGGTGCTGCTCGGCATGGTTGCCTGGATTATGAGCGCCCTGGTGTGGCGGATGGAGTGGAGCTACACCGCGCTGGGCCTGAGCTATGTCGCGACGGTCGTGCTGGCCTGGTGGTTTATCGGCGAGACCATGACGCTGGAGAAGATGTTTGGCGCGATTATTATTGTCATCGGGAGCTTGCTGATTATTCGGAACAGTGGTTTTTAAATGCTGCGCTCATACCTGCGCATCATTGGTGGCGCGGTGCTGCTTGGCGTGCTGCTCTGCTGGATTGCGCTGCAGCGGCCAACCCGCTTTAACCTCAATATCGGCGGCAAGCTGACAGTCGGCCCGGCCGGAACCGCCGAGGCCCCGCTCTACGATGCCCCCTATCTGCTCGATGTTCACGCCGCCGAGCCAGCCAAGATCGTCATCACCACGACCGAGACCTATCGCTGGACCCTGCCCGAGGCGCAGATTCGGGTTCCAGCGATCAGCGGCAGCCCGATGATCGCCCAGCTGCGCCTGGCCCCGCCCTCGGTGCCAACCACCACGCTCACCATCACCCTCAACGGCGCCGAGCTGAGCACCGACCTCGCCGCCGGGCCCCACGAGCTGTACCTGTTTGTCCCGGCGGCGCCCGATGGCAGCGGCTCGCTCCAGATCGATCTGGCCGCGCCAATGTATGTGCTGCCGCCCGATCCGCGCGGGCTGGGCGTGACGCTCTACGAAATTAATGTCGCGCCGGTCGGCTGGCGGATGTTCGCGCCCTGGGCGTTGCTGGCCGCCCTGGCCGGCGTGCTGGTCTGCCTCGGCGTTGGCGCGGCGCTGGCCGGGCTGAGTCCGCGGCAGGCTGGCGGCACGGTGCTGGTCAGCAGCGCGGCGCTGGCCCTGGCGCTGGCCGTCACCCGCACGGTGATCACGGTCGATGCCGAGCGGCTGTTCGTGGCCAGCGCGGCGGGTCTGGCCACGATTCTCGCCGGACGCGGCCTGGCGCTGCTCAGCGGGCCAGCCGTCGCGCCTGAGCGGCGCGACCTGGCGATTGTCGCCGGGCTGACCGGGCTGGCGCTGGCGATTCGCCTGGCTGGCCTGCGCCATCCCCAGGCCAACTTCAGCGACCTGTACCTCAATGTCAACAACCTGACCGGGCTGGTGCGGGGCGATGTCATCTTCACCGAGGAGCTGACCTGTGAGGCCGGGGCCGGGCGCTCGCCCTATCCGCCGGGCCTGTACATTGTGCTGGCCCCGCTGCTGCTGATCTTCCGCAATCCGGCCAGCCACCATCTGGCCCTCCAGGCTGGCGGCGCGCTGCTCGACGCGCTGGCGCTACCGCTGATCTGGTGGGCCGTGCGGGCGCTGGGCACCGCTGGCTCGACCCGCCGCGCCGCCCTGTGGGCCGCCACGCTGTATCTCATTCCAACGGCGGTGCTGCGCTCGCTGATTATCGGCGAGTATACCAACGCGGTCGGCCAGGCGCTGGCGCTACCGGGAATGCTGGGCCTGATCGTCTGGGCGGGCAGCGGGATGCCGCGCCGCTGGCGGCCAGCCGTGCTCGCCGCCCTGACGATGGCCGCCCTGATGCACAGCGGCGTGCTGATTGCGGTCGGGCTGTGGGGCATGGCCTGGTTTGGCCTGCTGCTGATCCAGCGGCGCTGGCCCGCGGCCGGGCAGCTGGCGCTGCTTGGCGGCGGCGCGGTGGCGCTGGCGGCGCTGGTCTACTACAGCAGCTTCATCGGCGACCAGACGCTGGCCTCGACCAACCCGGACTGCCCGGTGTTCCAGCCGGTGGCGACCAAGTTCTGGAACCTGCTGACCAAAGATCTCCTGACCATCGACGGGCAGATCCCGGTCTGGCTGTGGGCGCTGGGCCTCGGCGGGGCGCTGGCGGCCCGGCGTCTGCCAGCGCTGGCCACGCCGCTCTGGGCCTGGCTGGCCACCTTTCCGCTGGCGCTGACCTCGCTGATCTGGTCGGAGCAGACCATCCGCTGGTGGCTGTTTGTCACCCCGGCGCTGGCGATTGGCGGCGGGGTTGGGCTGGCCGCGCTCAGCGAACGGGGGCGGCGCTCGCGCTGGCTGGCGGTCGGCCTCACCCTGGCGGTGCTGGCGGTCTCGCTGACCCTGTGGATTCGCTTCATCGTGCGCTATCGCACCGGCAACTTTGTGCCGTAGGTGGAGGAATCATCCACGAAGGACACGAAGGACACGAAGAAGAAAGCTTATATGGATATCCAACAAGCGATAGCAATCCACTCAACTAAACTTTAGGGGTCCAGGGGGATGAAAACCCCCTGGGTTTCCCTCCGGAGGAGGGACGGAAGGGAGGCGAATCATAATCACCAACAAATCGTAGTTTGACAATGTTAGATTACACGGCAAAGGCGCAGGATTTTGGATGAAGATGGACGCTTGGTGGATAACGATTGGTGGAGGGACGCCATATATGGCGTCCCTCCCGCGAATAC
>DAOTUS010000096.1:0-4117 GCA_034437415.1 Herpetosiphonaceae bacterium
GGGTTCCGCAGGCCCGCTCCGGCCTGCTGATGCGCCGCGAGGCGGGCGCGGATTTGAGCGCGCTCGTGGCGGCGGCCCAGCAGGATGGCTTTCGGCTGGAGATTCGCTCGGCCTATCGATCCTACAGCCAGCAGAGCGCCACCTTCGAGAAGTGGGTTGATTTCGAGCTGACCCGCGCCCGCGAGTACGGCCAGCCGATCCTGCGGGCCGAGGCGGTCCGGCGGGCGGCGACCTACAGCGCCCAGCCGGGCCAGAGCGAACACCAGACCGGCCTCACGATCGATCTGCTGCCCTCGGGCGCGCCGGAGATTGGCTTCCTGATCCCCGATACGCTGCAGACCTGGCTCAACGCCAACGCCTACAAGTATGGCTGGGTCCAGTCCTACCCGGTCAAGCTCAGCGCGGGCGTGCTGATCACCCAGCAGCTCACCGGCTACACCAGCGAGCCGTGGCACTGGCGCTGGCAGGGACACGCCGCCGCCCAGGCGCTGTACGAAAACGGCTACCTCGATCCCGCCTCGTTGATTGTGCCGCCGCCGCTGCCCGCCCGCTGTGACGCCGACCACGATCCCTGCCAGATCCTGCCGTGAGCCACCCCGCAGGCGCTGGCGAGATCAGGCTTCTTTTCTCCGCCGCGACGTGATATGCTCTACCAATCGGCTATTTTTCGCAAGGAGGATTGGGATGAAGCATCTGCGTCGGTTGAAGCATCTGCGCTGGGTTCGTCTGAGTGTGATTCTGCTCTTAGTGGCCTGCGGCACCGCCCAGACCGCACCAACCGCCGGGCCGCTGGCGACCGAGGTGGCCGCCACCGCTGGGCCGACCAGTGGCCCGGACGCGACCACCTTTCCGCCGCCGCCCCAGGCATCGCCAAGCGTCGGCGCGTGCCCAATCTTTCCGCTCAACAACATCTGGAACACGCCGGTGGATACGCTGCCGCTCGATCCACGCTCGGCGCAGTATATCGCCAGCATTGGCTCAGATACCGGTCTGCACCCCGATTTTGGCGCTGCCGAGTGGGACGGCGGCCCGATTGGCATTCCCTTTGTGGTCGTCCCCAGCACGCAGCCCGAGGTCACGATTAACTTCGTCGAGTATGGCGACGAGAGCGATCCCGGCCCCTACCCAATTCCAGCTAGCGCCCCGCGTGAGCATGGCGGCGACCATCACGTGCTGGTGGTGCGCGAGGGCGAGTGCAAGCTCTACGAGCTCTATCACGCCGAGCAGCTAAGCCCAACCGAGTGGAATGCCGGCAGCGGCGCGGTCTACGACCTGCGCTCGAACGCCCTGCGCCCAGCCACCTGGACCTCGGCCGACGCCGCCGGCCTGCCAATTCTGCCGGGGCTGGCCCGCTACGAGGAGGTTGCGGCTGGCGAGATCAACCACGCCCTGCGCTTCACCGTCGCGCAAACCCGCGACACCTATGTCTGGCCGGCCCGCCACAAGGCATCGAGCAATAGCAGCCTGGATCTCCCGCCGATGGGCCAGCGCTTTCGGCTCAAAGCCAGCTTCGACATCACGCCCTACTCGCCCGAGGTTCAGGTGATTTTGCGGGCGCTCAAAAAGTACGGCATGATCATCGCCGACAATGGCTCGGACTGGTACATCTCCGGCGCGCCCAACGCTGGCTGGAACGACGAGGTGCTGGTGGATGAGCTGCGTGAGATCACCGGCGCTCAGTTCGAGGCCGTCGATGTGAGCGGGCTGCAGGTTGAGGCCGACTCGGCCGCGGTTGTGGCCAGCGCGGCGCCCCAGGATCGCAAGCTGGCCAATCGCGGCGCGTTGACCCAAAACGAGATTGTGAGCTATGCCATCAACGTGGTTGGCACCGGCAGCGCCATCGCGGTCGCCGATGTGCTGCCGGCGACGCTGACCTTCGTGCCCGGCAGCCTGAGCATTGCGCCCGCCGCCCTGCCAGCGCCCAGCTACACGCCTGGCACCACCACGGTGGCCTGGAACGCCACGCTGCCGAACTCGCAGACCGCCGTGATTGTGTTTCAGGCCAGCCTCAACACCAGCCAGCGCCTGGCGATCACCAACAGCGCCAGCATCACCAGCGCCAGCGTCGATCACACCGTCACGGCCACGATTGTGGCGAACGGGCTGCAGACCTGGCTCCCGACGCTGCGCCGCTGAGGCCCGGCCGCGCTCAGCGCTCAGCCGTTTGGGCCGGCTGGATTCGCGATCTGGCCCAAACGGCCAGCGTGGTGACGAGATTGCCTGCGCTGAGACTGAGCGGCGGGATCAGCATCAGGGTGTAGTGGGCCCACTTGGTCGGCCAGCCGAGCAGAAACAGCCCGCTCAGCAGCAGCCACAGGCCCAGCGGCGGCGAGCGGCGCCAGAGCAGCGGCAGGCCCAGCAGCCCCAGCGCCGTCAGCAACCCCTCGATCCGCAGCTGGTTGAACAGGCTGAACGGAAAAAACGGGTCGTAGGGCATGGGCTTGAACAGCAGGCTCAGGTTATACCACGGCGCAAACTTCTGGCTCTGCACCAGCTCGTTGCCGCTGTAGCGAACGTGAAACGCCAAGGTTTCCTGAAGGTAGCCAAGCGGATTCAGCCACATAAATGGGTTGAACAGATAGAAGCCCAGTGCGGCCACTCCGGCCACTAGCGCCAGCCCGCGCCAGCCGCCCCAGGGCGTGCGCCAGCGCCACAGCACCGCCAGCCCCAGCGTCGGCGCTGCAATGATCGCGTAGGGATATTTGGCGGCGGCGGCGGCCCCAACCAGCAGCGCACTGACGACCAGGGCGGCGGGCGGACGCTGGCGCGGGGCCAGCTCAGCAGGCGGATTCGATCTGGCGCTGGCCTGCCACCATGCAGCCAGCAGCAGCAGCGCGGCCGCCGTCAGCAGACCAGGCACCGCCTCGAGATAGGCCAGCACGCCATATTTGATCTGCCACGAGCTGAAGGCAAAGGCCAGCCCGGCCAGCAGGTTGTGCCAGGCCAGCAGCCCGGCCAGCAGGAGACAGGCGAGGAGCGAGACCAGCCGCGCCGCCTGCAAGCCCGCTGGCTGCACGCCGGATCCCTCGGCATAGCCCGAGGCGTTCTGGGGCGCCGGGCCGGAGGCGCTGGCCAGGGCCGCCCCAAACAGCAGCTTGACCAGCGCCGGGTGCTCCGCGTTATCAAACGGATCGCCCAGCGTGGCCCAGTCGGCGGTCTCCAGAGCGTGGGCATAGCGCTGCGCCAGCGGATAGTAGACCCGCTCATCGATATCGTAGGGGAGATCGCGCATGGCCGGCAGCCGCAGCCACGCGGCCACGCCCACCGCCAGCAGCACGGCCAGAATCCGCCAGCGCCTCAGCTGAAGCCAGTTTCTCATCGTCATAGGGTCATTTCTCACAGCAAAAGGACACGGATGCAAACCATGTGAGTGGTCTCCATCCGTGTCCTTGATTATTTTAGTCCGGCGCAATCAGCCGCAGTCGCCGAGTGGGCCAGCGTGATCGCTACTCGCCTTCCAGCTCATCGGCCAGCTCGCGGACAGCCCGCTTGGCATACACCCAGACCGAGCCGAGCTTCGAGACGGCGATATCTTTATCAAAGATCATCACCAACAAAAAGCGCTTGCCAACGTCAAAGATATAGATATCGTAGCGATCGCCCTCGTGCATGTACAGGCCGCTGCCCTGATCGCTGTGCAGCTGGCGCGTGTAGTCGACCATGGTCGAGAAGCTGGTCGCCAGCAGCGGCAGAAACGGCGGCAGCGGCAGCGATGTGTGGCCTTCCTGGACCAGCGGCACGCCCCAGCGGTCGGTCAGAACCGTGGCCTGCGCCCCGAGCTGCATCCCCAACTCCTTGAGCTTGACGATCAGCGGGGCCAGACTCTCGGCAGTTAGGACCAGCGCCCCGCTCTGTTTCTTAAACTTGTTGGTCACCGCCTCTTCGGCTGGTGGAGCCGCTGACGCAGCCGCTGGCGGCGGCGCCGGGTTGCTGCGGGCGCTGACTGGCGTCGGCCGAGCGCTGACTGGCGGTGGCGCACTGCTGCGCGTGGGCGCCGTCGGCCGGGCGCTGACCTGCTGGGGCGCTTTGCTGATCGGCGCAGTCAGCGGGCCCGAAGAGGGCCGCGGGCTGACCGCTGGCGGCGCTTTGCTGATCGGCGCTGGCGGCGGCGCGGCGG
>DAOTUS010000097.1:0-16599 GCA_034437415.1 Herpetosiphonaceae bacterium
CACGCTGCCAGCGCTCGTCCGGGGCATGAACGCGATCAGCCCAGCGCCGCTGCTCGACGAGGCCGTGGTAGAGCGCGAGGTCGTGGCCCGCGATCGCCAGCTTGATAACGAGTTTGGCAAAGACGCCCAGATCACGGCGATCCGCGGGGCGCGCCAGTACGTCGGCGACAAGATTATTCGGGTTGCCGCCCCGCACAAGCTGCTCGACCCCGCCGCCGGGCCGCTGATTGCGGTGCGCCTGCACATTCTGACCCGCAAAACCCTGGGCGGGCTCCAGACCGACCTGGCGAGCCGGGTGCTCGACGCCGAGGGCCAGCCGGTGCCGGGCCTGTACGCGGCCGGCGAGGTGGCCGGGTTCGGCGGCGGCGGCATGCACGGCTACCGGGCGCTGGAGGGGACATTTCTGGGCGGCTGCATTTTCTCCGGGCGAGCCGCCGGGCGGGCCGCCGCCAAGGACGTGGTGTAGGTCTTGCGGCGGTAGCCAATCAGGCGGCGGGCCGATCTGGGAAGCCGCTCGGCCCGCTATGCTCTGCGGATTGATTGATGTACATTGAGGTTTCATGAACCACGAAATCGCCCCGCTGCTGACCGCCACGCTCCGCCGCCACTACGCCGCCGACGCCACGCTGCTCGATGTGATCGAGCAGGAACAGGATCAAGGCTTCTCCGGCGCGACCCTGCGCCGCTATCTGGTGACATACGACTCCGCCGACGGCCAGCGCAGCACAACCCTGCTGACCAAAGCTGCAGCGCTGCCCGAGCGCCTCGCAGGGCCAGGGGGCCGTCCCCCGCGCCCATAGCCTGGATCTCACCACCGACGAGCGAGCGCTGGTGTGCATGGAGGCGGTCGATAGCGACGACTCGATCCCCGCCGCCGAGCTGCCGCAGCTGGCCGCCGAGGGCCTGGCCGCAATCCACGCCAAAAACCTGGGCTGTGGCGCCGCGCTGCCCTGGCTGCCGCCGGCCGACCCGGAGTACTTTGCGGCGACGGTCGTCAACGAGTACTGGCGCGAGCCGTGGCAGGAAAACCTGGAGAACGCCGAGTTTGCCGCCGCCTACGGCCAGCACACCGCCGCGCTGGAGCAGGCCGCAGGCATCTTCCTGGCCGAGATGGCCGACCTGTGGCAGGCCAACGACTCGCTGACGGTCATGCACGCCGATCTGCAGCCGCAGATCGGCGGGCATGTGCTGGTCAGCCAGGGCCAGCCGTATCTGGTGGACTGGGGCCAGGCTCGCTACGGCTCGCTGTACCTCGACCTGCCGAACCACTGGAGCCCCACGACCGTCGAGCGCTACCGCCAGGCGCTGGCCGGCCACGGCGTCAACATTCCGCCGATCGAGTTTATGGCCCGCTACCGGGCGGCCGGGCGCTACGTCGGCTTTAAGTTTCTGAGCACGATGGTCTGGCTCTGGGGCACAGGCTCGCGGGGCGATGATGGCGTGGGCGCGCTGGACTTTATGCTCCAGTGCGCGCTCCACGGCCGTCTTCCACATCGCTGGAGCGGCAGCGGCGAGTGACGCTGATCGTTTAACCCAATCGGGCCACGCCGCAAGCTTGCGACGTGGCCCGATTGGGTTTTAGCGTTGGGCTGGGTGTTGGGCTGCATAGATCGGTCAGCGTTGAATCAAACCGACTACGATGCTCTTCCTACTGCGTGAGGCGGCCTGGTGGGACTGCTTCACCTGCGGGGCAACCTGGCTGCCCGAGGCCTGGAGGCCGCCCAGCCGCCAAAAAACCAGCCTGCGCCTATCGGGCAAAGCGCCGCAGCAGTCGCATCAGACGACCGTTCTCCAGCCGGCATAGCAGCGATTCGAGCTGGAGGATATGGGTATTCTTGCGCTGCAATTCCTTTTCATAGACGCTGGCTCGCTGTTCGCTGTCCTTCAGTTGCCGATGCAAATCCTGAACTAGCGCCGTGACGCCGTCGTTGAGATCGGCGCGCTCGTCCTGCACCTCGGCTGGCGGAGCCTGATCGAACCCCGCCAGATAGCCTTTGATCTGCCCAACCCAGTCGAGCAGCATATCCGCGCGATTTTTGCGTTGCAGCAGATCGTCCGGGGCGAGAGTGTAGGATTGATCGATGAAGGTCAGCGCATCGGCGGCCGGTGGCGGATCGCGGTGCGGCTTGCCGAGCAGGAACACCGCAGTCATCGTCGGCGCACGGTCGATCATCGCCAGCGGGCATTCGATAAATTCAAAATCGTCCTCGCTGATCGTCGTTTCTTCTGGCAAGTTGGCGAAATCTGGCAGCAGACCGGGCCGCGGATGGTGCTCATAGTAGGCGATTGTGCCAAAGTACTTACTAAGGATGTGGTGCCACTGGCGCGGCGACCAGATATTCAGATGATAGAGATTGGACAGATTATCGGCCTGGGCGACGATGTTCAAAATCGGTGGCACTGCCAGCACCATCGTCGCGCCGGGCTTCATCGCGCTGACGACTTGCTGCAAAAACGTGCAGACATCGGGGACGTGCTCAAGCACATTCGACGAAAAAACCAGATCAAACGTATCGCGCTCGAAGTCAAGATTGACTGATAGATCGCGAGCCTGATAGTCGAGGTTGGGCCGTTGGAACGACGCCTGGCTGAATGCGACGGCTTTAGCGCTGACATCGACGCCATGGACGAAGAGGGCCCCATGTTCGGCCAGGTAGGCGGCACCGTAGCCCGCGCCCGAGCCGGCGTCGAGCACCACCGCGTCGCGACAAAATTGCAGCGCAAAGTGGTAGATCGATAGATGGGCGTAGTAGCAATCGTTGGGATAGAGATGCGTGACGCGCTCGCCGCCATCCATGATCGCTACACTATCCCATTCTGTAACCGAAGATTGGGCCATGACTTACTCCTATTTTGCAGTCGATCGCTTGATCAAGCGCAGAATGCGCATCAGTCGGCCATTTTCAAGGCGCCGGATCAGCTGTTCGAGGCGCAGAATATGCTCGTTTTTGAGCTGGATAGTGGTTTCCATCTCAGAGATTTTGTTTGGATCGTGGAGAGGATCTCCGCTTGACTGCGTAGTCTGAGTGCGGCGCATCACCACGCCGAGGCCGCACTGCGATGGCCACAGCGGGGGTTCGAGGATTAGCAGATGGTAGAGGTCTGGGTAGGTGTCAATCCACTCATTCAGCGCTCGATACACACCGCCCTGATTGGACGGGTCAAAGCGCTGGGCATAGGTGGCGGCATCGTGGAGCACCAGCACTCCATGCTCAACCATCCAGTTCTGCTCGGCAAAAATCAGGTGCAGCTCTTCTAAAGTTGCCGCATACATATGCGATGAATCGAGATAGATAAAGTCAAACGGACCCAGCTCCAGGATTTGCCGGACGATCTCTGGGTCGGTCGAGAATCCATCAAGAAACGTGATCCGCTCGCGCAGGCCGGCTTTTTCGGTCCACTCTTTGGCGGTGGTATGATAATTCTCAGCCGGATCAACGGTTACAAGCCGACCATCTTCGCCGTGGTGGGACAGCATATCGGCGATAACAACCGAGGAAAATCCCATGTGCGTGCCCAGCTGCAGGACCCGCTTAGGCCGCAGTATATCGAGCAGCCAGGTTAGCGCATATAGCGCGATCGGCTCAGTGACCCCAGGAAAGTACTCATCATCGATCATGAGATCGAGAACATTGGCAGCCTGAGGTGAGACGAAACGGGCATAGCGAGTATCATTACGGTAGCCTTGGCGAATATTCCGCAGGTCGTCTTCGGTTAAGCTCACTGGTTTCTCCTTTTCCAAATCATGTTTAGCTAGTGCTGCATCCTTATAATTGTGACAACTGTGATCTTAGGCACAACCTGGTTCATTATTCCCTTTGGCGATTCGGGAGGCAAATCACACTCGATGGTATTTGGATCGCCTAGCGGCGCAGCCAGCGCAACAGCCGCATGACTCGGCCCTGTTCCAGACGCTTGATCAGGTTCTCAAGCCGGGCGATATGGGCGTTTTTTCCGGCGATGATCGCGTCAAGCTCGTGAATCCGGCGTAGATGGCTGGGGGCCGCCGCGGGAGGTGCGGGGACCGCCTGGTCCGTGTCTGCGGCTGGTTGGTCGGGGGTCGATGCCGCCGGGGCCGACAGGGCGGCCAGCTGGCGGTCGGGCGCGCGGCGCGGATTGGCGCAGAAGCGCGCCAGCGGCGCGATCGCGGTCGGCCAGGTGAAACCCGCGCGGGCGGCGGCGAAGGCGGCGACGTAGGGTTCGCGAGTATCGCCGCCGTCGTCGGCCAGCGCCAGCAGCGCGGCCGCAAAGGCGGCGTGGTCGCCAATTGGCACCACATGGCCGAGGCCGCGTACGGCGACCACGTCGGCCAGGGCATCGCCCTCGGCAACGATCATCGGCAGGCCGGCCCAGATGTAGTCGAGCAGGCGAGTGCGAAAGGCGAAGCGGGTCTCAATGTGCTCGGAGTGGGCGCTGACGCCGATATCGGCTTCGAGCAGATAGTTCTGGCGCTCGGCGTAGGGCACCCAGCGGTCGTTGAAAAACACGGTTGTGTTGCGCAGCCCAAGCTCCTCGGCCAGCGCGACGGCCTGGTCGTACATGGCCATCACCGGCACCACTTCTGTGTTGGGATGATGCTGGCCGAGGAAGAACAGCTTGATCGCGGGCTGCCGCTCGCGGATGGCGGCCATGGCGCGGATGATCGTCAGCGGGTCGAGCCACTCCCAGATGCCGCCGCCCCAGAGGACAACCGTATCGTCGGCATCGATACCCGGCACGACGCCCTTGAGGACTGGCGCGGTGGCGATCGGCGGCGAAGGTGGCAGGCCGAACGGCACCACGTCGATCAGCGTGCGGAAGGTCGGATCCTGCTCGTAGCTGAAGGGTGAAAGCCGCTCGGTCATGCTCAACGCGCCCAGCCAGAGGTCGCGCTGGCGCTCGCTGGCACAGATGAAGAAATCGCCGAGCTGAAGCTGGTCGGCCAGCACACCGATATCGCTGATCGCCAGCTCGCGCCGCTGCGGATGGCGATTCTTGGTGTGCATCTCCAGATTCTCAAGGTGGAACGGATCATAGAGATCGACCACCGTGATTTTCTTGGATGCGGCGATCACGGGGTAATGGTAAAACGTATAGCCCTGCGCCACCACCACGTCGGCCAGAGCGACCAGCTCCAGCATGTGCGCCTGATCGGCGGGCTGGAAGGCGACGCAGGTTACGCCCGGAATACTGACATCGGCCCGATTCGGGGCGGCCAGAGTCACGGCGCAGGATTGGGCGATATAGCGTGCCATCTCCATGGCGCGAATCCCTGGCCCGGCCAGCTTGGCCGCCAGCGGATCGCTGCTGATAATTAACACCTGAGTTTGTTGATTTGACATAATGTTTCTACATCCGACATCGCCATCGCGGGAGGCCGGAGCTAAGGTGATTGGTTATTTGGCCCCGCCGCGCGCGACCAGCCAGCGCAGATACGAACGCGCCTCGGCGGCGAGCGTACCCATGTCGCCTCGACGCAGCAGCCCGGTGATGCGAGTAGCCCGCCTGCGCCAGCCACGCACCACACCGCCGCTGCCCGACGGCGCCGCCGCGATATGCTCGTGGAGCTTTATCATATATTTGCTAAGTAGCAGATGCTCCTCGGCGGACAGCCGCTGGCGGGCGCTGAGGTACTCGATCTCGCTTTGCTGACGGTCGTCGCTGATCGCGCTATCGCCAGCCATGGACAGGTAGAAGGTTCGGCAGCAAAGCTGGCCGGCCTGGGGCACGTGGTGGTAGGCCAGCGCCCCGCCGCCAGCCGGCTCGTAGCTGAAGCGGAAGCGCGATCCGTGCCCGCCTGACATGACGATATACAGCGGCCGATGGCGCACTGCCGGCAGCGGATTGAAGCTATAGATCAGCCAACCGTCGCGGCGCTCGGCCGCGGCGATCTGGAGCAGCGGTTTTTCGGCCTCGACCGACTCGTAGAGGCTCAGGGTCGGCGTCGCGTCGCCGCCATCCCCGTCGGCGCCGGCCACGGCAATGCGGCACAGGCCGTTGTGGCGCAGCACAAAGCGCTGGCCGATCGTGAAATCTGCGCTGAGCGGCGGGGTGGTGCCGTCGCCGGCGCTCTGGTTGAGATCGAGGCGCAGCGCCGTCGGCCGAGCCTCGGTCAATGGCGCGATCGTCAGCATGGCCTGCTCGACCTGGCGCGCCGAATGCTCCCAGCTGAGGGCCTTGACCGCCGCCTCGGCGTTGTCGACCAGGCGCAGCCGCAAGGGCTCATCCTCAAGCAGGCGGCAGATCGCGTCGGCCAGCGGCGCGGGCTGCGGCTCGATCAGCAGCCCGGTGCGGCTATGATCGATCAGATAGTGGTTTGGTGGCAGATCCAAGTCGATCACCGCGCAGCGTGAGGCCATCATCTCCGGCGGCATCAGCGAGGGATTGGTCGCCGAAAGCACCAGGCCGATCGTTGACGAGGCGTAAAGCTTGGCCAGCTCCTCGTGGTCGAGAATGCCCAGATCCTCGAAGGGAAACTTGACCGGCAGTGTCGTAAGGCCGAGGTCGCCGAAGAGGACGATTTCAACCTCGGGATGGCGCTCGTGGACGATAGCCAGCGCCGCAGCGCCAAGCTCGAAGCAGCGCCGCGGCGTCGATGGCCGAGCGTAGAAGAAGATCCGCGTCTGATCCGGGCGCGCCGAGCGGCGCGGGTGGTAGCGCTCGTGCTCGACGGCGAAGTCAAACGGATAGGTTGTCGCATCGTACGTCTCGCGCAGGAAGGTCGCCAGCCAGTTGCCCAGCGTGATACAAGGCACGCCGGCCCGGTAGGTCGCCTCGGCCTTGAGATAACGGTAGCCCATCTCGTTGAAAAACGGCTCGAAATCCTGGACGAAATAGGCCTTGCGCACATGCGGCGTGCAGCGCTCAAGCACTTCGAACGAACCCCAGTCGGTGGCCAAGGCCAGATCGACCTCGTCGATCAGGTCGGGCCAGGCCTGGACCGTCGCGGCGACCGGGCCGAAGTGGCGGCGGATATACTGCTCGGGCCGGTGGATGTACTCTGGCGGCAGGCCCAACGGCTGCATATAGATGATGTTCTCGTGGCCGAAGCCCGCCAGCAGATTGATGATCCGAAAGATATTGCTGAAGCCACCCGATCCGGGGATCGGCCAGTAGATCAGCCAGCCTATGCGTAAATGTGGTTTCTGCGAAGGTGTCATTATCGATTCCAATAAAGCAGCTTGAGGCTCGGTCGGCGCGCTGAAAAATGGCGCACCGACCGATCGGGCGCGGGCGGCGCTGGCGCCGGCCCACTGTTCGTCCAGCACATCGAGCAGGGCGCGGCTGCGCGCCACGGGAGTGTAGCGGTCCAGCACGTCGTCGCGGGCGGCCTGGCCAATCGCACGGCGGCGCGCCGGATCATCGACCAGCGCCAGCAGCGCCGCCAGCCATTCGCTGGCGGTCGTCGCCAACATGCCGTTGACACCGTGGCGGATCGCGACCTGGAAGGCTTCGGTCGGGCTGGCCACGACCGGCACGCCAACCAGACCGGCTTCCATATATTTGACTTCGCTTTTGGCCTGGCAATATGGGTTGTCGAGCTCAAGCGGCGCCAGCGCCACATCGACGGCCGCAATCTCAGCTGCCAGCTCGGTCAGCGGGACAAGCTCGCGCCGCTCGATGCGCTCGCGGTAGGGCGCGAACTCGTCGCCGGGATCAAGCGGCCCGACCAGGCGCAGCCGCACCTGCGGGCGCTGCTCCAAGAGCTGAATCAGCGCCGGCGCCGCCTGGGCGAAATCGCGGTTGTGGGTCGCCGTACCGCTGAAGTAGCCGACCACGACCGGCGCATCGGCACCGGCAAGCGGTTGGGACAGCCGGGCCTCGGCCAGCGGCGCCGCCCGCTCGATCTGCTCCCAGCTGAGAGCGTTGCGCACGACAAAGGCGCGCTGTCCCAGCTCGCGGACCAGCGCGGCCAGCGGCTCGGTCGAGACGATCGCGGCATCGCAGGCCAGCAAAGCGCGCCGGTAGCCCTCGACACCATTGCGATAGAGCGCCTTGTCGGCAGCTGACCAGTCCTTGATCGCATCGACGCGGTCGATTAGCTCGGGGCGAAACACCAGATCATCGGTATCGAACAACACCGGCCGGCCGAGCGCCTGCATGCGGCCGATGTATCCCAGCAGCGGCTCATCGCCGACCGCGCGGTGGATGATCGCAAGGTCGTAGTTGGCGGCTGCGCGGATCTCGAAGCCTTCGTCGGGCTGGCTGACGACCACGCTGGCGATATCGTGCAGGTCGAGCTGCTGTTGGCGGTGGCGGCAGCGATAGGTGCCGGCGTTACCCTGCTCGCAGCCAGTCAGCATATAGACCGCTAGCCCGTTGAGGCGCAGGTCGCTAGCCCATTGTTCGGCGCCAGGCACCAGGTCAATCCCTCGCCAAACGGCTCGTGGGGCCTGGGCCTGCGCCGCCAACCCGTGCAGAATGCCTTCGAGTTGCAGGCCGGCACTAGCAAAGGTGTATTCGCGGCGGACGTGCTCGTAGGCCGCCGCGCCGATCGCGCCGCGCGCCGCCTTGTTCGCGATCAAGTAGTCGAGGGCCTCAACCCACTGATTGGCGCTCTCGGCCAGCATCCCGGTCTCGCCATGGCTGATCGCCTCGGCGAAGGCTGGCGCCGGGCTGGCGACGATCGGCACGCCGACCGCCGCCGCTTCAAGGTATTTCAGCTCGCTGCGGCATTGGGTGAAGATATTGGTGGGATCGAGCGGCGCCAGCATCACATCGGCCTCGGCCATGAGCGCCGGCAGATCGCGCCAGGGCACCAGCGGCCGGCGATCGACCCGCCCGGCGTAGGGTTGGAGCGCCGGCGGTAGATTGATCTGGCCGCCAAGTAGCAGGCGCAGCGAGGGATGTTCGCGGAGCATCCGTACCAGCGCTGGGGCAATAAAGGCCAGATCCTGGTCGTGCGAAAAGGTGCCGCTGAAGTAGCCGATCGTCAAGGGGCGGGAACCGGTGTGCGGGTGCCGGCGCGTCTGGTGGGAGGCATCGCTCAACGCCAGCAGTTCGTCGCTAAGCACATTGCGGTGCAGGGCCGCCGACAAGTTGTGGGCGGCTAGGCGTTCGACCAGCGGCGTGGTGCTCGCTAGTCCGGCCGAGCAAGATTCAAGCACTCTGGCGTTGCCAAGGGCGTAGTTGTGCCAGCGCTGGCGCAACGCCCCGGAATTCTGCCGCACAATCGGCATCTCGTCGACCAGCGCCCGCTCGAAGACCAGATCATCGGTTTCATAAACCAGCGGCCGGCCGGCGGTAGCCGCGACCAGGGCTCGCCAGAAATGGGTCATGGTCGGGCGCTGGACGACAACGAGGTCGGCCTCGCGCGCCGCAGCCAGGCCGGCTGGATCGGTCTGCCAGTAGACCTGGGCCTGGTGGCCAAGGCGGCGCAGTTGTTCGGCGGGATGGTCACAGCGGTAGCGCTGGGTATCGCCAGCGCAGCCGCTCCAAAACACTACCTTCAAGGGCGACTGGCTCATCTGCGGCTGCTCCGCCGGTACGCGCGATCAACCAGGCAGTGCGCCAGGCCAAGAGCGCGGTAGCTGGGGCTGGTCAGGTGCTGCTGGAGCAGTTGATTTTGCAAGATCAGCATTGACAGCGGATCTTGCAAACCCCGTAGCTGCTCGCTCTCCCACAATGGATTGAATGGAATTCTCACTACACACTCTTCTATTTAGATAAACAAGACGGCAGCACACTATAGCACGATCAGTCCGCGACATCGTTTTGCAGCAGGGGCATTATAGGCGACAACCGTTGAGTGTGCAAAGGAGTCCCGCGTGTCCCAGACGACCGTCGCGGTCGCTGTGGTCAACTACAACAGTCTGCGCCACCTGGAAGCCTATTTTGAGTCGCTGCTCAGCCAGACCTATCCCGCCGGCTGGTCGAATCGATCATGGTCAACAATAATTTGACCCTTCGCGCGCGTTTGTCGCCGAGCGTTTTCCCAGCGTGCGGACCCTCGTATGGTAGCGAGGGGCTGAATGGTTTATAGCTCTGTCTTTTGCCCACGAATACGCTTAACAACTTTTTGGACAAACCCCATCAGACGATAGCTCGGGCTGGTCAGACGGTGTTGAAGCAGCTCATTTTGCCAGCGCAGCAGATCAAGCTGCTGCTGCAGTCCACGTTTCTCGCCCTCCAGGATGCCGGCCTGCTCATATATTGCGCGATCCTGCCACGCCTGTTCCAGGCCTTGAAAGCTGGCTGCCATGGATTGAGAGGTGGTTGCCATGGATTGAGAGGTGGTTGCCATGGATTGATACGCGGTTGCCATGGATTGAAAGTTCGCCGCCAGATCGTGGTAGGTGCCGGTCAGATTGTGATAGTGATCAACCACCTCTTTGTAGCGGCCGACCAGATCGAGGTAAAGCTGCTCCAGCCCAGTGTAGGCGACCTGGATCTGGGTGTTCGAGCGCACCAGCGGGATCAGCGCAACTTCCAGGAGATCGGTCATCATCTCGTTGGGCGCTGGGTTGGCCGTGCGCTCAACAAAGGCCGCCAAACTCTCGGGCAGCTGGTAGTCGGCGGCGGCGATAACGTAGGCTCGGCGATAGCCAGGGGCGCGCTGATCGTGGAGGTAGAAGCGTGGATTGTAGGTCTGGTCAAGCCGAATATGGGTCTCGTGGGTATTTTGTAGGCTGAATAGCTGATGTTTCAGCAGCATCATCAGCTGCCAGCGCGGGAGATAGCCGCTCTCAAACGCAACATGGGCGATCTGGTTTTCGGCCAGATAGGCATCGATCAGCGCAGGAACCGGCAGCCCGTATTGAAAATGCTCATCGAGCATTTGATTGGTCTGCTTGATCACGGTCAGCATCTCGGCCAGCACATGTTCGGCCTGGCGCACGCCCGGCAGCGCATGGGGCGCGATCAGGATGAGCGCCCGCCGGGCAACTCGCCGCAGCTCGGTCAGAAAATCGTTGCGGCTGGCGCTGGGGATGTGCTCCAGCGTGTCGCAGCTGATCACCACATCAAACGAGCCGGTCTCAAAGGGTAGCTCGGTGCCGCTCGCCTGCTGATAGTTTGGCCCCGCATACTCCATCGTATCGACCACCAGGGTGTCGTCATCGGGCAGAAAGTTGGGCAGGGGCAGCATCCCGTCACGCGGGGGAAAGTAGCCACCAACATCAAGAATGCGCCAGGGTGCCGCCGGATCGCTCGCCGCCTGTTTTAACGTCGTAATAATTTCAGCAGCCAGCCGGTAGCGCTGATATTGATCAAAAGGCATCGCGAGCAAATGATCGGTTTCCCAGAGCGGATTATAGGCTATTGTCATACATTAACTCATTTAGGCCATAAAATCATAAAAAGCAGCCTAGTATACCATAACTGATCGCTCCAACGCTGTAGCGAAGCAGGCGGAGCGGGGATCTTTAGCCTTGGCATGCTGCCTCAGGCTGCCCCACGAAGTCGGCTATAATATGGCGATTAATTATCAAGCCGGGTTCAAATGCTCGTGTGATCCGAACTCAAGCTCATCGAACTGTGGGGGTTAGCCAACGTGCCTGATCTAGCGCAGATGACGGTCGCGGTTGTGGTGATTAACTACAACGGTCTACGGCATCTTGAGGCGTGCTTTGATTCGCTGATCAAGCAATCGTATGCCGCCCATTTGATCGAGATGATTCTCGTTGATAATAACTCCACCGACGGGTCGCAGGATTTTGTCGGCAAACACTTCCCAAGCGTGCGCATTATTCAAAACCACACCAACGCTGGGTTTGCCCCGGCGGTCAACCAAGCCGCTCGCGCCACGCAGGCCGACTATCTGGCCCTGATCAATAATGATGCTGCGGCTGAGGCCGACTGGCTGGCGGTGTTGGTGGCTGAGATCGCAGCGTATCGGGACGATGGCGTGATCTGCGTCGGGTCGCTGATGCTCGACTGGGAGGGTCAGCGGATTGATTTTATCAACAGTGGGATCAACTACTACGGCCATGGCAATCAGCCGCTGCATCAGCTGCCGGTCGCGGCGGTCGCCGATCAGCCCCACGAGCTGCTGTTCGCCTGTGGTGGCGCAATGCTGGTTGATCGGGCGGCATTTCTGGAGATTGGCGGCTTCGACGAGGACTATTTCGCCTATTTCGAGGATGTCGATTTCGGCTGGCGGACCTGGCTCTATGGGTATAAAGTTCGCTTTACACCCCAAGCGGTCGTCCGCCATCGGCATCACGCCACCGCGAACACGATGTATGGGCACCAGGTCCGCAAGCTCCTGGAGCGCAATGCGCTGGCCACAATCATCAAAAATTATGATGACCACAATCTCCAGCGGATTCTGCCAGCCGCACTCCTGCTTATGCTCAAGCGCAGCCTGCTTGATGCCGGCACCAGCTTTGACCGGCGTGAGTTTGATCTGCGCCGCCGCGACTCCTCCAGCTTCAACCCGACGATGGAGGTTCCCAAAATTATGTTGAGCTACATCGCGGCCTTAGGCGATGTGATCGAGGACTGGCCGCGGCTGTGGTCCCAGCGATCCCTGATCCAGGCTCGCCGGAAACGCCCGGATACGGCAATCCTGCCACTCTTTCAACAGCCATTCGCAGTGATCGATCTTGATCTCTCGCTGCATCTATTTCAAGAAACTATGACTGAAACCTTTAACTTGCGTTCGATATTTGAGCCTGGCCAAACGACCAATGTGCTGATCGTCAGCACCGATCCGCTCCACGATCAGCTGGCCGGGCCAGGAATCCGCGCGGTCGAGATGGCTCGCTATCTCAGCCAGACGTGCCATGTTGTTCTGGCGGCCCCGGAGCGCGCCGAGATCGCGATTCCTGATGTGCGCTGCATTGCCTTTCCCCGCGACGATCCGGCGATGCTGCAGCATCTGGCCAATGGGGTTGAGGTCGTGATTGTGCAGGGCTACACCCTCAGCAAATATCCGGCCCTCCACGAGACCGAGCGGATTATTGTTGTCGATCTGTACGATCCGTTTCATCTGGAAACGCTGGAGCTGATCGAGCGCCGCAATCTGCCGCCTGAGCAGGCCAGCACGCTGATCGAGCACAGCGTCGCCGTGCTCAATGAGCAGCTGCTGGCTGGCGATTTCTTTATCTGCGCCAGCGAGCGCCAGCGCGATCTGTGGCTAGGCGCGCTCGGAACCCTGGGCCGCCTCGCGCCCGCGACCTATCGCCGCGATCCAACCCTGCGCACGCTGATTGATGTGGTGCCGTTCGGTCTCCCACCAGAGCCGCCAGCGCTGACCCAAAAGGTGCTCAAAGGTGTGGTTCCTGGAATTGCGCCTGACGACATTGTGCTGCTGTGGGGCGGCGGGATCTGGGAATGGCTCGATCCATTGACGGTCATTCACGCAATGGCCCGGCTGAAGCAGTCACGGCCAGATATCAAGCTGTTTTTTCTCGGCCAGCATCATCCCAACCCGACTGAGGTTGGCCCAATGGCGATGTATCAACAGGCGATCAATCTCGCCACTGAGCATGGCTTGCTGAACCAGACCGTGTTTTTCAACAGCCGCTGGGTTGAATACGATCAGCGCCACAACTATCTGCTTGAGGCCGATATTGGCATCAGTGCGCACATTGAACATATCGAGACCCGCTTCGCCTTTCGCACCCGTCTGCTCGATTATATGTGGGCCGGCCTGCCGATGATCGTCTCGGCAGGTGATACGCTGGCGGATCGGGTGGCCGACTGGAATCTAGGGCGGGTGGTTGCGATTGGTGATGTGGCAGCCTGGACAGCGGCAATCCTTGACCTGGCCGCCCAGCGGCGCTCAGCAGCGGCGCCAGCCGGACAATTTGCCGCCGCCCAGCAGCATTTCGCCTGGTCGAACGCGCTTAAGCCTCTGATCGAGTTCTGTCGCGCTCCCCGCTACGCCGCTGATAAGCGCACGGCTGTGGCCCAAAAGAGCCCAAGCGCCCCAGGCCAGCCAAGCGTACGCTACCGGATGGATGAGCTGGACCGCGTGGTGGCCGAGAAAAATGCCCACATTACCCACCTTGAAGCTATGATTCAGCGCCTTGAGAACGGGCGGGTCTTGCGGCTTTTGGGCGCAGTCAGACGGCTGATTGGACGCTAATCGGATCGCGTCGCGCTTGTAGCCTGCGAATCCTGGCTTGTTTTCGTGAAATAGGAATTCGTTATGCACCATTTCGAACCGCCCAGGCTGGGCGCGGCGCGCAGCTTTAATCGGCAGGCCTGGCTCAAAGCGGGCCTCCTGGCTGCCTGGCTGCTGCTTTTTGCCGCAGTTGTTGGCCCGGCCAGCGTGCTGAGCTGGCTCGGCGGCTCCTTTGGCCGCCTGCTCCTCACGACGCTGGCGATTGGCGCGCTGTTTATCCTCCCCGGCCTGGCGATCCTGCGCTTTCTGTGGGTTGATGCCAGCCTCCGCCCGGCCGAGCGGCTGGCCCTGGCGATCGGCCTGAGCATCGCCCTGCCCCCGCTGCTGCTGGGCGCCGCGTATGTGCTTGGGCTGCCCTGGTCGCGCTGGACCACCTTCGCCTACGCGCTGGCGGCGCTGCTGGCGCTGGCCTGGCCCGCCCAAGGCCAGACCTGGCGGGCGCGAGCGCGGCCGCAGCCCTGGGCGGTCTCCTGGCACGCGATCATCCTGGGCGGTCTCCTGGGCGTTGGGCTGCTGATCCGGCTCTACATCGTCCGCGACCTGCCAGCTGGCCTGTGGGGCGACTCCTATCATCATACAATGATCGCCCAGCTGATGCTTGACAACGATGGCCTTTTTTCATCGTGGCGGCCGTATGCTCCGCTTGACAGCTTCTCCTACCACTATGGATTTCACGCCAATAGCGCCTTTTTTGCCTGGCTAACCGGCCTCAGCGCGCTCCAAAGTGTGCTGCTGATGGGTCAGCTGCTCAATGCAGCCACCCTCCTAATGGCCTATCTGTTGACGGTGCGCCTAACCCAGAACGCTGCGGCTGGTCTATGGGCGGTGGCGCTAACCGGCTTTTTCAATACGATGCCGGCCTTCTATGTGAACTGGGGCCGCTATACCCAATTAACTGGCCAGGTGATTCTGCCGACCGTTATCCTGTGCTGGATGCTGGCGCTTGAACATTCGCGCGTATCATGGCGCCCGATCCTGCTGGCAACTCTGGCATCGGCAGGCTTGTTTTTAACCCACTATATCGTCGCGCTGTTTGCCGCAGCGTTCATCGGGACCGCCGCTATTGCCTTGTTTGCTCGGCGCTCCAGCTGGAAAACCCTGCGCCATATGCTGATTGTCTCTACGACGATTGTGGCGCTGGCGGTTGTGCTGCTGCTGCCGTGGATCTTGACGATCCTGGGCGGCTATATCGATAATCTTGCCAGCAGCTATGTCAACCAGACCAACGCCGGCTACAATGCTGCCCTGCCAACTTTGCTGGCAATGAACCCGCTTTTTGTTAAAGCCCCGATCATTATTCTGTCGGTTGGCGGGATCATCCTGGCGCTGGCCCGGCGCCACTGGCGCATCGCGCTCTGCGCCGTGTGGACGCTGCTGCTGTTATTTTTTGTGGTTCCCCATGTGGTTGGTGTTCCCATTGGCGGGATTGTGTCCAACTTTACCGCCTACATCGCGCTCTATATCACGCTTATTCCGCTTGCCGCGTACCTCTTGGGCGAACTCCAGACAGCGGTGAGGCGCTGGCCGCACATTCTGACCGCTGTCGCAACAGGGTTGTTGCTCGCCATGAGCCTGTGGGGGAGCAGATGGCAGTCCAACGTGATCGATCCAAGCTATCAGCTGCTGACGTCCGCCGACGCCAGGGCGATGACCTGGATTCAGGAAAATACCGCTGCTGACGCTCAGTTTTTGGTCAATATGTTTCCCGCCTATACTAATTCGCTCTTTGTTGGCGATGATGGCGGCTGGTGGATTCCTCTGTTGACCGGGCGGGCCAGCACGCTGCCGCCAATCATCTACATGGTTGAGCAGTCAGCGCTGCCGAACTATCGCCAGCAGATCAACGATTTTGCCAGGGAGCTGCGCACAAACCCCCTGCCCAGCCCCGCGGGCATCCAGCTCTGCCGCGAGGCCGGGATCGACTATATCTACATTGGCCCGCACGTCGGCACCAGCCCAGACAATCAGCGGATCGATGTCCAGAGCCTGCGCTATCTGCCGGAGCAGTTCCCGATTGTCTACGAGCGCGATGGCGTGATTATTTTTGCGCTCAACTAAACCGCGCTAAATCCAGCCTCACAAAACGGGCCACGGCGCAGTTTTTGCGCCGTGGCCCGTTGAGGTTTTAGATCGACGACAATTTATTTGCGGCGCTCGCGGTTGCGCAGGAACGGCGGAATATCCAGGTCGTCGTTGGTGTTGAACGAGGGCGGCAGCGGGCGCTGTGGCTGCGCTGTCGGCGGGCGCTGGACGGCCGGCTGCTGCACTGGCTGTTGATTCGACGGCAGCGCGCTGGACTGAATGCCGGAATACGAGCGCGAGCGGCCGGTCTGCGGGCGCGACTGATCGAAGCCCGTCGCGATTAGGGTGATCTTGACCTCGTTGGGCGGCATGGTCGGGTCGATCTTGGCCCCGAAGATGATGTTGGCCTCGGGGTCGGCGGCCTTGGCGATTAGGTCGGCGGCCTCGTTGACCTCCAGCAGGCCCAGGTCTTCGCCGCCGGTGACGTTGAACAGCACGCCCTTGGCGCCGTCGATCGAGATCTCCAG
>DAOTUS010000098.1:0-3435 GCA_034437415.1 Herpetosiphonaceae bacterium
GGCGCTGAAGGTCGTCAACTGGCCGAGCGTGTCCGGGCTGGACGAGCTGAAATCGGCGGTGAACTGGCCGATCACGGTGACGCTGGGGGCGCTGATCGTGCGCAGCGTGCCATCGCCGCTGAGCTGGAAGCTGTTGGTCAGCACGCCAGTGAAAGCGCTCTTGACCTGCACCACCACCTCGTAGACCACGCTGCTGGCGGGGCCGACCGTGGTCGCGCCCGAGGTCAGCGTGTGGGTGCCGGGGCTGTAGGCCAGCCCGGCCGAGGCGCTCGCCAGGGTGACATTCGGGCTGAGCGTATCGCTGAGATAGGCGCTGGCCGCCAACTGGCCGCTGTTGGAGATCGTCAGGGTGTAGGTGAGCAGGTCGCCCGCCGTCACGCTGGCCGCGCTGACGGCTTTGCTCGATCCGGCCAGGCGGGCCGGGGTGGTGGCGCTAAAGGCGTAGCGCTCGACGGTGTTGCAGTGGCGATAGTTGGCATTGATCAGCGGACACGAGGCCGGGTAGGGCGTGACTGCATCGTTGCCGCCAAGGGCATAGATCCCGCCATTGTAGCCAGCGGTGACGCCAAGCTGCACCCGGGCCACATTCAGGCTCGGTAGGTAGCTCCAAGTGTTGGCGACCGTGTCATAGCAGGCGGTGACAGCTATCTCCGGCGAGGAAAGCGCCGAGGAGCCACCGACCATACAGAAGCGCGTGCCAGCCGCCACGCCGCCAGCCTCGACCTGTGGGCCAGGCGCGGCCGGGCCGGTCGTCCAGGTGTTGGTATCTAGGTTGTAGATATAGAGATTGGTGTTGACGCTGCCGCTGGATCCGCCCGAGATATAGACCTTGCGGCCAATCCGCGCGCCCGCCGCCCGTTCCAGCCCCGTCGGCACCGGCAGCGGGGCGATGAGGCTCCAGGTGCTGCCTGTCGTGCTGTAGACCTGAGTAACATTGGTGGCCGAGAAGCCAGCCTGGCCGCCAAACACCAGAATCCGGCTGGTCTGTGGGTCGCTGACGACCACGGCCCGGTTGACGGCGGTGTTCATATTGCCCGGCGACTGCGCCCAGGTGGTGCCGTTGAACGCGAACATCAGGTTGCTGCTGGCGGAGCCGGTGTAGCCGCCGGGGACATAGATGGTGTTGTTCAGCACCGTCGCCCGAATGTCGCGGCGTGTCCCCGGCATTGATGGCCCGGCGGTCCACAGGTTGGTGGCTGGGTCGTAGACCTCGACGCTGGCGAGGGCGGCGGTGCTGCCGGACTGGCCGCCGATGGCGTAGATTTTGCCATCGTTCAGCGTGGCCGCCGCCAGGCTGGTGCGCTGGGTCGCCAGAGCGGGCAGCATCTCCCAGGTTGCCGCCGCCAGCAGCGTCTTCAGGGTCGCCGAGTCGCTGCCCGCCGCCGCGCTGGCGCTGACGGTGACGATGTCGGTGGCCAGATAGGGCGCGCTGGCCTCGGTCAGCACCGTAACCTGAACCGCCGCCGCGCTATTGGCGGGGACCAGCACCGTGGCGGGCGCACTGACCGCAAACCCGCTGCTGCTGGCATAGCTCAGGCTAATGTTCTGCTCAGTGGCGCTGTTGTTGATCACGGTCAGCGTATAGCTGGCGGTGCTGCCAGGCGGAACCAGCCTGTTCTGGCTGAGCGGCGCCAGATAGATGCCCGCCGCAGCGGGGATGAAATTGATCGCGCAGCCGCTCAGGGTCGCGCTGCTGAACGCCCCGATCCGGCGGGTGAGCCGCAGGTTCCAGGTGCCGTTGCTCAGGGTGCCAGCAAAATCGCTGAGCGCGCCCGGCCCATTAACGGCGCGGGTCAGATCGTAGGTGCCGCTCATGGCGGTGGTGGTCTGGTTGTGCAGCGCGACCACAGTGCCGAGCGGATCGATCAGCTCCATGCGGAAGTCCGCCGGGGTGGACGCGCTGCTGAAGGCCGCCTGAAACGTGACGCGGCCGGGCGTCAGCATATTGGAGACCGTGATCGGCAGGGTCAGCGGGGTGGCGGAGTTGACGGTGACGGGCAGGCCGACACAGGCGGTGCTGACGATCGCCTGGGTTCGCACGGTGGCGCTGGCGGTCAGGCTGGGATTGCCCTGGGCCACCGCCGTCACCGTGCCCAGATCCTCGGTGCCGACCGGGGTGCCCGCCGGAATAGCCACACTCACATTCACCACGCCGCTGGACAGGTCGTTGATGCTGACGCTGGCTGGCCCGCTGATTGGGAAGCCGCTCGCGCCGGGGGCGTAGCTCAGATCAAAGGTGGCGTTGACGCCGGTGTTGTTGCTCACGGTCACGGCGTAGGCGACACTGGTGTTCTCCAGTCCCTGCTTGTACTGGGTGGCCGGGCTGAGCGTCACGCTTGGCGGCAGACGATAGAAGCGCACCGCCCGCCCGTCGGCCAGGCTGGCCTCGTTGAACGAGTACTGGAGCGCCTGGGCGACATTGTTTCCGCGAATGCCGACGGTGGCACTGCCGCCGTTGTCATTGCTAGCATTGCTGCCACTCAGGGTGTCGTTGTAGTAGAACAGAATATCGCTGCTGCCCTCGCTGAAGACAATCTGGAACGAGACCGCGCTGTTCGAGACCCCAAAGATCGGCAGATCCTGCCACTGCACAATAAATTGGCGGCTGGGAGCCACGCCCACGGTCGCGGTGTAGACCCCGGCGGGCGCGGTGCTAGTCGCCAGATCGTCCCAGAACGGCGCGATAAGATTATTTGGCGCTGAGGCGGTCAGGGCAGCGTTGAAATCGGAGACAGATGACGAGGTATCGTTAAAGATCAGTGCGCCATTGTTGCCGACCCGCAGGTTGGCCGACGAGACGCCAAAATAGCTGATCGCAAAGGGCACGACCACGCTGACCGCCGTGGAGTCGGTGGTGGCCAGCCGCACGCCGCCAGCGCCAACCACGCTGTTCCAGACAAACGCCGGGCCGCCGGCCTCGGTGCTGTCGGTGTAGGCGTAGATGCCGTTGCTGCCGGTGCGGCTGGGCGCAGCAACTGCGGGCGACAAGGCCCGAGGCGCCGCCGCCGCTGGCAGGAGACTGCCGAACAAAAGACCAAACACGATCACGATCCGGGTGATTTGATAGAAAGATTGCATTGCAGCTCCTCGCAGCCAGTGGCTCAAATATCGCTAGACAGACGTAGCTGCGAGTATAGGTGGGCGATCTTAGCGCGGTCTTAGTCGGTGCGAGGCGAGTTTGGGAAGTTGGGCGGCGCGTAGCTGGCAGCTGGTGAAAGCCCAGCAGTTTGGCTTCGACAGGCTCAGCCAACGCTCAGCAATCTTACCAGCCACCAGCCACCAGCTACCAGCCACCAGCTACCAGCTATCAGCCACCCAGGGCATGTGCAAAGTCGTTCGGGACCTCACCCCAGCCCCAAGCGATTGATGGCCTGATCAAAGCGGCGCATGAAGACCCGTTGCACTGCTGCCAGATTGCGTTCACCGTGCTGCTGC
>DAOTUS010000099.1:0-9442 GCA_034437415.1 Herpetosiphonaceae bacterium
TGAGCATTGCGTGTGGATTACATAATTTTCGCGTACGTCATCGTTCAACATCCATCGATATAACACCGATAGATATTTTTTTAAATGCTATGGCACTTGAATTCCAATAATGTCTAATATTCATTTTCGTTCTAAATAAGTTGCTCTCAGCATCAACTCTATGACTGCGCTCATTCATGCCCTAATACCCATCGCCATCCTGGAGAATCTCGATGCGGTTGCCAAACGGGTCGGCGACAAAGAAACGCCGGACATTGGGCAGCGTGGTGTCGGGCGTGACGGCGCCCCCGGCGGGCATCGCCAGCTGAACATGATCAAGTCCCACAATCCGCATCGGTCGGCTCCTTTCCTGCATAGCCATCGATCAGGCCGCCCGGTGGCTGAGCCTGTCGAAGCCCTATTTTTTCCGAAACCCCCAAACATGCAATCAGTCCCCCAACCCGCCACCCGCCGCTCTATATTTACTTTTTGATTTTGACTTTATAATAATAGCCATGAATATCCTAAACCTTGAATCAATAAGCAAATCGTACGGCCCAAAAGAGCTGTTTCGCACAGTCTCGCTGGGCCTTGATGATACTGATCGCATCGGTCTAATTGGGGTCAACGGCAGCGGCAAATCGACGCTGCTGAAAATTATTGGCGGCTTCGAGCAGCCCGACTCCGGCCGCGTCACCGTGCGCGCCGGGGTGCGGGTCGGCTACCTGGCCCAGGATCCGGCCATGGACGACGCCGGGACGGTGATCGACTACGTGTATGGCACCTCCAGCCCGGCCCGCGACCTGCTGCGCCGCTACGCCGCCGCCACCACCCGGCTCGAGCACGACCACGCCGACGCCGAGGCGCTGCACCTGGTGGCGGCGCTGGGCGAAGAGATTAGCGCGCTCGATGCCTGGGACGCCGAGCGCAACGCCAAGACGGTGCTCTCGCGCCTGGGGATTAGCGACTTTGACGCGCCGCTGGGCACGCTCTCCGGCGGCCAGCGCAAGCGGGTGGCGATGGCGCGGGTGCTGATCGACCGGCCCGACCTGCTGATTCTCGACGAGCCGACCAACCACATCGATCCCGACACCGTGCAGTGGCTGGAGGGCTACCTCTCCAGCACGCCCGGCGCCCTGCTGCTGATCACCCACGATCGCTATTTCCTCGATCGGGTGGTCAACAAAATCGTCGAGCTGGACGACAAAACCCTGTACTCGTACCCTGGCAGCTACCAGCGCTTTGTCGAGGCGCGGATCGAGCGCGAGAAACAGCGCGACCAGGCCGATCTGGCCCACCGCAATATGGTGCGGCGCGAGCTGGCCTGGCTCCGCCGGGGCGCCGCCGCCCGGACGACCAAGCAGAAAGCCCATGTCGACCGCGCCACCAGCCTGGTCAACGAGGACCGGCGCCGCGACACCAGCAAGCTCGAGCTGGAGATCAGCGGGCGGCGGATCGGCAAGCAGCTGATCGATATCAACCATGTCTCCAAGACGCTGGGCGACCAGGTGCTGCTCAGCAATTTCTCCTACGAGCTGCTGCGCGATGATCGGCTGGGCATTATCGGCCCCAACGGCGTCGGCAAATCGACCCTGCTCAACCTGATCGCCGGGCGCATCCAGCCCGACAGCGGCGAGATCGTGGTTGGCGAGACCATCCACATCGCCTACTACGATCAGCTGAGCAGCGACCTCGACCCGAATCTGCGCCTGATCGACTACATCAGCGATGGGGCGGCGGTGATTCTGACCCCCGATGGCAGCACGGTGACCGCCGGGCAGATGCTGGAGCGCTTTCTGTTTCCGCCGACCCAGCACTGGTCGCTGATCGGCACCCTGTCGGGCGGTGAGCGGCGGCGGCTGTACCTGCTGCGAACCCTGATGAAAAACCCGAATGTGCTGCTGCTCGATGAGCCCAGCAACGACCTGGACGTGCAGACCATCGGCGTGCTGGAGGAGTATCTCGAGTCGTTTCGCGGCGCCGTGATCGTGGTCTCCCACGACCGCTCGTTCCTGGATAACACTGTCGACCATCTGCTGGCGTTCGATGAGGGCGGGCGGGTGCGCCACTACCCCGGCGGCTACTCGGCCTACCGCGAGGCGCGGGCCGAGGAGGAGTCCCAGGCGGCGCTGAAAAGCAAGGCGGCGGCCGAGCGCCCACGCGGCGAGCGCCAGCGCAAGCTCAGCTTCAGCGAGCAGCGCGAGCTGGCCGCCCTGGAGACGCGCATCGCCACCCTGGAGGCCGAGCAGGTGCGCCTGGCCACGGCCATCAACGCGGCCGGCGCCGACTACCAGGCCTATCTCGCCCTGACGGCTGAGCTGAGCGCCGTCCAGGCCGATCTGGAGACCGCCTTTGAGCGCTGGGCCGTGCTGGCGGAGCTGGCTGCCGCCGTTTAGCCAGCCACTGAACTGAGAGTGCTATGCCTGACATGGAACATATCCTGATTGTCGACGATCAAGAGGACAACATCATTATCATGGAGCGGATGTTATCGCGGGCCGGGTATCAGGTCTCCAGCGCAGCCAGTGGCGCCGCCGCGCTGGAGTTTGTCGCGCATAGCATTCCTGATCTGATTTTGCTGGATATTATGATGCCCCAGATGGATGGCTACGCCACGCTCCACGCCATCCGCCAGATCGCGAGCCTGCCGTTTATTCCGATTATGTTTGTCTCGGCCCGCCAGACCACCGCCGATACGGTCACCGGCCTGGACAGCGGCGCCGACGACTATCTGATCAAGCCGGTCAATCGCGATGAGCTGCTGGCGCGCATGCGGGTGCTGCTGCGCCTGAAGCAGACCCGCCGCGAGCTGCAGCGCGAGCAGGAACACCTGCGCCTGCTCTACAACGTCTCGCAGACGCTGCACCGCTCGCTGGATCTCGACCAGGTGCTCCACGAGACCCTGCGGATTATCAGCGAGGTGCTCGGCGCCGCCCAGGGCAGTGTGCTGCTGCTCGATCGCGAGGGCCGGATCTGGCGCAAGATTTTTTTCCGTCCCCACCTGTCACTCGACGAGATCGATCAAACCCTGGACGAGGTGCTGCGCGAAGGGCTGGTTGCGTATGCGCTGCGGAGCGGCCAGATTCAAATCGCCAGCGACACCCAGGCCGATCCGCGCTGGACCCGCCTCTACGACGACCGTGACAAGATCGGCTCGGCGATGGCGCTGCCACTCCACGACCATCTGAATCAAGCGCTGGCCGGCGTGATGATCTTACTCCATCCGCAGCCCAATCACTTCAGCCAGACGATCGCGCCCTTCGCCACCGCGCTGGCCGACCAGATCAGCGTGGCCCTGACCAACGCCTCGGTCTACACCCGCCTGCGCGAGGCCGAGGAGAGCCGCGACTCGTTTATCCAGATGCTGACCCACGATCTGCGCACCCCGCTGGCGGGGATGATCGGCTGCTTCGATGCGCTGAACACCACCGCGCTCGATGGCAACGGCCAGTTTTTTGTCGAGCTGGGCTTTCGCGCCGGGGCCGCCCAGAAACGGCTGATCGACGATCTGCTTGATGTCTACAAGGCCGAGGCCGGCCAGCTGGCGCTGGATCTGGGCCTGGCCTCGCTGGCCCAGATCGGTGCGCTGATGCTGGAGCAGATCGGCCCCAGCGCCGTCGATCGCGGGCTGAAGCTGCAGGTCGATCTCCCGGCGCTGCCGCTGGTCCAGCTCGACGAGCACAAGCTGATTCGGGTGCTGGCCAATCTGGTCAGCAACAGCATCAAGTGGACCGGGCGCGGCGGCAGCATCACCGTCACGGGGGCGCTGGATGCGGCCGCCCAGCGCCTGGTGATTGAGGTCCGCGATACCGGCCGGGGGATCGCCCCCGAGGATGTCGCGCATATTTTCGACCGCTTCTACCAGGGCCAGACCCGCTCGGCCACCCGTGGCACCGGCCTGGGCCTGACCTTTTGCGCCCTGGTGATTGCGGCCCACGGCGGCAAGCTGAGCGTGGAGAGCAGCGTTGCGGTCGGCACAACCATGACGATCTCCCTGCCATTTAAGGAGTAAGGCCTATGCTCGTCGGACGTTGGCACATTCTGGTGGTTGACGATGATGTCATTATTCGGCGCACCCTGGTCAGCAATCTGCTCAATGATGGCTTCGAGGTGCTCGCGGCCGAGAGCGGCGCCGCCGCGCTGGAGCTGGTCGAGACGACCTGGCCCGATCTGGCGGTGCTGGATCTGATGATGCCGGGGATGAGCGGCTTCGAGCTGGCCGACCGGCTGCGGCGCTATATCGAGATGCCGATAATCATGCTTACCTCGATCTCCGACGAGGCCACGACGGTCAAGGGGCTGGAGCAGCACGCCGACGACTACATGCTCAAGCCCTTTCGCTACCCCGAGCTGCGGGCGCGGATCAACAAGCTGCTGAAGAAATCCTACGAGGGCGGCCTCCACCCCGGCGAGGCAGTGGTGATCGACAGCACGCTGGCGGTGAACTTTGGCCAGCACGTGATTATCAAGCACAACCAGACGGTGCCGCTGGAGCCAATCGAGCTGCGGATGCTCTATCTGCTGCTCCAGACCCCCACGGTCCCGGTGGCGACCTCGACGCTGCTGCGCAAGGCCTGGGGCGCTGGCGAAGAGGGCGATCAGTCGTCGCTGTGGGTGCGGGTGCGCTCGCTGCGCCTGAAGCTCGAAGACGATCCCTCCAATCCGCAGTATCTGAAGACAGTGCGCGGGGTTGGCTACGTGTTCGATGTGGCGCCGCGTCGCGGCCTGTAGGCGCTGGCCTGATCGTAAATTGGTTCGTAAACTTGACTGCGTATGCTGATAGTACAGCTACCACGCTGATTCACATATCTTAAGCAGGACCTGTGCTATGCCAACTGAAGTGTTGCTGATCGATCCCGACAATATCAGCCGGACCCTGATCAAATATCATCTGAAGCGGGCGGGCTATATCGTCCACGAGGCGGCCAATCGCGAAGCCGCGCTCCAGTTCTCGCCCTACGTGCGCCTCAGCCTGATTATCGCCGACGAGTCGATCAATCTGGAGGATCAGCCGAGCAGCGCCAGCAATTGCTCGCCGCTGTACAGCCTGCTCCCCTGGGTTGTTCTGACTGACCTGCCAGCCCATCAGCGCGATCAGAGCAGGCGCGCCTATCTGGCCAAGCCAGCGCTCTCCGATCAGCTGTTAAGCTGCATCGCCGCCCTCATGCCATCCTGACCGGGCATTTGCTAGTCTACCCTCAGAGGCATATTCAGCGCTGCCCCTGGGGGTTTTTAGATATCTGGCTAACATTCGTCCAGGTATCGCCTGCTATAATACCAAGAGTGAGCGGCACGGAAGCTGAGGCAACGCTTCAGAGTGTATCGTTCAGTATACGAACCAGGAGTTATCTATGGAATTTCGCATGGGTATGTCCCTTGATGCGCAAACCCAACAAACCATGTCAACCAAGGCATCGCCAGCCCTGATTGCGCTTAACAATATGCTGGTGCTCTCGACCCAGGAGCTGCAGCAGCTCATCCAGCAGGAGCTCGAAGAGAACCCGGCGCTGGAAAATGTTGATGTTGAGCCTGAGGAGAGCTGCGACCGCTGTGGGCGACCAATCAGCGGCACCATCTGCATGCACTGTGCCCAGGAAGATCTTCGGCTGGCCGAGTCGGAGCGCAACGACTTCTCGAACCCCGGCGACGACGAGGAGTTCGACCCGCTGATGATGGTGGCCACGCCGGCCATGCTCAGCGAGGTGCTGCTGCGCGACCTGCGGGCCTCGCTGCCCTCCAGCGAATATTTTATCGCCGAGTATCTCGTCGGCTGTCTCGATGAGCAGGGCTTTCTGGATGCCGCCGTCGGCGATATCGCCGCCACGCTGAATATCAGCGAAGAGCGCATCCTGATCGTCCTGATGAAGCTGCAGGAGATCGCCCCGGTTGGGGTTGGCGCTCGCGATGTCCCCGAGTGTCTGCGGCTGCAACTGCGGCGCCTGGAAGAGGAAGATGTCACCCACCCGTTTGTCGAAAAGATGATCAGCACCCACTGGAAGGATCTTGGCGAGCACCGCTATGGGGCCATCGCCCAGTCGCTTGGCGTCGAGTACGAGCAGGTCGTCGAGGCCCGCGAGTTTATTCGCCAGTACCTGCGGCCCTATCCGCTGTCGCTGAGCAGCGATGGCAATGCGCGCACCAACTACATCATGCCCGACGTGATTATCCGCGATGTCGAGGGCCAGCTGGAGGCCGAGGTGCTGATGTCGGAGCGCTCATTCCTGCGGATCAATCCGCTCTACCAGTCGCTGTCGCGCCAGTCGGCCAGCCGCGACGGCGAGATCTCCTCCGAGGAGCGCGATCACCTGAGCCAGTACGTGTCGCGGGCGCAGATGTTCCTGACCAATATCCGCCAGCGCCGCGAGACTATCCGCCGGATTGCGGTCTATCTGATCGAACACCAGGAGCCGTATTTGCGCCAGGGCGTGCGCTTCCTGCGGGCGATGACCCGCGCCGAGGTCGCCGATGGCATCGGGGTCCACGAGTCGACCGTCAGCCGGGCCACCGCCAACAAGTACGTGCAGATTCCCAATCGCTCGGTGGTGCCGTTCAGCCATTTCTTCACCGCCTCGCTCAACGTCAAGGATGTGCTGATGGAGCTGGTCAGCAACGAGACCACCCCGCTGACCGATCAGGAGCTGGTCCTGCTGCTCTCGGCCAAAGGCTTTGATGTGGCCCGCCGCACCGTGGCCAAATATCGCAACCAGCTGAATATTTTACCCTCAACCTTGCGCTAAAGTATAAAGCAGTCGGCAGCCACGCGTGGCTGCCGACTGCTTTTGGTTATGGCCTGACTCTTGCAACAACGTCGTTTTAACCTACTCATGCTGCTGTTCAGCGGCAGCATTGCGCTGCTGCTGGCCCGCGTGGTCGCGCTGCTGTTTAATGCCGACCAGAGCCAGCCGTTTGTCCAGCTGCTGCTGCGGATCACCGCGCCGCTGCTGGCGCTGGTGGCCTGGATCGATCGCGGCCAGCCGACCGCCGGGGTTCGCTTTGAGCGCGGCACGCTGCTGCTGGCCGGGGCGCTGCTGCTGGCCGGGGCGCTGCTGGCCTGGCACCGCCGGAAGGAGCTACCAAATGAATGAGTTTTTGCGAATAGCGCTAATTATCGCCGCCGTGGCCGGGACGCTCGGCCTGATTGGCTTGGCCCTGGTCTATCGTAGCCTCAAGCGGCTAAATATCCCGCCCGAGGCGACCTTCCGCGAAACCCTCCAGCGCATTCCCTTCAGCGTGGTGCTGGTGCTGGACCTGCTCGACCTTGGCTTTGATGTGCTGGCCACGCCGCTGGTCTGGTGGCTGCTCGGGCGCTTCAATCTGCGGGCGCTGCGCCGCGTCTCCACCATCGAGGCGCTCATCCCCGGCACCCAGATGATCCCAACCCTGACGGTCGCCTGGGTCGCGGTGCGCCTGTTCGACCCAGCGCTCCGCTCGTTCGAGTCCCCGCCAGAGAATCACCAGCCCTAATCCAACGCCCATGCTGGTGAACGGGGAGGCCGCTGTGGCCAGTGTTCGTTATTGCGAGGCTAGCATGAAGATTGCGCTGATTATGAATCCCGCCTCCGGGACGGCCGCCGAGGGCGAGCTGCTGCAGGAAGCGTTTGCCCCAATGGGTGAGATTACGATTCACACGACTAGCGCCGCTGGCGATGGCGTGCGGCTGGCCCAGCTCGCCGAGGCCGATGGCGCCGACATGATTGTGGCCGCTGGCGGCGATGGCACGATCAACGAGGTGATCAATGGGCTGATGCAGGTCGGCAGCAGCGGCCCGCTGGGAATTATCCCGCTTGGCACCGGCAACGACCTCGCCCGCACCCTCGACCTGCCCAACGATCCGGTGGCGGCCTTTGAGCTGCTGACCCACGGCACGCCCCACCAGCTTGACGTGATTAAAATCACCGGCCCCGGCCTGACCCACTACGCGCTCAACGTGGCCGCCGGGGGCTTCAGCGGCCAGGTCAACGAGGCGCTGACCAGCGAGCTGAAGGCGGCCTGGGGACCGCTAGCCTATCTGCGCGGCGCGATGGAGGTGCTGCCGGACCTGACCAACTACCGCACCACGATCCAGTACGATGACGAGGCGGTGCAGACCGTTCACGCGCTCAATATTATTGTCGCCAACTGCCGCACCGCCGCCGGTGGGGTTCTGGTGGCGCCGCTGGCCAACCCCGAGGATGGCCTGCTGGATGTGGTGATCGTGCGCTATGGGACGCTGGGCTCGCTGGTCGGGGCGGCGGCACGCTTATTGGTCAATGGGAACTATCTCGACAGCGCCAACGTCGAGCACCGGCGGGTCAAAAAAGTGCGCGTCGCCGCCACGCCCGGCATCTGGTTCAACGCCGATGGCGAGCTGCTGACCAACGAGCCGCTGGAGTTTCAGGTCATCCCCGGCGCACTCCGGGTGATCGTCGGCCCCAACTATCGGGCTGAGATTGACGACGCTGGCGCCGCGCCAGAAAGTATAGTTGAGATCGATCCGGCCCCGATTATGCCGGGCTGAGGCCGATTGCAAAGGAGCACCCCATGAGCGACCAATCCAGTGATCAGGAGTATGACGAGCAGCTGCGCGAGATGGCGGGCTATCGCTCGCCAGAGGATCAGGGCATGGGCGCGATCAGCGCCTCGGAGCTGGAGAATATTGGCAATCCGACCGTCACCGATATCTATCAGATGGACAACGACGAGCGCAGCGACATGATCGATCCCGATGATGACTCGCTCGATAGTCTGACCAGCGCCAACCTGCGCGAGGGCGAGACCGATGATGTGATGGAGGCGATCGAGGCGGGCCTGAGCTATGTCCCGCCGATCGATCCGCCGGTGCAGGCCGACCCCGACGCCGATTTCGAGGTCGATGTGGTCAACGGCTTCGCGATCGATGCCAATGAGCCCGGCAACGAGCGCCTCGCCTCGCTGGTCAAGCAGGTCCAGCTGCGCCTGCTCCGCGACTCGGCGACCGCCCAGATCGCCCACCGCATCCAGGTGCGCGAGGTTGAGGTCGGCGTGATCGAGCTGAGCGGCGTGGTCGACGACCTGACCGACGAGGATCTGCTGCTCGGTGTCGCCGAGACCGTCGAGGGCATCGATGAGGTGGTCAGCGCGCTGCGGGTCCGCGGGGTCGATGCGTAGGGTTGGCGGCGGCATGCCCTCTGTGTTAGTATAGGTGAGACAGAATATCTTGATTTTTCTTAAGTCGAGGGTAGCAAGGATATCTCATGACAGCGACCCAAACAACCAGCCCGCCGCCGTCCACCCCTGATCCCGAAATTCGGCCTAAAGCCGTCCGCTCCCAGTGGAGCGCCCGCGAGCGCCTGCGGATTCTGGAGGCCGCTGATGCCTGCCCACCCGGCGAGATCGGCGCCTTGCTCCGGCGCGAAGGCATCTATTCCTCGCATCTCTCCCGCTGGCGCCACCAACGTGCCCAGGGGGAGCTGGCCGGCCTCGAACCCAAGCGTCGCACGGCACC
>DAOTUS010000100.1:0-3143 GCA_034437415.1 Herpetosiphonaceae bacterium
TGAGCGATACTGTTCCCGTCTTTTTTGGTTTTGGTGCCGTTAAACCATGACATACCGATCAAAAAACGCTGTTTTGAGCAAACAATGTCTGTTTTTGATTTAGATGCGATTGCCCTGGCGCTGAACCCACAACCATTGCGGAAGACCCCATATTATGCTTCAAGTCACAAGGAATCTCGTGTGAGCATCTGGTGCCCCGGCGACATCCTGATCCCACCGTTCACGCCATTGCCCCTGCGTTTTTAGGTTCTGGTCACGAATCGGTACCGTACATCCTCAAGGGTCCACGCTGCGCCGGCGCGCATCCACCGCTCCCGATCATGCGGCGCTAGGCGCGTGGTCAGGTGGAGGTCGATCGCCGCCCGCTGCGCGTACCAGTTTGGTAGCACCGGCATCCCATAGTGCTGGCGGAGACGCTCTTCCAGGCCAAGTAGTGCGGCCGTCAGCGCCATATCATTGGTCCGATCACTATACACGATAGCACTGGTCAATGCCTGGATCACACGTGGAATATTATGGGCCTGGATTGCGATCACCAGGGCCTGTCCCAGCTCGTCGTGGGCCTGCTGGATATCGTCGCGGTCGAGGGCGATCAGCCCCGCCAGCCGATGGACATCTGCCCGGTCGCCGCAGTCATAACTGATTATCTGGTCGATGAGAGCCTGGGCCTGCTGGACGGCATGGTCCGCAGTATCGAGTGCGCCCTGCGCCAGATCAATGAACCCCTGACGGGTCCACGCTAGCGCACGACATGCCGGATCCTTCAGGGTCTCGCAGAGGGCGACCATGGCCTGGACTTTTATGCGCGCGGCGTCATACTTCCCCTGCACTTCCAAGACCTCAACTTGGTTATTGAAAATAAAGATGAGCGTCTCTGCCTTTGCGTGGATCTGCGCCCAGTGTTCGCAGTGCGCCAGATAGCGTTCGGCGGTTGTCACGTGGTTTTGCTGCAGGGCGCTGCACGCCAGCATGAAATAAATCCGCACCTGATCCCGTTCTCGGTTGATGGATTCAAAGACGGTTAGGGCCGAAATGAGTGAAGCTTCGGCCTCTGGATAGCGACCAGTTGTAATCCAAAAGGAGCCCAAGTCGCGCGCAAGCAGGGCTTCGAGCAGCGGGGTCAGGCCTGTCAGGGCTATGCAGCGTTCGAGCCAGGCGCTGCCATGCTGGAGGACCCCCCGGTAGAGCCAGACCGGGGCAAGATGACTGGCGAGTTGGGCCGCAGCGGCAGGATCGTGAGCGACAAGCCAATGCAGCGCACGCTCGATATTCGCCTCCTCAAGCTCGAATTGCGGGGTCCACGAGGTATAGTCAGCTTTCTCGAGCTTGGCGTTGATCGCTGCCAGAAATGCCCGGTAGTGCTCGGCATGGCGGCGGCACAGCGTTGCCTCCTCCTCATGACGGATCAGCAGCTCGCGAGCGAACTCTCGGATCGTTTCCAGCATCATTAGCGCCGGCACGCCCGTGGGGGTTGGTTCGAGTCTCATCAGACTGTGGTTGACGATGCGATGCAGCTGATCAAGCAGGTGGGGATAGTCCTCACGTTCGCTCGCGAGCATCGTCTGGAGCGTGGGCAGCAGCACCCCATCGACGCAGGCACCCAGCGCACGAAAAACCGATTGGGCAGCGGTATCAAGCAATTGATAGCTCCATGTCAGCGCATCCCGCACGCTGCTATGGCGCTGCGGCAGCGCATAGTTGGTGCTTTTAGCCAGCGTTAGTCGGCTACCGAACAAGGTACGAAGGTCCAGTGGCGTCACCACCTGACAGCGAGCGGCGGCAAGCTCGATGGCTAATGGCAGCCCTTCAAGGTCCGCACAGATTGTGCGGATCGCTGCCAGGGTTTCCTCGGTGATGACGAGCTGTGGATTAACCGCGGTGGCGCGCTGAAGAAAAAGCTCCATCGCCGCTGAGTAAGCCGCAGGAACCCCAGCATCAGTGGTTTCAGCCATAAGGCTCAAGGGTTGCACACCCATGCAGTGTTCCCCGGGTATGTGTAACAGTGCCCGGCTCGTCACCATGATTTTCAATTGGGTTGTGCCTTCAAGGAGCGTCGCAATAGCAGGGGCGGCAGCGAGCACATGCTCGAGATTATCCAGAATCAGTAAGGCTTGGCGGTGGCGCAAGGTGCTTTGGAGTGTCTCAAGCACGGTCTGGTAGGGTGGCGACGGAAGTCGCAGAACGTGCATTACGACCGGGAGCACACCGCTAGCGTCTTGCACAGGCGCGAGTGGTACGAACCATACTCCATCGGGGAAAAATGGCTGACATGCCGCACCCAGGGCCAGACTGAGACGGGTTTTCCCGACGCCCCCTGGGCCGGTCAGCGTCAGTAAGCGCAGGCTGGGCTGGCAAAGCAGCATCTGGAGCGCCGCAAGTTCGGTGGCGCGGCCCACGAGGGGTGTCAGGGGTACCGGCAGATACGCAACCGCTGGCTCTGATTCCGGAGCAGAATAGGATGCTCGCCACTTCGCGATGACCGCCGCTTCCAGGTCGAAGACGACCGCTAGACGGTTGAGAATCTGCTTTGAGGGGCGGCGCTGATTCCCTTCGAGCTTTTTCAGGAGGGAGACCGAACATCCAATCCGCTCAGCCAACTCCTCCTGGGTGAGATCGTGGCTGATCCGCTGGTGTTTGAGCCATGGTCCAAACATCTCCATATGGTCGCTCCTTGTATTTCTACGATGCTGACTAGTATTCTACTACGCTGTTGGTGTGACCCAAGCGTGGGGAGAGCAGCATGGAGGTATTCCTTTGTGTCCCCCATTGTGTCCCCCATTGTGTCTAGATCCGCGCACGGGTGCGTGTACTATGTTCATACGCGCTTTTAATGTTTATTAACTATTTTATCGTAGCACACCACGGTGGGCAGATCCCACGTTCCACAACCCTGTGGAGCGACCTGGAATAGGCCATACCCGACCATGCTGCCGACCAATCATCTACCTCCATCGCGCAATCGACCAGCACGGTCTCCATGGATTTCGCGGCGTGCGTGGATGCAAAGGGGGACATATTATCGTTCTTCAACTACGGCCATGAATTGCAGCCTACCAACGTATTATCGTCCTGTATCTTGTGGGAGCTTTGTATGCATACCAACATTTTGATTCACCGCGCATTTCTCCGCCTATCGTTCTTTT
>DAOTUS010000101.1:0-5817 GCA_034437415.1 Herpetosiphonaceae bacterium
AAGCGGGTCCGCGAGATTACGATTGGGCCGCCACACGAGATCCCCTTCTGGCGCCGCGATGCCGCTTTAGAGCGGCTTGATGGGCTAAAGCTTGGCTCGCTGCGGGCCGAGGTTCAGGCCGAGTGGGCCAGCGCCCGCGAGCATCTGGTTGGCGGCGATCGCTTTGAGGGCCGCGCGTTCTACGCCCCATTTTTCCGCACCCCCGCCAACCCGGCCGAGGCCGCCGTGCTTGGCCATCTGCCAGCCTCGACGATTGTGCTGTTCGCCGAGCAGCGCGAGGTTGAGGATGCGGCGGCCGAGCTGCAGTCCCAGGCCGACCAGTCACGCACCAATCAGGTTGAGGCTGGCGAGCTGCCCGCCGATTTCCCGTCGCCGCTGATTCCGTGGAGCAGCCTGCGCGCCACGCTGGCCACGTATCCCGTCGCCAACCTGAGCAATCAGCCGGTTGAGGAGGCCAGCGCCGAACGGCAAACAACGCCGAACAGCGATCTGACCGCCTACGAGCTGCCGAGCTTTGTGGCGCCGCCTGGCTACGGCGGCCAGCTCGAACGGGTGCTGAGCGATCTCAAGGAGCGCCTGGTTGGCGGCGAGCGGGCGATCATTGTCTCGCCCCAGGCCGCCCGCCTGCGTGAGATGGCCCAGGAGCAGCATCTGGCGCTGATCGGGGATGAAAACGGCCCCGATGAAGATGATCCGGCCTTTACCAGCGGCATGCTGATTATTCGCCACGGTGCGCTGGCCAGCGGCTGGCACAGCCCGGCGCTGCGGCTGACGCTGCTGACCGACGCCGAGGTGTTTGGCTGGCAGCCGCGCCGGGCTGTCTCGACCCGCGCCCGCAAAGAGCGCACCGCGACCGACCGGGCCGCCTTTCTGCAGTCGCTCAAAGTTGGTGATTATGTCGTGCATATCGAGCATGGCATCGCGCAGTACGAGGGGCTGACCAGGCTGGACAGCGGCGGCGCCGAGCGCGAGTTTCTGCTGCTGCGCTATGCCTCCGGCGATAAACTGTACGTGCCGATCGACCAGGTCGATCGGGTTTCACGCTACATTGGCGCTGGCGAGGGCAAGCCGGTCCTGACCAGGCTGGGGACCTCGGAATGGGAGCGCACCAAGCGCAAAGTGCGGGCGGCCATCGAGGAGCTGGCCACCGAGCTGCTGGAGCTGTACGCCGCCCGCCAGATGGTCCAGGGCCACGCCTACAACCCCGACACCTCCTGGCAGCGCGAGCTGGAGGACAGCTTTCCGTACACCGAGACCGACGATCAGCTGCGGGCGCTCGAAGAGGTCAAGGCCGATATGGAAAGCCCGCGCCCGATGGATCGGCTGATCTGCGGCGATGTTGGCTATGGCAAGACCGAGGTGGCGCTGCGGGCGGCCTTCAAGGCGGTGCAGGACGGCTATCAGGTGGCGGTGCTGGTGCCCACAACAATTCTGGCCCAGCAGCACTACGACACGTTTAGCCGTCGGATGCAGCCGTTTCCGCTCAAGACCGAAATGCTCTCGCGCTTTCGCTCGGCCACCCAGCAAAAAACCATCACCGAGCAGCTCGGCCGAGGCGAGATCGACATCATCATTGGGACGCACCGAATTCTCTCCAACGATATTCTGTTTAAAAAGCTTGGCCTGGTGATTATTGATGAAGAGCAGCGCTTTGGCGTGCGGCACAAAGAAAAGCTCAAACAGCTGCGCCAGGAGATCGACGTTCTGACCCTGACCGCCACGCCGATTCCACGCACGATGCATATGGCGCTGTCGGGCATTCGCGATCTCAGCGTGATCGACACGCCGCCGGATGATCGCGTGCCGATTAAGACCTATGTCCAGCCCTACAACGAAATGCTCATCCGCGATGCAATTTTGCGCGAGATCGGGCGGGGCGGACAGATCTATTTCGTGCATAACCGGGTGCAATCAATTTACACCGTGGCCAGTCGGCTCCAAAAGCTGATTCCCGAGGCCCGCATTGGGGTTGGCCACGGCCAGACGGCCGAAAAAGAGCTTGAGAAGGTGATGGTGCAGTTCTTTGAGGGCGCGTTCGACGTGCTGGTCTGCACCACGATTATCGAGAGTGGCCTCGACGTGCCGACGGCCAACACCATTATCATCGATGATGCGACCAACTACGGCCTGGCCCAGCTGTACCAGCTGCGCGGGCGGGTTGGCCGCTCGACCCAGCGCGGCTACGCCTATCTCTTCTACAACGCCACCAAGAGCATGAGCGAAGAGGCGACCCAGCGCCTGGAGGCGATCCAGGAGGCGACCGAGCTTGGGGCCGGCTTCCGCATCGCCATGCGCGACCTGGAGATTCGCGGCACGGGCAACCTGCTGGGCGCGGAGCAGTCGGGCAATATCGCCGCGATTGGCTTCGATCTGTACTCGCGGCTGCTGGCCCAGGCAGTCGAGCGGCTCCGCGATGAGGGCCAGAGTGGCAAGGCCGAAAAGCTCAAGCAGCAGCGCCAGCAGCGCGCCCAGGCCGTCGAGTCGCTCCGGCGGGCGGCGGTGGTCTCGGCGCGGCGCAGCGATCCTGGGGAGAGCGAACCGGTGCTGACCGAGGCGATGGTGAGCATCGACCTGCCGATTCGCGCCTATCTGCCCGACGAGTACGTGCCCGATGAGACGCTGCGGCTGCGGGTGTACCAGCATATCGCCGAGGCCCGCACCGCCCGCGAGCTGCGCATGCTGCGCCAGGAGCTAGAAGATCGCTTTGGCAAGCCGCCGGAGCCAGCCCAGCGCCTGCTCGACCTGCTCCAGATCAAAATCCTGGCGCTGGCCGCCGGCGTGACCTCGATCATCTCGGACGAACACGAGATCACGGTGCGCCTGCCCGAGGGCTCCGGGCCGGACCGCGATCGGCTGCGCCGGGGCGTGCCTAGAGGCGTCAGCATCGGCCCACAGCTGGCCCGGCTGGACCGCCGGGTGCTGCGCGATGAGTGGGAGCCAACCCTGAAGGCGCTGCTGGAGAGCCTGGCGAAAGTGTAGCGCCCCTTCCTGGGAGCGAATTCCGACGATAGAATCAAACACCCCCGATCCAGACGAGCTTGGATTGGGGTGTTTGATTCTATCGCTGAGCGCAGCCGGGAGCCTTCAGAGTGTCACCCCACTAAATCCGGGAAAAAAATTAGCGGGGTGACGAGCACGTCAGGTCTATTTGCTCAGGAGCGGCAGATAGACGTGGAAAGGTGCGAAGTCGTAGATCGAGTAGGCCTGGGTTGTGTACACATCGCGCTGATCATCGCTGACCAAGGTGGCCTCACGCTCATCAAAGATCAGGATGCGGCTGATCTTATAAGGGCCGCTGGCGGCTCCGGCATAGATATCAGCCGCCGGAAAATGGATCGGAACCAGCGTCGTGGTGCCGGTAACCAGCGTGGTCACGGTGGTGGCGACCGCAATATCTGGCCCACCCGCCGCTGGTGCCAGCATCGCGGTGATCCGGGCCGGTCCGCCCTGGTTCGCCATAATCGCGGCGGTGACGGTCAGCCCGGCAGAGGTCGCCTGCTCGCCATAGCTATCGGTGAGCTTAAAGCTAGGTGGATAGATCTGAAAATGGAGACTTTGGGCCCGCTCAAAGGCGACGCCGTTGGACTCGCCAGTCGCCACCACCGCCACCTCGGCGTAGCCAGGCGCATTGGGGACCGGGTAGGACGCCGCGTAGGTTCCTGAGCCGCTGGCGGTCAGCGGCACGGTATCGGTGATCCCATCGGAGCGCTGGATGTAGGCCACAACCTGCTGGTTGGCGATCGGTTGTGGGCCGCTGAAGGTCGCGCTGAGCTGGGCGACATCGTTGGGCGGATACCAGTTCCGATTGCGGGCCGCGGTGAGCGCGTAGTTGCTCTGGAATCCGGCGACAACCTGGTAGTCGATGCTATCGGTCGGCACCGCCGTCGCCTGAAGCTGGAGCGTGTAGGTTCCCGAGATCGCCTGGATCACATCAAAGTGTTCCGAGGTGGCGGTCAGGGTTGCGCTGACCACGGTGGGATTGTTCAGCGCGTAGGCTTGATCGATCAGCGTCCCATCGGGGGCGAGGATTGTAAGCACCGCCGTGCCCTCATTCCAGCGGGCCTCGAAACTGGCGGGGAAGCCATGATCAACCACGCCAATCGCCCGCGTCGCCGTCTGGCTCAGCGCCAGCGTGCCGCGGCTGAGCGGCGTAAACTCCACCGTCGCGGTCGTCTCATCGGTAGGTGCCAGCAGGCTCGCGCTGGATGTCACGGTGCCGCAGGTCGAGCGCGAACGATTGACCAGCACTGGCAAGATGCAGCCGGTGTAGCCCTCGCCTCTGTTCGTCCCGCTGCGGTCCATATACCAGGGATTGCCAAAATCCCAGCCGTGGGCATCGTAGGTCTTGAGCCGATCGTGGGTGCCGGCCAGATTAAGGCTGTTTCGGTTGATCAGGCCATCGCCGTTGTTGATCAGGTCGATCGCTGTGCCCTTGGCGTTGAGCGAGGCATTGTTTGGGTCGGCACAGGGGTAGGGGACGCCGAGAAAGAAACATGTCACATAGCGCACTGCATCGCCCTGAACAATGTGGTAGGTCACATCGGCGCGCGGGCGGAATGAGAGGTTGAATCCCACCATCGCCGCCTCGGACATATCGCAGACGGCGCGCTGCAGCGAACAAAATACAGCCAGGGAAGGAATCGCCACATACGGCCCCATAATTGGAATGAGCACTGCGGCGATGCGCTCAACCGGGGCACCCAGGTGGGGAGTGCCAAAGGTGAAGAAGTGCGAGACATCGTCCCGATAGCCTACGCTCTCGATGTAGCGCCGCGCCACAATGCCGCCTGTGCTATGGGCCATCACGATGACCTTTGAGGCGCCAGTCACAGCCTGGGCCTTATCAATAGCGTCCCTCACAATCACAACCATACTGGCGATTGACGGCGTAAAGAGCACGTTCGAGTCGAGGACCGCGATCTGGACAGCATAGCCGGCATCCAGCAGCTCCTGCGGGACGTTCTCGGACGCTGGAGAGCCCTCGAAGCTATCGAAGGCGTTGTTGGGGCAGACGCCAGGGTTGTAGGTGTCGCCCGGAATTGTCTGCGGGCAGCTTGTTTTGGCCGGCGCGGGCGTGTAGCCAGCCACCATCACAATCGTTGGGCGGTGGGCGACCAGGTTGCGGGTTGCGTTCCCATTGATGATAAAAATAATCCCGTCGCCGCTAAATTCAAACGCCCCAAGCCGGAGACCTTTGCTGGCGCTGATCAGGTACTTGCTGAATGAGCCAGGTGCGCTCAGGCTATAGTCGCCATTGCTATCGGTCACATCCGAGGCCACAAAGGCACCCAACAACGTCCTGAGTGTTACTGTGACCCCAGCCTCGCCCGTCCCCCCAGCAACTGGGTCGGCGGCAAAGCGGGTGACCCGGCCTGCGACTGCGTCGACCTCGGCCTGGGCCGGGATTGCGGCCACAGTCAGCGTCATCAGCATTGCCATAATCAACAGGATTCGGCTGCGGGACATCCAGCGTGAGCGCCTGGGTTCAGGGTGTGCTCCCATGTCGGTACCTCCACATAACGCGAGAACGAAGATAGGCCAATCGGGCAGGGAGTGGCGCTACACCAGGCCATCCCACTGTAAGGTGCTCAATCCGCAGATTTGGCTTAATATCGAATAGGTATCGAAGAAATTTGGTGAAATATTAGGGACACTATATACTACGAGCGGCGGTTTAGATAGTCATTAAGCGCGGATTGCCAGGGCAATCGCATCTAAATCAAAAACAGACATTGTTTGCTCAAAACAGCGTTTTTTGATCGGTATGTCATGGTTTAACGGCACCAAAACCAAAAAAGACGGGAACAGTATCGCTCA